>CP063168.1 GCA_016806145.1 Variovorax paradoxus
GGGGCACCTGCGACTGCGCGCTGGCCGATGCTGGACCTTCTTTACCGCCTTGCGCGAACTCAGGGGTTTCGAGGAACGCAAGGGGCGTCGGCGTCCGTTGGGTACCGCCCACCACTACGGGCCGGGGCGCACGACTTGGCTGGAGGAGCGTGAGCGCGAAGCGGCGGCACTTGGCCATACCGAGCAGCCCTATTGCGTCATCGTTGGCGGCGGGCAAGGCGGCATCGCGCTGGCGGCGCGACTGCGTCGCCTGGATGTGCCTACCCTTGTGATCGAGCGCAATGCAAAGGCAGGGGATTCCTGGCGCCAGCGCTACAAGTCGTTGTGCCTGCACGATCCTGTGTGGTACGACCATCTTCCCTACCTGCCCTTTCCCGAGGACTGGCCAGTGTTCACGCCCAAGGACAAGCTCGGGGACTGGCTCGAAGCGTACACCCGCATCATGGAGATCAATTACTGGTCGTCCACGAGTTGCGACAGCGCCTGCTATGACGAAGCCGCGCAAGAGTGGGTGGTCAGGGTGCGGCGCGAGGGTGAGGCGATCGTGTTGCGGCCCAGGCAACTGGTCTTCGCGCTTGGCGTCTCAGGCTATCCGAGCACGCCGGTCATCGAAGGACACGAGACCTTCACGGGCACGCAAACCCACTCGAGTGCCTATGAAGGCGGCGAAGCCTGGCGCGGGAAGCGCTGCGTGGTGCTTGGCTCGAACAATTCGGCCCACGACATTTGCGCGGATCTGTGGGAGCACGGTGCGCAGGTCACGATGCTCCAGCGTTCGTCGACGCTGATCGTCAAGTCCGACACCTTGATGCAGCGCGTGATCGGCAAGCTCTACTCGGAGGACGCGCTCGAGCGTGGCATCGATGCGGAGCGTGCTGACCTGATCCAGGCTTCCACGCCGCTGAAGCTCTCGGCGCAGATGAATGTACCGATCTACGAAGAGATCGCCGAGGCGGATGCTGAGTTCTATGCGCGGTTGCGCAATGCTGGCTTCATGCTCGACTTCGGGGAGGATGGCTCAGGCTTGCACACAAAGTACCTGCGCCGTGGATCTGGGTACTACATCGATGTCGGTGCCTCGGAACTCGTGGCCGAGGGCAAGATTGGTTTGCGCAGTGGCGTGGGCATCGCACGCATCGAGGCCGACCGCGTGGTGCTGACCAGCGGGGAGACGTTGGAGGCTGACCTGCTGGTGTACGCCACCGGGTACGGCTCGATGAATGCGTGGGTGGCGGACATCGTGTCTCCCGAGGTGGCCGATCGGGTGGGCAAGTGCTGGGGAGTGGGCTCCGACACCGCCCGAGATCCAGGCCCTTGGGAGGGTGAGTTGAGAAACATGTGGAAGCCGACCTGCCAGACGGCGCTGTGGTTCCATGGTGGGAATCTTAGCCAGTCACGCCACTACTCGCTTTACCTTGCACTGCAGTTGAAGGCGCGGATGGAAGGCATCGATACGCCGGTATGGGGAATGGAACCTGTGCGTCATCTTCGCTAGCCGGCGGCGCATGACGAACACAGGGCGCTATTAATGAAAGCTCCGGCGGTGGACTGGGTACCGCGACGAAAACGGCGGGGCTGGATTGCCAAAGTCCAGCATAGGACCAGAGCGAAAGCCCGGCGGGCTCCGCGCTCGTCGAAGCTTTTCCTGTTGCGGGGGAGCATCAGAATACCTTTCCCATACTCGACTCTCGGATTGGGCCTGCTGCATTGAATTCTTGCGGGGTTCGAAGCTGCACAGAGATTTCTATCGCGCGTCGATGCAATTCGACTCGGAACGGCTCAATGCTGGCGGCCGCAGGATCTCCGGAACCGGGCTCGACGGCTCAGGGAATATGCTCCAGGCCCGCGATGAAGATCGCGAATATATCGCCAACCATTTGTTCCGGTGCGCGGCCAACAATGTCCCACGCCGTCTCACGCTCGGACATCACCTGAGCAAGACCGTGGCAGGCTGTCCATGCGGCCACGGAGGCACGGCGCAGCCGGCTCGAGGGAATGCGACGCTGACTGAGGTAGTCGCCGACACACGCTTCTAGCAATGCAAAGGACCGGCTGGCAGTACGCGCTAGTTCTGGATACTGGCTCTTCTGCGGGATGTCCGGACCGAACATGATGCGAAACAAGGCAGGGTGCTCAACGGAGAAGTCCAGGTGCGCTTTCATGACTGCAACAAGCCGCGCTCGGGCATCTGTCAGCCCCGAGAGCCCGGAGATGCGGCGATCCATGAGCAGCTGGAAGCCATGCTCGGCGATCGCTGCAAGATAACCCTGTTTGCCCTCGAAATGGTGTAGCGGCGCGGTCTGAGAAACCCCTACTTCCCGCGCAACTTGCCGGAGGCTCAGCGCGTCAAAGCCCTGGGTCTCAAGGATCTCGACGCCTCGAAGGACCAGGGCCTCTCTGAGGTTGCCGTGGTGATAGGCCGGTTTAGCTACTGACATGTCAACAATTCTACGTAGCCTCTTCAAAGCTCTTTACTTCAATCTAATCAGCGTTAAGATCGACTCTGTTTCACCGACTGAGAGGAGCTCATCCATGTTTATTCCGGACCTGTTGCGCGGCAAGCGGATCCTTATCACCGGCGGAGGCTCCGGCCTTGGGCGAGAGATCGCCGCCTGTTACCTACAGCTAGGCGCCGAAGTTCATATCTGCGGCCGACGCCTCCAAGTGCTTGAAGACACGGCGCAACGACTGCGCGAAAAGTACGGCGGCACCATAATTTCGCACGTCCTGGATTTGCGACAGGCGACCGACGTGGAGAGCTTCGTCGACCATCTGTGGAATACGTACGGTCCTCTCGATGGGTTGGTCAACAACGCAGCTGGAAACTTCGTAAGCCGTACGCAAGACGTGTCTCCGCGCGGCTTCGATGCAGTCGCCAACACGGTCATTCACGGGACGTACTACATCACCCACTACGTCGGAAAACGCTGGATTGCGGCCGGACACGCTGGATCAGTCGTGTCGATCATCGTTACCTGGGTGCGTACGGGGGCGCCGTTTGTCGTACCGTCGACGATGAGCAAGGCTGCGGTCGAACTGATGACGCGTTCGCTGGCGATCGAATGGGGTCGCTATGGGATTCGTCTTAACGCGATCGCGCCTGGAATCTTCCCAACGGAGGGCGCCAACAAGCGGCTCAGTCCGAAGGCCGCTTGGGAGGACGGCGCAGTGCGCAACCCCATGAACCGCTTGGGCCGGATGTCGGAACTGCAGAACCTCGCGGCCTTTTTGATGGCGGACGGTGTTGAATGGCTCAACGGAGAGACGATAGCGATCGACGGTGCGGGCCATCGACAGAACGGTGCCTCGTTTACCGAGCTTGCAGAACTCTCCGATGCGCAGTGGCTTGAGATGCGCGAAGCGATTCGCTCGCACGACGCCCGCGACAAGGCCATGCGAACGAACAACGAACAGGTGCCGCATGGATGATCAGATTGACCATCAAGGATGGTCACCCATTTCGCGGATCGACGCGATAGTCGATGAGGTGACCAAACGCGGCGAGGGCTCGGTTACAGCATTTCTCACAGACGATGGGACGGCTTTGTCGTATGCTGACCTGGTTCATCGCATCCGAGAGGTAGGGCGTTCGTTGACTGATGCTGGCCTCGTGGACCGGCAACGCGTCGTGTTGGTTGGCGAGAACAGCTTGGACATGATAGTCGGGCTGCTAGGTACGATCTATGCGGGCGGCGTTCCGGTGCCACTGAATGCGCGGATGTCGGCGGCTGAACTCGATGCGGTCTGCGAGCATGCGGCCCCGCGACTCGTCTACTTTGCCGCTGATCAGACCGACGATGCGTGCCGCCATGCGCAGCGGCGCAGCGCGCACGGAACACTGGCCTCGTTGCCCGGCGGTCGGTTGCAGTGGTGCACAGCCGTAGAGCAGCACTCCGACGAGGAAGAGCTATATGGCGTCGCTTTGATGCTCTATACGTCTGGCACGATGGGCCATCCCAAGGGCGTGATGTTGACTCATGCGAACCTAGACTTTGTCACGCGGCTATCCCTGATGCAAGGTGTGCTTCGTCCCGGCGACAGCATGTTCCACGCGTTGCCGATTTCGCATTCGTACGGCCTTGTCAGCGGGCTGCTATGTGGCCTGCGCGCGGGTGCCACTTTGCGCTTGGTTGGACGCTTCTCAGCTGAGCGACTCGGAGAAGCCATCATCGATGGTTCGGTAAGTGTCTTTCAGGGCGTGCCCGCCATGTATGCACGGCTCCATGAGTGGGCGCATGCGGAGCGCAGACAACTTGTGCCCAATCGGCTGCGCATGATCTACATCGGTGGCTCGAGCGTGGATGCGGCCCGCAAGCGGCAGACCGAGAATATGTTGGGTCTTCGATTGCATCATGGCTACGGGCTGACTGAAGCGGCGCCGCTTGTAACGCGCACCATCGGCCATCCGCCGCCGCAGGAAGTCACGGCGGGATGGCCCGTTCCGGGCGTTGAAGTGTGTCTGCGCGACGCATCGGGCAAACAGGTGCCGACAGGTGAACGTGGCGAAGTGTGCGTGCGTGGTCCAAATGTCATGCGCGGCTACTTCCGAGATGCACCGCAGACTGCCTCGGCAATCGATCCGAACGGCTGGCTCCATACCGGCGATGTGGGTGTGTTCGGCCCTGATGGGGATCTCTCGATCGTTGGGCGTAGCAAAGAGATGATCATCCGCGGCGGGTTTAACGTGTTTCCAGCGGAAGTTGAAAAGGCCATCGCCGAATTTCCCGGCGTGGCCCAGTCGGCGGTGGTTGGACGTAGCGTACCCGGCGACGAGCAGGTCATCGCTTATGTGGAACCCATGGCAGGCAGGCACATCGAAACTGTGCGGCTACTGGACTTTCTTCGCGTGCGCCTGACTGCCTACAAGGTTCCATCGGAGCTGCATGTGATGGAACGTTTGCCAGCCAGTGCGACTGGCAAACTGTTGAAGCAGGTGCTCAAGGAACTTGCGCAGGCTGGTGATCCCCAGAACTCGGGAAGTAGCTGAGGAAACGGAGGCGCAGGCCCGGCGCGCCGCCTACGAAGCCTCTTGCAGCAGGGCTCGCTTCAGGATCTTGCCGCTGCCGGTCATCGGAAACTCGCTCACGATATGCACCGCAGTCGGGCGCTTGTAGGGTGCGAGCTGCTCACGCAAATGCGCCTCCAGGGCTGCCATATCAAGCGTTGCTTCATGGCGTAACTGTATAAAGGCGAGCACAGACTCGTTCCCATCTGCCTCGGGCCTCCCCAGCACTGCAGATCGTTCGACTGCAGGAAATGCGTTCAGGCACGACTCGACTTCCGCTGGGTATACATTGAAACCCGAGCGGATGATCATCTCTTTGAGCCGACCTACTACGAACAGTGCGCCATCGGGCGCTATTTCGCCGAGATCGCCGCTTGCATACCAGCCGCCCTCCCGCATTACGGCTGCAGTCGCCTCGGAATCGCGGAAATAGCTTGGCATGAGTCCGATCCCACGTATCCAGATTTCACCCCTCTCGCCGGGCGGCAGCCGCCGTCCTGTTGTCGGTTCAGCGATCTCGACTTCCGCTCCCTCAACGAGGTAGCCTGCGGACGTGTCTTGGCGCCATTCGCCAAGGCGCGTCAGATGCACCGACCCGGCGTACTCCGAGAGACCGTAGCCATGGTGCAGCGGCTGGCCGAACGCTTGTTCAATACGCTGTTTGAGCGCTGTGTCCAACGGTCCGGCGCCGGTGTAGACATAGCGCAGATCGGGCGCGATGGCATGCTGGATTCCGGCTTGCTCCATATGCGCCAGCAGGCGGGAGAACAGCGTCGGCGGACCTTGCAACTGCGTCACGCCGTGCCGGGCTAGATCTGTGAGCGCCTGTGCCGGATCGAAATGTGTTCGCATCAGCAAGGTCGCGCCGGCCTGAAGCGACGCCATCAGTACCGTCCCCAAGCCGAAGATGTGGGTCATCGGTAGGTATGCATAGGAGCGATCACGCACGCCAAGCTCGCGCGACTGTGCCGACACGCGTCCATATTGGAGAATGCCTTCGTGCGTCAGCAACACCCCCTTTGGTGCCCCGCTAGTGCCAGAGGTGAAGATGATTGCGGCCACGCCCTCGGCAAGCGCACCGACTTCGGCGACCGCACTCGGACGCACGGCGCTGCGCTGCAAGCCAGGCAATGCGGAGGGTCGCGCCTCGAATCGTTGCGCGTGCGCGGCCGCTGCAGAAGAAACGGCCGTGGTGAAATAGCAGACGCGGGCATCGGCCTTCACTGCAAACGCGGCGATTTCGCCCGGCGCCATTCGTGCATTGACACCGCATGACCAGGCGCCAAGCCGACTGCAAGCAAGGATCAGCGCGAGGTGCTCGACGCAGTTCTCCGCGATCATCAGTACACGGTCACCGGGGCGCACTCCGTCACCCGCTAATTCACGCACGAGCGTCTCGACGTATCCATCCACGTCGCGGTAGGTCATTGGGCCGTCCTGATGCAGCAGGAAGATCCGATCCGGGCTCAGGTCGACCCAGTGGTCGAAGGGGTCGTGCAGGCGCGACATGGTTCGATTACAGCGCATCGGCTGTTGCCAGAATGGCCGTAGACTGGCTCGAGAGCGTGCCGCCGTTGCCGTGCGCCAGCGCAGTGAGCGCCCCGGGTACTTGCCGCTCACCGGCCTCACCACGCAGTTGTCGTACCGCCTCGATCAGCGCGAAGATTCCATACATGCCCGGATGTACGCACGACAGACCGCCGCCATTGGTGTTGACAGGCAACGCACCGCCAGGCGCAATGCGGCCGTCGGACACGAACGCTCCGCCCTCGCCCTTGGCGCAGAAGCCAAGGTCTTCCAGGAACAATATGGTGTTGATCGTGAATGCATCGTAAAGTTGGACTACGTCGATGTCCCGCGGCGTGAATCCCGCCATCGCGAAAGTATCGGCACCCGACTGTTGTGCCGCGGTGACCGTCAGATCGTGCATCGACGAAATCTGTCGGTTCCATACCGCTGTGGAATTGCCCAGCACGTATACCGGCCGATTCGGCAGGTCGCGCGCGCGGTCGGCGCGCGTCAGCACGAATGCTCCCGCGCCGTCGGTAACGAGGCAGCAGTCGCGCACGGACAGCGGGTCGGACACCATGCGCGAGCGTAGAACGTCATCGCGCGTAAGCGGATCGCGCACGAATGCCTCGGGATTAAGGCGCGCCCAAGCCCTCGCGGCCACGGCCACATCGGCCATCTGTGCACGAGTTGTACCGAACTCGTACATATGGCGCGAAGCCGCCAGCGCATAAGCCGAGGGTGGCAGCATCGGTTCGTACGGATGTTCGTAGGGTTGTGGGTCCAGCAAGCGCCGAGCACCTGCGGACGCGCTGCGGCCGAATGTTCCGCTGCGCTGCGCGCTCCCGTAGCACACCAGGACATGTCGACAGCGCCCGGCCTCGAGGGCTTGGATCGCGGGCAGCAGGTGAGCAATGAAGCTGCTGCCACCCAACATCGTGCCGTCGATGTACCGCGGGTTCAGGCCGAGGTATTCGATTACTGGCATCGCCCACATCGGCGACGAGACGCTGGCGGTGCACAGGCCATCGATGTCAGTCATTTGCAGGCCAGCATCAACCACGGCCGCATGCGCTGCGTGGGCCAGCAGTTCAAGATCGGTGAAGCCGGGTGTCTCGCCGCAGCCGAAGGTTGCGACGCCGGCGATCGCGCAACTACCGCGCAGTGTCCGAGTATTCATGCCGAACCTCCGTCGGCCGGGGCGAACAGCACAAGTCCATCGACCACCTTGGCCCGTACACGCAGCCCGATATGAACATCGTCCGCTGCAATGCCGTCAATGCGGGACATCAGGCGTACGCCTTCGTCGAGATCGATCAGGCTTACGTTCAGGTCGCCCCCCTCCGTGGGTTTGCGGCGCACGGTAGTTGCAGCGTACACAGTGCCGGTACCGGCGGGCGTTGTCCATTCCAGGGCATCGCCGCCACAGTGCGGGCAAAAGGCACGTGGAAAATACACATGGTGCGCGCAGGCGCTGCAGCGCTGGATGAAGAACTTCCCCTCTTGCAGGCGCGCCTGATGCCAAGCTAGTACACTTTCGTTCATACGGGATCCCAGCAGAATACGTCACCGGAGCGATCCAGCGCATGGAAGCTCGCTCTCAGGGCAGGGAGCGCATGCGAGACAACATCCTGGGGTGTCCACCCATCCGTGCGTTGTACGGACCGTACGGGCCGAGGCTGGCTCATCAAGAAAATTTCGTTGTTGCGCACGGCGAAGACTTGGCCAGTGACGTCGTGCGCTGTGTCGCTCGCGAGCGCCACAGCCAGCGGTGCGATCTTTGCAGGTGTCATCAGCTTCAGGCGCTTTACACGTTCCTGCTCGTCGGGTGTGTCAGTGGGGATGGAACCGATCATTCGGCTCCAAGCGAAAGGCGCAATGCAGTTGCTGCGTACGCGAAAACGTTCCATATCGAGTGCGATCGATTTCGACAATGCCGTGAGTCCGAGCTTCGCCGCCGAGTAGTTGGCCTGACCCAGGTTGCCAATCAGGCCGGAAGTGGAGGTCATGAAGATCAAGCAACCACCTTCCTGTTCCTTGAAGTGCGGAGCAGCGGCGCGGCTGACGTGAAAGCTCCCGTACAGATGAACCTGGACGACGGCATCCCATTCCTCGGCGCTCATTTTGTGGAAGAAACGGTCGCGCAGGATGCCCGCGTTGTTGACTAGTACGTCAATGCGGCCGAAGGCATCCAGCGCGGTGCCGACGATGCGACCAGCCGAGACGGCCTGTGCGACGCTGTCCGTGCTGGCAACCGCTTCGCCGCCGGCGGCGCGGATCTCTTCGACCACAGCCTGCGCGGGACCATGGTCGGACCCGTCGCCCGTCACCGATGCTCCCAGATCGTTGACCACAACACGCGCACCTTCACGCGCCATTGCAAGCGCGATGTCGCGACCGATTCCGCCGCCGGCGCCAGTAACGACGACGACCTTGCCCTCTACCATGCCCATCCGGTTGACTCCTTGTTGGCTGGCCGCTCGAAGGCCAGTGATTGTTGCTAAAAAGCGCTGCTATGTGACTTCGTGCTGCGGAAAGTTCAGAAGCACGGCCTGCGCGTCACATGAAACTCGTCTCTCGATGCCAAGCAACACATAAGCGCGGAGATGGCCAACGCCGAGGCGTGCATGAAGCTCGCGGTCGGCCCTCGCGCGAGCGAGGTCGTTACGATTTCCGGCGACCGCCCGCGAGATACCTCAGTGCTCGGTTGGCGCGAAGGCCTTGCTCGTCTTCGCGCGCCTCGGAGCATTGACAGTGTCCGCGCAGTTTCGTTCGAAGCGCATGCATCGCAGATGCTTTTACGCGATCCGAACATGCTGCTAGTTTGCGCAAGAGCGCACGGCGGCGCCATCGCTGCTTCGCTCGAAAAAGACTGGCAGAAAGTATCAGTGTGCATGTGCTGCGCGGTACGCACCCGGGGCTTCTCCCGTCCACTGCTTGAATGCACGGTGAAAGGTGCTGGCTTCGGAAAAGCCGACGCGCTGCGCGACCTCGGGCAGGCTCAAGCCTGTTTTCAGCAATAAATCGATCGCCGCGTCACGGCGAACTTCATCTTTGATAGCGCGGAACCCGCGGCCCTCGTCTTGCAGACGGCGACGCAGCGTCTGCGGCGTGACGGCGAGCAGCTCGGCTACCTGCTGAAGCGATGGGAGCGTGTCATCTAGCCGCTTGCGCAATAGGCGGCAAATGCGATCGGGCAGCGCCGTTTCGTCGCGGTAGCCACTGATCAGGTTGGCGGGGGCGTTGCGCAGGAAGGAGTGCAGCGACTGCGCGTTCTGTACCACTGGTTGTGCGAGCCAGCGCGCGTCGAATGACATGCTCACATAAGGCTGGCCTTGACGAATGGCGGTACGGTAAATCCGTGCCGTTTCGTTGGGCTGCATACCGTGTGTGTAGTCTACCCCCAGGAGTTGGATGCGGCGGCCAATGAGCCATGACGCAGCCGCGAATGCGAACAGCATGGTTGCGCGGATCGCCCAGTCGGTGCGAGCGTTGGAGGGAGCGCGTTGCACGAATCGTAGGCATGCCGCGCCGCCCTGTACCGAAAGCCGCCCAATGAAATCGTCGACCAATATTCCGTACAGGGAAAACGCGCTGCGTAACGCCTCACCAAGCGTCATACAGCGTACTGCCTGGTCCATGCATCGCGCAAAGCAACCAGGACGCACCCGCCGACTCGTCAATCCAAAATACTCGTCGCGTAGCGCGCGGCGCAGGACCCGAATCAGCGCCGCGAACTGGTCGATCGTGATGTCCGCGCGCTCATCTTCGGCGGGCGTGGGTGCGATACCCGCCCGCGTCAGCAGTGCCGTGCAATCCGCGCCTCGCGCCTGCGCGCCCAGAAGTAGTCCGCGTACATGCTCGATGGAGACCGTATGGCGGTGTGACACGGAAATATGTCCTCATTTGAGCCGCGCAAGTGCCATTGCGCGCAGCATGCTGCGTTGCACCTTCGTACCGTTCGCGCCGTCGCTTGCGGGGAAGGCATCGACTTGCCACACGTGCAGGGGAACTTTGAATGGGGCCAACACGGCAGCGACGGCGGCCAAGAGCGATGCTTCATCGAGGGCCACGCCGACTTTGCAGCGCACAAAGGCGACGGGTCGCGTGCGCCCCGCGAATTCGATCGCCACCACTTGCGCGTCCGCTACGCCTGGCTGGCATTGCAGAACGTCCTCGATCTCCGCAGGACTGACAAGATAGCCAGAAATCCGCATCGTATCGCTGATGCGGCTCACATAGACGAAACTGCCGTCGCCGCGTGTATAGCCGAGGTCACCTGTATCGAAGAAGCCCTCCGCATCGACGACCTGATCTGTGGCCACCGCGTCTTCAAGATAGCCAATGAAGTATGTTGGCGACTGGATCTGCAGTCGCCCCAGTTGCCCGTGCGGCAGCAGCGCACCGCTGGCGAGATCACGAATCCGCACGAGAGCCTTCGGATGGGAGGGGAAGCCGCCGGCCTCGACACGTTTGTCCATCGGCAATGTGGGGCTCTGAATTGCGAACAGCGCCTGAACCTCGCTCGAGCCGTAGAGACCAACCAGGGGAAGACCCCGGGACCAGGCACTCTTGGCGAGTGCCGCAGCGCCAGAATTGAACGCCGCGTAGCCGGCGATGCGCACACTTTCGAATGCACCTCCGATATCGCCTTGGGCCAGCAGTTGCGTGAACATCTCGTCACTGCCGAACAGGTGTGTGATCCGATGACGACGCATCATGACGATGGCGCGCGGCGCATCGAAGGTGTGCATCAGTACGATCGGCGTACCTGCGGTGAGGGCAGCAAGCGCGGCACTGAAGCCAAACACGCCTGCAAAGGGTAAGGTCGCCAGCAGTTGTGCGTCCGGTGCCTGGAGCCCAGTGGTGCCGGCGACGTAGCTGCTGTGCTCGGCGATCGCCGCCCGTGAGTGCGCGACTAGCTTGGGCCGGGAAGTTGTGCCGGAAGTGGAGAACAGGATGCAGGGCGCGTCCAACTCTAAGGCGTGCTTTACGGTCGGCGAGGGCGGGGAGGCGGTTGCAAGCGTGTCCGGGCCTAGCGGGATAACCGGTTTTGCCAGATTTTGAAAAGCTTGCGTGGTTGCAACTGCACCATAAACCACGATCTTTTCCAAACGCGCCAGCCGAGAGTCATGGCCCAATGTGTCGAGTATTGCGGCGAAGTCGACGTTTCTGAAGCGCGGCTCCATCACGAGCAGTCGTGCCTTCGACAGTTCGAGCAGGTGCGCCACCTCGTGCGCGCGGTAGCGGGTGTTTATCGCCACCAGCGCCGCCCCGATACGGCAGGCAGCCAGCAACAATGCGAGCCATTCGGGCCGATTGACCATCCAGACTGCAATACGGTCGCCGGCCGCGATGCCTTGTGCGCGCAGGAAAGCCTCACTGCCGGACACCAGCTTTGCGAATGCCCGATGGCTTAGGGTGCCGTCTTCGAGGATGAAAGCAGGTGCATCTCCGCGTCGCGCGGCGTTGTGCTCCGGCAAGTCGACCAACGACAGAGATTGGGTCATGCGCGGGCGTCCAGATCGAGCAGGGCGCGGTCGAAGCGCTCGAGGAAAAACGCGGCATTCTCCTCCGAGAAAATGATCGGTGGGCGGATCTTGAGCACGTGACCATCGGGGCCGGTTGCGGAAATGAGCACGCGATGAGCGCGCAGCCTGTTGACCAGCCGCTGCGCGCCCGCGGCGTCGGGCGCCGCCGAGCCGGGTGCAACCACGTCCACGCCGAGGAACAGCCCGGCGCCGCGCACGTCCCCGAGCAAACGGTGCCGAGTTGCCCGCTCCTGCAGCCCCTGTCTCAGCAACGTGCCGACTCGCCGGGCGTTTTCTACAAGACCTTCGTCTTCGATCACCCCAAGTACCGCCATTGCCGTTGCGCATGCGACAGCGTTGCCACCGAAAGTATTGAAGTAGCGGCTGGTCGCCGCGAAGGCGTCGACTAGATCTGCGCGGGCGACTACGCCTGCAATCGGATAGCCATTGCCCATCGGCTTTCCGAGCGTCACTAGGTCCGGCACCAGACCATGGCGCGCGAACCCCCAGAGCGTGTCGCCGGTGCGGCCAAAGCCGGCCTGGACTTCGTCGGCGATGAACAGACCACCCGCCGCACGGATTGCGTCTGCCGCTGGTTGGAGAAAGCCGCGCGGGTCAGGCCGCACGCCGTCGCTGCTGAAGATCGTGTCGACGATCAGAGCGGCAGGTACGATGCCGTGACGGCGCAGGTCTGCGATCGCGTCGACGACACCGCGCGCGAACGCCGGCCCGACGGCTTCAGGCTCGCACGCGGATATGGCCTGCGGAGCCGGTACAGTGCGTACATGAGCCCCGAGAGGGACGCCATCGCCGAGCGAAGGAGAAATATGCGCGACGGCGGTCGTTACGCCATGGTAAGCGGTCTGTGTGACGATCACCCCTGTGCCGCCTGTGGCCGCGCAGGCGATGCGCAGTGCCAAATCATTGGCCTCGCTGCCTGTACAAGTCAGCATGGCCCGGGTCAGCGGTAGCGGAAAGTTGCCTAGCAGGCGCTCAAGATAGTCGATCACGGTTCGGTCGACATAGCGCGTGTGCGTCGCCAGCGTGGCAGCTTGGCGCTGAAGCGCGCGCAGCACCTTGGGATGGCTGTGCCCGAGCGAGGCGACGTTGTTGTAAGCGTCCAGGTGCGCATGCCCTTGCGCATCGTATATCCATACGCCTTCTGCTCGGGTCGCGACCAGGGGTTCGTCGTAGAAGAGACGGTAGGCTGGGCCCATGGTACTCGCGCGGCGAGTCAGAAGGTCCTGAGTTTGCGTGTCGGGGAGGGCGGGAAGGTGCATCGTCATATGCTTAGGGCTGGGTTAGGCGCCGTCCAGACCGCAAGCTTTCCGGAAGCGCGCTCCGGCCTCTTCCAGCGAAACGGTGGAGAGGCGGCGAAGGCCGAGCCACGCGGCGGGATTGTTGCGAAGGATGTACTTGCGGTTCTCGGGATGGAGTGTTGCGCGCCATTCAGTGATCGCGACCGTCATGACCAGCCTGCCTGCAATCAGGAGGAACAGTGTGTCGATCTCTTCGTGGCGTAGTGGGATCTCGCGGTGAAAGGCTGCGACATAGTCACAGACGTCGTCCAGTGGATGTCCATGTGCAGAGATGAGGTACGAGCTCGCGATCGCGATGTCGTTCAGCATCGGCGCCGCTACAAGATCACCGAAATCGAGAACGCCGCATATGCCGGCCGTGTTGTCGTCGACAAGCAAGTTGTAGGGGTTGAGGTCATTGTGGATCAGCTGTTGCCTCAGACTTGAGACGCGCGGTTGTGCATGGTG
This sequence comes from Variovorax paradoxus, assembly GCA_016806145.1. Taxonomy (NCBI): domain Bacteria; kingdom Pseudomonadati; phylum Pseudomonadota; class Betaproteobacteria; order Burkholderiales; family Comamonadaceae; genus Variovorax; species Variovorax paradoxus. The sequence continues at coordinate 13,812 of CP063168.1, forward strand.
TTCAAAGTCGCGCAGGAAGCATTCTGCGAGCCTTCGATCACTGACGCTGCGCAGATGCGCAAGCAAAGGGCGCACTCGCTGGATGTGGGTCAGATCCCAGAGGAGGTCCGGTGTGGTCTCTGCGTCGGTCAGGATCGCAAGCGCCGCGATGAGCTGGGCATGGGTCGTGCCAAGCGAACGACGCGTTGTCACCGAAGCCGTTGCCTGATGCATCGGTGTGCCGTGAAGGTAGGTCAGTAGGCGCACCCGCACAGGTTCGTCGCGGCCGAGATCTATTTTGGCGAAGTCCTCTCCTGCGAGAGTAGGTACCACCCGTTGCACGGGAAGACTTGGGGCCACGCGGGCGAGATGGCGCAGTACCTGGGCCTGGGTCTGCGTTACGCGCGCCGGCTCGGAAGGGTGTGATACCTTGCAGACGAACGTGGCGCCGTGCCGGTCGGCGATCCGATAGTTCTGGTCGCGCTCGCCGCTGAGCATCTCGAGCGCTACGCATTCGATGCCGTACTGCTTACGTAGCGTGACGACGATCGTATCCAAGGGCACTTTGTCGACTATATGAGTGAAGACCTCGGTGGCATGCGTATCAGGTCCGGGTTTTCCCGGAAGAGCTCCCCCCTGGCGGGTCTCGGTGCTCATGCGCCGCCTTCCGGGCCGACTTCCTCATCGGGTCCTGTCAGGCCGTAGATCTCACATGCGCGTTGCGGCGTGATCCAGCGCTCTTGTATATCCTTGCGAACCGCTGCGCGGTCACGCAGCCGTGGATTGCCATAGCCGCCGCCACCCGCGCAGGCAGAGACGACAAGCTCGCCCGGTGAAAGGGTGATCGAGCCAGCGTTCGGGATATCTTCGCGTGTCCCATCGCGCCGCAGCTTGTGTTGCCATGTACGCCCGCCCGCGAGCCCACCGGCAGCTCCTGCCGGATCATTGACTGCTCCGTCGCATACATAGGCGACAGTCATCGATCCTGAAATTGGCCCGAACTCCACCAGCAAGCTCGAAGCGCCGCGCTGGCGCCCAGCCCCTTCGGTATCGGCGAGCAAGCGCCGCTGCTGTACCAAAATTGGCATTCTCAGTTCATCGAGCTCCACACTGTCTAGCAGGCACTGTCCGCCGTTGCCAGCGTGTAGCATCAATTGCCACGCATCAGCACGCGGTCCCGCACCGCCGCCGGTAAATCCAAGGAAGATCTGATTTACATACGACTCGCCTGTGTCAGCCCTCACTCCTGAGAGAACGCCCACCGACGGAGGTTGAAAGGGCCCGCACTCCGCTGCACCGATCGTCTCGCTGATGTCGGCCATGGCGCACTGCACAGGGCTGGTGACGCGGTCCGCGAGGTTGGTGGTGGCGACCGAGCAGGAGGTGGGATGCCGCGGAATGCCTACGACGCAGTTCTCCCGTAGCAGCACATCGATCCGCCGGAACGAGCCAGCATTCTTTGGCACCGAGGCGTCGATGCTGTTGAAGATCCCGATCATTGCAGCAGTACGCGCGCATGCTTCCGACAGGTTCAGGCCGCAAGGCAAGGAGTCGATGTTGTCGCGAAGGTCGATCCGAACTCGTGCGGCTACGCTGTCAATTTCTACTTCCACTCGGACCGAGATGCCTTCTGGCGGCGTGCCAGGTATTGGATCGTGCGTAGAGATGCGCACCGAGCGTCCTGCGGGCAGCGCGCGAAGCACTTCCACCATCCGCTCTTCGCTGTAGTCGAGCCAGTCTGCGGTGCGCGCGTCCAGCAGGTCCCAGCCGACTTCGCGACCTAGTGCAAGCAACTCACGTTCACCGATGCGTGTAGCGCCAAGCATCGCCAGAAAATCGCCACGCCATTGGTGCGGCACGCGGATGCGAAGTTCGCACATGCGCAAGACGTCATCCACCAACTTGTTATCGCGTTGCACGAGCACGCAAGGAAAGATCAGCGCACCTTCTTCGTAGACGTCGCGAGCCGTGCCCATATAGGTTGTCGGCTGCGAGTTGCCGCAGTCGGCTTGGTGCGCCTTGACAACCAGTGTGTAGCGGTGCTTGCCCTGCGCGTCGAAGATCGGCGTTAGCAGGCTGTGGTCGGCCGGGTGCGAGCACCCGTGATAGGGTGAGTTGTGCAAGAAGATGTCCCCTGGCCGCATGTCGGGATGGAAGTTCTTCATCGACGCCGCCATCAGATCCGGGCCTGATAGCACGTGGATTGGTAGGCTGTCCGCGGCAGCTATCAATTCGTCGTTTGCCGACACGATGCAACAGGAAAAGTCACGTGCTATGTTCAACACACCAGAGCGTCCTGTTCGCGCTAGCGTGTTGGCCATCTTGCGCGCGATGCCTTGCAGCCGGTTGTTGACAAGCGCGAGCTGTACGCCGTCGCGCGAAATCTTGGTGGGTGATGATGTGGACATGGTCAGCATTGGGTGATGATCAGGCTGCCGGTCATGGTGCGGCGAATGGCGTTGCCTGGTGGGACGACGACAGTGGTGAAGGCAGATTCGACGATGGCGGGTCCATCGAACGTACGCGTGCTTGGTAGTGATTCGAGGCGGTGGATCGGCACTTCCAGAAGCCCCACCTTTGGGAAGTAGGCTGTGCGCCGGGTCGCTGTGCTCGTATCGCTCGCCGGAGGCGAAGCCATGAATTTCAAGGTGTCATGCAACCGTACTGACGCAGTGGCGGTCCATCCGACAATCTCGATAGGCGAAGTGAGGTCGTGGATGCCGAACACTTCTTCGTGCGCTGAATGGAATGCGGCCTCGATGGCGCGCACGTCTTGCGCGCAGCCGAGCGTCTGCATGGGCAGCTGAACATCGATCTCCCATACTTGGTCGGGATAGCGCGCCTCGACCGACAGTTGCACGCTTCCGGCTTTACCGGCCAACTCGAAGAAGCTCGCGCACTGCGCCTGCAAGTCTGCAAGCACACGACTGGCGCCCTGAAGATCGAACCGGTCCGACCGAGTGAACCATGTGCGGCGATGTTGCGTGGAGAGCTCCGACATCAGCGCGCCGCAGGCAGATAGTGCCGGGCCCATCTCCGGGATCAGTAGCTCCTGCACCCCCAGCCTCTGTGCAATCCATGCCGAATTGAGGCCCGCCGCGCCGCCTCCACCCACAAGGACGGCTTTTGAAGGGTCGACGCCCTGGTTGACCGTGATGTCCTCGATTGCCTGCACCATATTCTCGGTGGCAATCTGCACAATGGCTACAGCAGCTTCCTCCAGCGTTCGGCCGAGCGGGCGGGCTACGTTGCGTTCTATGGCCTCACGAGAAGCCCCCAGGTCAAGAGAGCGCAGGCCGCCGAGGAAATACCTTGGATCGAGGTATCCCAGTACCAGGCATGCGTCCGTCAGCGTCGCGTGGCCAGCTCCGCGGCCGTAGGCCGCGGGCCCTGGGTCAGCACCGGCGCTCTGTGGGCCTACATGCAAGAGCCCACCTGCGTCCACCCAGGCGATCGAGCCACCACCGGCGCCTACGCTACGGATGTCGATCGACGGGAAGCCGGTAATATGGCGCCCCGTAGGCGAGTCGATCTGCGTGTCGCGCGAGAGCGGGATATGACCTCTGCGTACCAAACTCACGTCGTAGGTTGTTCCGCCCGTGTCGGCAACGATGGCGAAGTCATTGCTGCAGTCGGCCGATGCGAAGAAGCGACCAGACACTGGCGCCATCGCGGGGCCAGAGTTCAGCATTTGGATTGGCATCTGCGCCGCGGCCTCGGCATCGATGAGGCCTCCGCGAGACGTGATGACCAGCATCCGGCCCGCAAGGCCAGACTCCTTCAGAAAGTCTTGCAATCCAAGCAGGTGCGCGTGCATCGCGGGTTTAAGCGAGGCATCGATTGCCGTGGCCGAGGCACGGCGGTATTCACGGATCGACGGACTCACGTCGCTCGACAGGGAAACTGGGATGCCTGGCAGTTCCTCGGCGAGGAGATCGCGCACGCGGCGCTCGTGACATGGATTGACGTTGGCCCACAGTAAGCAGACCGCCACCGCCTCAACACGCGCTGCACGCAGGGAAGATGCAATCTCCCGCATGCCGGATTCATCTAACGGGGTGCGGATGCTGCCGTCTGCAAGTAAGCGCTCTGGCACCTCCCAGGTAAGCGACCGTGCGATGTAAGGGTCGGGAGTAGACAGCCCGTAGTCGAAGGGATCGGCTCGGCCCCCTTCGCGCAGCACGAGGATGTCCGGATGGCCAAACGTAGTCAGGAAGGCGGTGCGCGCCGTTCTTCCTGTGACGACGGCGTTCAGCGCATGCGTGGTGCCATAGATGAACATCTGCGTGCGGGCGAGCAGGTCGCCAACGCCGATATGCATTGCTTCCGCAGCAAGCCGCAGCGCCGCGCCCACCCCTTCGAGAGGCCTGCCCGGCGTAGTAGATGCCTTGTGCATTCGTAGGTTGCCGGCGTCGTCTTCCACGATCAGATCAGTGAAGGTGCCTCCGGTGTCGACTGCGATTCTCATGGGTTCCTTGAGCGGTGTTGGGGTGAGGACAAAATACTGCGAACTTCGTGTTGACTGTTATAACAGATGACGGATATAGTATCCGAACTGTCACCGACAGGCAATCGACGAAAGGATGCGCGTGAAGAAACCGACCAAAACTTCGGCCCCGCTCAGGCTGGTTCGCCCCGCGCCACAACTGGCTCCAGTGGAGCGCGATCTCGTGAACGAGAAGATCTATGTGCAGCTGAGCGAGGCGTTGCGTCGTGGAGACTTCGAGGCAGGACAAGCGCTGTCGTTACGCACGCTCGCGGCGACTTTCGAAGTGAGCTTGATGCCGGTGCGTGATGCAGTTGCGCGGTTGGTGAACGAAGGGGTGTTGGAGACGCTGGCCAACCGCACAGTCCGCGTGCCGCTGCTGACCATCGAGCAGTACGAAGGACTGACCGAGGCGCGCATCGCGGTCGAGGGGCATGCGGCCTACCTTGCTGCCAAACGCATCGACGAGGCAGGCCTGAGCGCGTTGATGGAGGCCAACAAGCGCCTCATGCGCGCGGCCAAGCGCGCGGACCACGCGTCGATCATGGAGGCCAACGAGGACGTCCACTTCAGTGTCTATCGCGCCGCCAAGTCACCGAAGCTATTGCAGGTGATCAGCAATCTCTGGAAACAGAGCGGCCCCTACCTGGCAACGATCGAGAACGCCATGGCGTCGAATACCGCGATGCGTGGGCACGACTTTGGCGCCGCCCAGCACAACAACATCTATGACGCGCTTAGGGCGCGCGACGCAGAACTGGCGCGAAAGACGCTCGTTGACGATATCGAGGGCTTCGCCCAGATCTACAAACAACTTTTCCCCGCTCACGACGTGCGGGTTAGCGCGGGTCCGTCGGAAGACTGAGCCATCCATCCATTGCTTCAGAGGAAAGGAAAACATGAGTTTTAAGAACAGAGTCGCCCTGATCACCGGAGGGTCGCAGGGGATCGGCGAAGCCGTTGGCGTCGCGCTGGCAAGCCAGGGGTGTGCAGTAGCCGTCGCCAGCTCGGGAAGCCTCGAAAAAGCGAAGGCTGTGGCTGACCGCTTGGGCAATGGCGCGCGCGGCTATGCCGCTGACGTGCGAGTACCAACGCAAGTCAACTCGCTAGCCGCGGATGTCAAGCGAGACATGGGAAAGATCGACATCCTCGTAAATTGCGCTGGCGTCTTCTTCCCGACGCCGATCGGTGAAACCGCGCCCGAGGACTTCGACCGCATGGTCGACATAAATCTGAAAGGCACTTGGAACTCGATCAGTGCCGTCACGCCGTATATGAAGGCCCAACGGTACGGAAAGATTGTCAATATCGCTTCAGTATGCGGCGTGATGGGGTTCGGATCGTTCGCAGCATACTGCGCTACGAAGGCGGCAATCATCATGATGACGAAGACGCTTGTGTTCGAGCTGGCCCCGCACAACATCAACATCAATGCGATCGGACCAGGCAATACGGCGACGCCGATCAACGAATACATCCGTAGCGACTCGGCGTACAAAGGCGTACTCGCCGAGATCGTGGCGAGCACTCCAAGCGGAAAGGCATATTCTGACGCTTCCGAGATTGCCAGCATCGCGCTGTTCCTTGCGTCGGACGCATCGCGCGCGATGCATGGCAGCTTCATCCTTGCGGACGAAGGATATTCGGCCGGCGCGGACTTCTCCGCTGAGGCGTGAGGGATCGAGCGATGCAGCTCTCTACAGATCTATCGCATCACTTCGAGTTGCTGCGCATGCTTGGCCATGCGTACTACGGAGGCACGGATGTTCAGGAAGTGCTCGATGTCGCGAGCGCGGTCAAGCCCGGGGATGACGAGGGCTGGCATGCCGAGTGGTCAAGGCTTGGCGATCGCGTGCGTGCGAGCGCTGACCTTTCGCTCTCGCGTGGTCATCGACTTAGTGCTGCCAAGGCTTACTTGCGTGCGTCGATGTACTACTTCATGTGCGACTTCTATTTGCACGCCAATCCTGAAGATCCCCGTATCGTTGCCGCTGGTCGGGCAAGCCGCACCTGCTTCATTGCGGGTACGGCGACGGGACCCTACGCGGTTGAGCGAGTCGAGATCCCATACGAGCAGACTTCGCTGCCTGCCTACGTTATAAAACGCAAGGGCGCTACTGGTCCACGCCCGACGCTCATCGTCCATTCCGGCTTCGACGGCACCAAGGAAGAGATCGCGATCTGGCCGGGCATGGCCGCCGTCGAGCGTGGCTACACGGTCATCGCCTTCGAAGGACCCGGACAAGGCGAAGTGATCCGAGAGCGCAAGCTCACATTCCGCCCTGACTGGAACTGCGTGGTCACGCCGATTGTTGACTATGCGTTGCAGCGCGCCGATGTGGACGGTGCGCGCATGGCGCTGATGGGCATAAGTCTCGGTGGCCTGCTCGCACCTCTGGCGGCAGCCAAGGAACACCGACTGAGGGCATTGATTGCCAACGGTGGTGTCAACGACTACCACGCCATCGTGTCGGCTCGCATACCTCCGGATCTGCTTGGTGATCCTTCGCGGCTCGAGACCGCTCTCAAGGAGAGTCAGCGGACGAATACGCTCGCTCGCTGGGGCTTCAACCACGGACGCATGGTTTTTGGTGCGACCGATGCGCTTGACTACTTAGAAAAGACGCGTCACTTCAGAGCCGCGGATGCTGAACAAATCCGCTGCGAGACTTTGATTCTGGACGCTGACCACGAGGGATTCTTCGCGGGACAGCCCCGAGCGCTGTATGACCGGCTCACGTGCAGGAAAACCTATATGAACCTCACGAACGCCGAGTCTGCAGGAGCCCATTGCCAGGCTGGCGCTGAAGGCGTCGGCGGGCAACGGATTTTTGATTGGCTGGACGAAGCCATGCAAGTCGGCAATGACCAAGGAGATCAATGATGAGCAAGCAGATTGAACCCGCGCGCTATGAACCGGACGGCTGGAAGCAGTGGCCGGGCGAGGATGAGTTGAGTTTCCAGTTCGTGCGCGTCCTGGCGGCCGCACAAGAGAACGCCAGCACCATCAGCGAATGTTTCCAAGCCGCTAGCCGGATGGTACCGGGTGACGTGGAAAGTTGGTATACGCAGTGGCAGCGTCTGGGAAAGACGAGCGAAGGTAGGGCAGACGCGGCGCACGCCGCCGGGCACCTGGCGACGGCTCAAAACAACTGGTTGCGAGCAGCGAACTACTATCGCTCTTCGGAGTTCTATTTGATGGGGCACGATCCGCGACGGCTGCAGGCCTTCGACGCCGTCGAACGCTGCTCGCACCAAGTGCTTAAGCTGATGAACCCGATCGGCGAGATTGTGAAGATTCCGTACGAGAACGGTGCTCACCTCGATGCATACTTCCTACGTGCACCGCAGTCCGACGAAAAGACTCCCGTGGTGATATGTCATGGGGGTCTCGATGAATACAAGGACGAACTGCTACACGAGATCACCCGCCATGCCTTTGCCCGTGGTTTATCCCTCCTGCTGGTGGACATGCCGGGCCAGGGTGGGACGTTGCGTCGTCAAAAGATCGTCAACCGGCATGACACGGAGGTTCCGATCGGTCATTGCATCGACTGGCTGCTCGCTCGTGGGGACGTGGACCCGAAGCGCATAGCCCTGTATGGCGCGAGTCTGGGGGGCTACTACGCGCCACGTGCGGCAGCATTTGAGCACCGACTTGCCGCGTGCGTCGCAGATTGCGTGATCTTCGAAATGGATTTTGCTCCACGTATGAGCAAGCCGGACGCGCTGATCTGGCGCCATCTCAAATGGGTATTTGGCAAAGACGACATGCAAGGCGTGGTCGATAAGGCCAAACAGTTCAGTCTTTCGCAGGTCATTGGAAACATCAAGTGTCCTTTCTTGATCGTCCATGGCGAACTTGACTTCGCGGGAACGGATCACGCGCATAAGGCGTATGAAGCTGCGAAGAAAGGCGGGGTCGACGTCGACATCAAGTGGTTCGATGCTGAAGAGACGGGTGCGTCGCACTGTCAGATCGACAACCTGACGTTGGGCATGGAGTACGTCTGCGACTGGCTGGCCAAGAAGCTGGGAGTGGACGAGGCTGTGGTGCGCAAGGCCACGCCGAAGCTCGCCTGATCGGGCGCCCGCGGCTTTCCTTTCCAACTTTCATTTTGATTGGGGTTCTCATGATCAGCAGGAAGTCTCCGGTTCATGCGCTATGCGCGTTCGTGTCGGCAGCCCTCGCCATGGTGGCTGGCGTGTTGGCAATGGCGGTTCCCGCGCTAGCGGCGGACTATCCGGTCAAGCCCATCAAGATGGTCATTCCATATCCGCCGGGCGCGCCGGATGCCTTCGGGCGTCTCTTTTCGGAGCGATTGAGCAAGGGCATCGGGCAGCCGGTGATCGTGGAAAACAAGGCGGGCGCGGGCGGCGGTGTTGGTGCGCAGGCGGTAGCGCGATCAGCGCCGGATGGCTATAGCCTGCTATTCAGCGGCGGCAGCCTATTCCTTGTGAATCCGTATGTTTACAAGAACATCATCTACGAGCGTGCGCAGTTCGCTCCAATTTCGGTGATCGCCGAAGTGCCGTTCGTGGTACTGGCCCGCAAAGATTTGCCGGCGAACAACCTCAAGGAGCTGGCCGCACTGATGAAGAAGGAGCCAGGCAAGCTTCGATATGGCAACTCAAGCTTGGGCAGTCAGTTTCATATGTTCTGGGCGCAGTTCGCAGCGCTTGAAGGAGTGAAGGAGACGCAGGTGATGCTCGGAGGCTCTGGGTTGTTGCCCGCGATTCTGAACGGTGACGTGGATATTACTGTGCTTACCCCCGGGGCGGTGATGCAGTACCTTCAGACAGGGCAAATGAAAGCGCTCGCAATCACGAGTGGCTTCGCAATCCCGGCCCTCTCGTCCGTTCAAACGGTGACGCAGGCTGGCTATCCGACTCTAGAAAATGTGGCGGACTATTTCTTGATGGCGCCGAAAGGCACGCCAAAGCCGGTGATCGATAGACTGATGCAGGAAGTCAATACGATGTCTGCGGACCCCACCTATACCGGTCGCCTGGCTGATTTCTATGCAAAGCCCGGCCGAACCAGAAGTCCAGACGAATTCAGTCAGCTGCTCGACTCGAAGACGAAGGAATGGGGGGAGATCGTCAAGAAGTCCGGTGTGACCATCGAATAAGGCCTGACATGGGACATCCTTCTATAGGAACGGACCGCGCCGCCGGCATTCTCTTCCTGGTGGTCGGTGCGGCCGGCCTTTGGTTCGGGCGCGATCTAGCATTCGGAGCCCTGACAAATATCGGCCCAGGTTTCCTGCCTAAGATTTGCGGGTGGGGGCTTTTTGCGATCGGGGTCTACAAGCTGCTTCTCAGCTTTTTGCACGAGGACGACTCTATTGGTACCTTACTCCCCAGACCGATGTTGCTCGTTGCGGGAGCCTTTGTGGTCTTTGGCGCGTTGATCGAGCGTGCCGGGCTGGTGATTGCGATAGCGGCTATGTTGGTCGCCGTGGAGTTTGCGGGTTCGCATGCCAAGTCAGTGCGCGCGCTACTGATTCTGGTGGTCGCATTGACAGCATTCTCGCTCGTGGTGTTCCGGTATGTGCTAGGCATCCCCCTGGAGATTTTTACCTCATGGAACTGATCGATCACCTCATGCTAGGGTTTGGCACAGCCCTGGGTTGGAAGAATCTGGTCTTCTGCTTCGTCGGCGCGCTGCTAGGAACACTCATAGGCGTGCTGCCGGGTGTAGGGCCGCTCGTGACGATTGCAATGCTGCTGCCGTTTACCTATACCCTAGGGCCAACGACCGCCATGATCATGCTCGCGGGTATCTTCTACGGAGCGCAATATGGAGGTTCAACCACGGCAATTTTGATGCGCATGCCGGGTGAGGCGACGTCGATCATGACGTCCCTGGACGGATACCAGATGGCAAGGCAAGGCAAGGGCGGTACGGCGTTGGCGGTAGCAGCGATCGGCTCGTTCATTGCGGGCACGTTGGCCACGTTGGTGATAGCGGTGCTGGGACCGTCGCTTGGGAGGCTGGCGATCGCATTCGGGCCTCCGGAGTATTTCGCCTTGATGGTGCTCGGCATTCTCTCTTGCCTATTGTTTACGGGCAGTTCGCCGGTCAATGGAGTCGCGGCCATTCTGCTTGGCATTGGCTTGGCGGTAATCGGCGTGGATCAGACGACCGGTGCCTTGCGATATACCTTCGGACTGCCGGAGTTGACGGACGGTATCGGGTTCGTGCCTTTGGCGATCGGTATGTTTGGGCTGCTGGAAGTGGCAAAGACGCTGACCGATCCGGAACCGATGGAACCTGTCACGGAGGAGATCGGCGGGCTGGTGCTCAATCAAGAGGAGTGGAAGAGGTCGCTTCCGGCTATCTTGCGTGGGACGGTGATTGGAACGGTGCTTGGTGTACTTCCTGGAGGCGGGTTGATCACGTCTCCTTTTGCGTCTTATATCGTGGAAAAGAAGCTCGCGAGGGACCCATCACGCTTCGGAAGGGGGGCGATCGAAGGTGTAGCGGGTCCGGAGTCGGCGAACAACGCGGCTGCCCAGACGTCGTTCATCCCGTTGCTCTCTCTTGGGATTCCGTCGAATGCCGTGATGGCGCTAATGATCGGCGCACTGATGGTGCAGGGAATTACCCCGGGACCGACGACGTTCTCCAGCAAGCCCGACCTTTTTTGGGGATTGATAGCCAGCATGTGGATCGGCAATCTCATGCTGGTAATCCTCAATCTTCCCCTTGTCGGAATGTGGGCGAAGCTGGCTCGCATGCCGTACCGTTGGTTGCTGCCGATCATCGTGTTGTGCAGCGCGGTAGGCGCCTACAGCGTCAGCAACGCTACATTCGACGTCTATGCAACAGCGGTGTTCGGAGTGCTCGGCTACCTTCTTTGGAAGATCCGGTGCGATGCCACGCCTTTGGTGATGGCGTATGTACTTGGCGGACCGCTGGAGCAGAATCTTCGTGCATCGCTCAGCATCGCCGGTGGCTCGCCGACGGTGTTCGTGTCGAGACCAATCAGCGCCGTCCTGCTGGGTCTAGCAGTTCTTTTGCTGCTGGCTCCTATGTTCAAGCTCTTGGTGCGGAAGCGGGATTCCGCATCGCAGGCGCATGTCTGAAAGGCGCGAGAAGTGAAGGCTGTTGTCAGTCGACCCGGGTCCTCATCATTGAGCGTGAGAGAAGTCGAGACTCCGCAGATGGGCCCTCACGACGTGATGATCGAGGTGGCTGCGGCGGGTGTCACAGTGGCGGACATCCTGCTGCGAAAAGGGCTCTATCCAATTGGTGAAAGCGAAACTGCCATTCCGGGATTGGAAGTCGCAGGTGTAGTCAGGAGAATCGGCCGTGAAGTTACGTCGTGGCGTCCTGGTGATCCCATTTGCAGCATCGTTTCAGGCGGTGGCTATGCCGAACTAGCGATAGTGCCCGCTGAGCACTGCTTGCCGGTACCTTCGCATTGGTCGATGACAGATGCTGCGTCTGCCGTCGGACCGATCTGCACAGCGTGGTTCAATGTCGCAATGTTGGGGAGGCTGGCGGTCGGTGAAAGTCTATTGGTGCACGGGGGCAGCGGAGGTGTCGGGTCCTGGGCAGTGCAGATCTTCGGGGCGCGAGGCCACCCTATCTACGCCACCGCCGGCGGTGCAGCGCGCTGCGAACGAATAGAAGCCTTAGGCGCCACGCGTTGTTTTGACCACCAAGTTGGAGCCTTCGACAAGGCGCTGTTTGCAACGACCGAGAATCAGGGCGTCGACGTAGTACTGGATATCTTGGGCGCGCAAGCGCTTGAGGCCAACCTCCGCGTGTTGAAAGAGGGGGGACGGCTGGTTGGTATCGCTACGCAACAGGGAGCAAAAGCTAGCGTAGATCTCTGGACTCTCTATCGGCGTAGACTCTCCCTCACGGGGTCTGCGTTGCGTGCGCAGACCCGCCGTACGAAGAAGGAGATTGTTGCGGCGGTTCTCGCGAACGTGTGGCCTGTGATCCTGCAGCGCAGAATTGCGTCGGTCGTGGATTCCGTGTACCCCTTTGATCAGGCCGTTGAGGCGCAGGACCGACTGGAGCGCGGAGGTAATTTCGGCAAGGTTGTCTTGCAGATTAAGGAGTGAAGCACTCTATGAGGGTTGATGGACGTTGTCATTGCGGAGCGGTGGAGTTTTCTGCGGATATCGCAGTCGAGCGTGTCATGGTCTGCCACTGCCTGGACTGCCAGGTCCTGTCCGGCGCTCCTTACCGAGCGATCGTGCCAGCCTTGACGAATAGCTTCTCGCTAGATGGTGCGGTCCAAAATTACGTGAAGGTTGCTGATAGCGGGAGACGGCGGGCGCAGGCATTTTGTCCTCGATGCGCCACGCACTTATGGTCTGCTGAAGAAAGGTATCCCCAAGTATTGATCCTTCGAGTCGGCTGCCTTTCGCAGCGAGCTCAGTTGTTGCCTCGATTGCAGATTTGGCGGCGATCCGCGCTGGCTTGGACCAATGAACTCGCATGCATCCCGTCGACGCAGGAGCAAGCGGGCGTGCTCCTCCCAGACGTACGCGAGTGCGGATAGCGGTGCTCTCGATCCTGACGTCTCTCTGAACCAGGGGATGACGTAGCTGCAAGCGGCTAGATCGAGGTTCTCCGGCAAAGAATTGCCGTTGGGGCGGTCGCAGAAAAAACCGGTTGGCTGTTGATCCAAGCCGATCGCTGCGCCTGCTCCGGTTGGACAGTGCGGCTATCGAGAATGACTGATGCTAATTTCGAGTGCAGGGACCTCTAGCGCCAAAGCACGCCTTGTGTCCCCGCGCTCGGTTTGCATGATTGCTTTTGTGTCTGCATTGTTGGCGCTCCGCACCGGTATGTGGTCGATTGTGGCGTCGCCATCCACGGTAGCCACTTGCCATCGATTTGATCGCCAGTCGGATAGCAGATGCCCAATTTCATTGCAGCTGCGGGCGAAGCAGCGGCCCCTTCGGTGCTGATTACATTCAAAGACACGCGATAGGCCAACACTAGGCCGGGAATTCCTTTTGTCCATGCAGCACCTGCCGTACGCTCTCGGATATTGACGTGGTCGGCCTGCGAATCAGCGCGCTCAGGGTGCCACGGTCTTCAAACAACGCGCCCTGTGCAGCACCAGCGTCCGCATCGGCGACAATTCTGGCAACGACCTCGGGTAGGCCTGCTGAACGGAGGGCAGCTTCGTATTTATCCGGGGTGAGATCGTGGTATCGAACTGAACTACCTGAATGAAGTGAAATCTCCGTCGCGAGATCGTCCAGGGTGTACGCCTCGTCTCCTGCGAGTTCGAGGGGGCTCGCGTACAGCTGATGCTCCGAGAGCATGATCGCGGCGGCCGCCGCCGCATAGTCTGCGCGCGCGGCCGACGAGATCTTGCCATCGCCGGCCGAGCCCATAAGCGAACCAGTGTCGATCGCCGCTGCAACGCCGCCGAGATAGTTCTCGTTGTACCAACCGTTGCGAAGGAGTACATGTGGAAGACCCGACTTCGCGAGCATTGACTCTGTCTCGCGATGGTCGGCCGCAAGTCCGAGAGGCGAGCTGTCGGCATGGAGCAGGCTCGTGTAGGCGACCAAACCAACACCGACGTTGCTGGCCGCGGCTATAACATTGCGGTGTTGCCTGATACGGTCGGCTCCGACGGCATTCGATGAAATGAAGAGCAGGCGCTGGATCCCGAAGAACGCTCGGTCCAGCGACCGCGGATCGTCGTACTCGGCGACTCGAATGTCAATCCCCGCATCCTTGAGACGAGCCGATGTGTCGATGCTCTGAGGCCGTACGAGTGCCGATATCATCGCCGGCGGAGCGCTTTTTAAAAGCTCCTGTATGACAAGGGAGCCGAGCTGCCCGGTGGCGCCGGTTACGAGTATGCGATCGACTGATTTTTGCATCTATCTAAATCCTGATTCGGTGCCCATAGCCTTTTTTTAAAGCAGGTGCGGTCGTTGCCGCTGGCTCCGGCTTGGCGGGCGGGAGGCTCCGTTGATGGTCGTGCGTCGAGGGCGACAGGAATATTTGTGATGCGCACAGCTGTTCACGCAACGTGCGTTGGCTATCGTCTCGTCATTCGAGTCACGGGCGGAAATCGGTGATCCCAACGCCGGTCGACAGGTCGATCGGAACAGAAACATGGTCGTGGATCATCAACCACTTTCCGTCTGTCTTGCGAAAGCCAATGGTTTCGCGCGTCCAAAGGTCGACTTTGTTCCCACCGACAGACCCAGCAAAGCGCGTAAAGCCTGTCGTGAACGCGACGTCGCCTGAGCAGTGCACTTTCATGTTCTTGAATTCGAATACTGGGTCCTCGTCGAACATCTCGAAAAAGGTTACCCAATTTCTACGGAAAGAATCCGATCCGGCGAAGCTGAATGGAGGCATTACATCGAACCCCAAGTACTCGGGGCCCGGGTAGTAGGTCGCCATGGTCCGTTCGACGTCGCGGGATTGCACGGCGTTCTGCCATTCGGTGCGCACCGCACGGATTTGTTCCTCATCGCTGCCCATTGAGTTGGTCCTTTCAATTGGTGATATTGGTTCGCAAGAGTTACGGAAGGAGTCTTTAGAAAATTCGCGAGTCGCAATGCTGCGCGTACGGCGCGGCCTACAGCCGACGACCTGGCATTCAAGTTCTTACACCGGAGGCAGCCGCTGAACCGAGGCCATCTAGGGCAGATTGCTGCGATGTGCAAGCGACCGGGAAGCTTCAAGCTACTTCAGCAACGCGTCCCGGTGGCCTAAGCTATCGAGAAGCGTGGGCTTGGAGCCACGCCGAATCAGCCATCAATACCCGTAAATTCGCTCGAAGGCCGTTACCTGGTCTTTGAGATCTGCGACTGCGATATTTTTATTGGGGGACACCAGATGCAACGGGTCGATTTCGATTCTGTCCAAATAGGTCTTTGTGTGACGAAGCGAGGACGCAAGCGTCGCAGCCGGTGGCATCTCCCAGTTCGAAGCTGCGCGCCGCGCCTCGGGACTTTGTCAGTACCTGCCGTCGAGACGCCGTCGCCGAAGGTGTCGACGTCGCAATCTGGCTGATGCGCCTGGCGCCGCGTTGCCGCTGGTGGTCCAGGCTCCCAGTGTTTTGGTCGTTGTCAGTTCCGTTCACTCCATGTACCTCGCTAGCCAGTCGAGTATCGGCTGCGGTCGACGCTGGAATTCCAAATAGCCGTCCCAGCGCACCGTGGTATCGGGTATCCAATGCAGTTGTTTGTCCTGTACCGGCATGGCGTCGAATGTGGCCTGCACGTCGGCCGGTGTCGTCATCATATCGTCATGAACCTGATAAATGAAGGTCGGTAGGCGAACGCTTCGTGCCCAGAGGTTGGGCGACATCTCGTCGAGGGTGCAACTCGCGCAAAGTTGGATCTCGCGCTCCAGTTGGTCAATCCGGTCTGCGATACCCATCATTTCAAGCTCCCGGGTCAAGACAGATCGGATTGAGAGGGGCTGGCAGAGCACCATGCAGCGTACTTGGTCGAATTGAGTCGCATCGCTATGTATTGCGTAGAGAGTGGCATTGGCGCCGTTGCATCTGGAGAACAGTCCGATGGACATGCCCTTCAGACCCTCACGACCTCGAACGTATTGCAGAGACCCGATCACATCTCTGGCCTCGAAGCGTCCGCCGCTGTTAAGACCCCCATTGGCAGCTCCGCTCATTCCGAAGTTTCGCTCGTCATAAGTGAGAACGTTATAGCCAGCTTCATGAAGAATTCGGTAATCGGCCACATAGTCCACTTCGAAAGTGTTGCCGCCAGCGGCACCGAACTTGCGCCAGGGTTCGAGATGGCTGGGACAGCCGTAGCGATTGAACGACAGCGGATGGTTCACAATGATCAACCGCTGGGAACCAGGGGAGGGGATGTACCAAGCTTCTAGTGGAGTGCCATCCTGCGAGGGAAAGGTCACGGCCTCGAACTCCAGCCCTTGATCTGCTGGTGTCCTAAGGATGGGAGAGCGCAATGGGTAACTCCATCCTTGCGCCATTGCCTTCAGCCTATGGGAAATCTCCTGTTCCGTCTGTGTCTGCGCTAGGGGTGCTTTTGCGTCCATCATCATCTCCATTTCCATCATTCGGTCGGGGGAATGATGCAACGTGTCGTGCATCTGTGAAATGACGATTTACGATTGGGGGTCATGCAAAATTTAAATGATTCAAGCTTTGGGCACATTGATCTTCGCGCGCTGCGTTTTCTGGCCAAGGTGCTGGAACAGCGTAGCGTGACGCATGCCGGAGAGGAGATGGGACTGAGCCAACCGGCGGCAAGCCGCCTATTGGCTCAGATTCGTCACGCGTTCGGAGACGACCCGCTACTCGTGCGCACCGTTAGGGGCGGTTATGTGCCGACCGCGCGAGCGACAGAACTTATGCCGTTGCTAGCGGAAGCGATTGCCGCGGAGAACCGACTTTTCGCGCGACCCGAGTTTGATCCCTCGTGTTCGACCCGGTCGTTCAGGGTGGCCACGACGGACTATGGTGCCGCGATAGTAGTGACAAAACTTGTATGCGCGTTGGCCAAAGAAGCACCGGGCGTATCGGTGGATGTTCGGGCATGGGATAGCGGGACTCTAACCGGCATGGAAGAAGGCCGGATTGACCTTGCGCTCTACACCGACGAAGCCTTGCCAACCGGATTTCACTTCGAGCGCCTTTTCGAGGAGCAGTTCTGCTGCATCGTTCGATCAGGGCATCCTGTATTGGCAAACCGCGATGCCGATGGTCGCATTGGGCCGTCCCTTCTTGCGGAACTGCCGCGAGTTGTCCTTCTGTATCCGGAAGGATCTGACATCGCTGCGGACGACCCCTTGTCAATGCATGGGCGCCGGCATGGGCCGGGCGATTTCTTAACGCCCTATTTCTTGGCGGGCCCGCTCCTGGTAAGCCAGTCCGACCATGTCCTGTGCATGGCGCGCCGTATAGCTGAACTGGTCGCGGCGAAAACCGACGTGACGCTGATCGACTTTCCTGACGCTGGTCAGATGAGGTACTGTGCCATATGGCATGAACGCGCCGCTTCGGATCCCGGTGCTGCATGGATGCGGCGCAGACTGGCGGATCTAGCTTATTGAGGAGCCGCTGGGTTGGCGACGGCGGGGCTGGACGCGATGATTGTGGCGATCCGACCGGAGATGGAAGATAGCCCTTTCACGCGGGCGTGTAAGTATGGAGCGCGTTGCCAATCCTTTCGGCCGATTGGATACGCAGGAAGCGTCTCTCAATGCAACACGGCAGTCGAGATCGCGACGCCATCGTTGGTGGGCATGTTGCTGCGGGAAGGTTGCGCTCGGCCCGGTGTCGGATGACACGAGCTCGCCAGGGTTCGACGTCGATGCATTGGCGGTGGATCTGAAGCTGATCCAATAGCTCACAGCGCTGAAGTTCATTGAAGCCGCGCAGAGCCCGTGCAGTCGGTAGACCGGGGTGGCAGGGATGCGTCGGCGGCAACTTCTCGTATAGCAAAAGCACGTCAAAGGCGAGTTCGTGCGGCGTGACGGAACGGCCGATCTGGTCGGTGCGCTGGAGCATGAACCTAGCTAGTGACTTCGGACAACTGGACTTCCTGCCGTCCGGTCATGCCGGCGGTGCGCTGCTGTTCCGACTGCTGTCAAGGCTGTACCAACAGACTCGAGTAGTCACGAGGATCAACCGAGGCGTCATCGAAAGGGCGATAGTTCTCGGCGACGCGAAAAGACCGCAGTTTTGCGTGATCTGTGGAGACGGGCAACGGAAGCCATCGCTTCGATCGCAACAGTGCAGCGGGAGAAACGCGCATCAAGGCCGCAAAGGCGCCGTCAAGGCGAATAAAGCTGACGCGTCGGCCAACGTTGATGAGCGTGGAAGGGCGCTACGGGATACGTTCTTCGCGCCTTGCTACGCGATACAGATATCAAGATGACGGCGGCATCGACAGAAAGCAGGGCGTATGCCGTACCGAACCACAGCCTGCGATCACAGTGGGAGGCTTTTACTCCTAGTTCACTTCTACAAATCGCCGCGGCCGTGATTGCCACCACGGCGAGCACAGTCCGATTCTATCGACTCGTCTTTTCTTGAGACAAAGATGTCACCCTCTGGCATGCGGGGCATTCAGTCCAGATATGCAGGAAACTGGGGCATCGCGCGAAAGTCGCCAGGGTCGTGGTGGATAACCAGGCGTGCAGCGGTGTTGCGCAGCAAGCGGTGAACACGGTCCATTGACGCGAGCGTGTCAGCGCGGCTGTCATTCGTGCCGGGGACGAAAGACTTGTCGAAGGCCTCGTGCGAATGGTAGAGGTCGCCAGAGATTAATACCGGGCCGGCCTTCGCAAGCTTGAGGAGCAGCACCTGGGAACCGGGGGTGTGACCTGGCGCCTTCAAGATTTGAACGGTGCCGTCACCGAAGACGTCGTAGTCCTGATCAAACATGATCTTGCGGGCTTCCTTGACGGTCTCGACAAGGACAGGGTCAATGAATGGGGGCGTGGGCACGCTGTTCGCCCAAATCAACTCACGCCGGCTCACCAACCATGTCGCGCCGGAGAATGCGGCTGCGTTGCCGAGATGGTCAAGGTGCAAGTGCGAGACTGAGACGTATTTGATGTCGGTCGGCGCCAGACCAATCGACCTTAACTGCGAGGCGAGCGTAGTGCCTACTTGGAAGCGCAAAAGCGATCCGAACGCAACGCCCTCCGGCGATGCGGCGTACTTGTCACCCAGCCCTAGGTCCCAGATCAGGTCTCCTTTGGGATGGCGGATCAACCAGCAGGGCGACACACGCTCGCCGCGTTCGCCCGTGTGCTCAAACGTGTCGGAAAGGCGGCCTAGGTCACTCGTCTCATAGCGCCCACAGTCGAGCGCATACAACCGCATTTCAGAAGGGCTGTTCACGGTCTGCGCCACCGCGGTCAATGAAAGTGCCAGCAGCGCAAGCGCTGCGCCTAGCAGAGACGTAAGGCGTTTCATCAGCAGTTCCTATTCTGAATTTCTTGAATACGAATTGTCGTACGCTGCCGCGGCGCTAAGGAACTCGACGTTGCGGCGATCTCGGTTAAGCGGTCGCCGCGAGGCTCGCGACACGGCATGCGAAGGAGACTGACGGAGGCCCGGATGCAGCTGCCAGTTCAAGTCTTTCTATAACGCAAGTTTGATTCTTCAGATTACGCAGGCAGCTTTGAGCTCAGCCAGCTTTTCTTCCGGCAAATCAAGCAGGGAGGTGAGAACATCGTGCGTGCCTTCGCCGAGGATGGGAGGCGCGCTGCGCACTGGCAGACGCTCGCCGTCGAAACGGTAGGGTGGCGCCATCACGTCGACGGTACCGGCTACCGGGTGCGGCTGCGCGGTCACGAGGCCGCCCCGGGTGGCGCGAGGGGACTGAAGCGCCTCGAGCAGGCCAAGCACCTCGCCGCAAGGAATGCCGGCGATGGCAAGTCGCTCGAGCAGCGCAGCGCGTGGGCGTCTGGCCAGTTCGGTATGCAACTCGGGTAGCAGCAATGCGCGGTTGGCCGACCGAAGGATGTTGGTCTTGAAGCGTTCGTCTGCAGCGAGATCGGGCCGCTCGATCACCTCGATGCAAAAGCGGGCGAACTGTGCGTTGTTGCCTACAGTGATGACGAGAGGGCCATCGGCCGCCTCGAACACGCCGTACGGAACTATGGAGGGATGCGAGTTGCCGCAGCGCGGCGGGTCCTCGCCCATCAATAGCGCCTCGAGGCCGAAGTAGGCGGTGATCATCAAGCCGCAGTCGAATAGCGCCATCTCGACGTGGCGGCCCTGGCCAGTCCTTTCACGCTGATACAGTGCGGCCAGCACCGCTTGAGCCGAGTACATGCCGGTGAACATATCGACTGCGGCCACGCCAAATTTCAGCGGCGATTGGCTAGCCTCGCCGTTGAGCGCCATCAAGCCGGCCTCGCCCTGTACTAGAAGGTCGTAGCCAGGCCGTGCTGCTTCGGGGCCGGTGCGGTCATAGCCCGAGATCGAACAATAGACAAGGCGCGGATTATCTTTGCGCAGCTGCTCGTAGCCCAGGCCCAGTTTTTCGATCCCGCCAAACTTGAAGTTCTGGATCACCACATCGCACTGGTTCGCCAAGTCGCGCGCCAGTCGCTGACCCTCGGGCGTCTGCAGGTCAAGCGTGACGGATCGCTTGTTGCGGTTGACGCTGTTGAAATAGGCGGTCTCGGTCTTGCCCACGCGCAGGCCCCAATCGCGGGTGTCGTCGCCACGGCCAGGGTGCTCGACCTTGATGACCTCGGCGCCCATGTCGGCTAGCACCATGCCACACCATGGGCCCGCAAGAATGCGGGACAGGTCGAGGACGCGTACACCAGAAAGTGGCAGCGTGGAGTTCAGCGAGGACATTGGTGTCTCCAGGAAGGCGTAGGAATTATTTTGGTTCTGAAAAGAGGATCCGCTCATGCTGCGCCTGTCGTAGCGTCGTGCGAGGCTTCGAAAATTCGACGAACTTCGGCAGGTTCGAACTCAGCTTGGATGGCTCTCGGGCAGGGCAGCGGATGAGGTTGGATCCGTAGGAAGCAGTCTGCCCGCCGCAGTCGAAGCCGCTTGAGGGTCGGCGATGCCATCGTCATCGGCACATGTCGCGCCACCTCGATGTGGCCAACAACGCCGAGGGGAAGGCAGCACATCGCGAACATGCGATCGTGAAAGCCTATCTACGTCAAGCCTGCGATCCATCGATGCTGACGGAGCGCAGGCCAATGCAGACCAAGCTGCGAGTGCTGATCGATAGCTGGCTCGCGAGTCAAGGCGCGTGCGTGCCAACCCAGATTCGTGAAGCTAGCGCGCTCTTCACTCGATCATGCTTCGCCGCGAAGAGCGCCTGAGGCTGCCCACTTCAATATGTCGCAGTACTGAGCGATATGGTCGTGAGTGTGAACCACACTCAAATAATTCTTCGCTGCTTGTCGATAGATGCCGGCCGAATACATGCGACGGAAGATTTCGCCTCCAAGCTTGTTGTTGGCTCGACGAGCAATGGCTTGGTTGGTGACCTTCTCTTCCGTGAAGTAGTAGTGGAACATTGGACCGATTCCGGTGATCTGCGCTTTCAAGCCGAGATCTCTGAAGACCGAGGAAACGGATTCTCTGGCAAAGTTTCCAATTTCCTCCAGCTGTTGAATGCCGCCTTCTTCAACCAGAATATCCATTGTGGTGTGGGCAGTCTCCACTGCCATTGGCGATCCATTGAAGGTTCCGCAATGGAAGCTGAATGTCGCCGGATCGCTGCCTGGCGTAAGGTGCTCCATGACCCACCGCTTCCCGACCAGAGCTGCGAGAGGGAGCCCGCCGGACAAGGCCTTGCCGAGCGTGGTCAGATCCGGCACTACGCCGTAAAGTTCTTGGGCGCCTCCGGGGGCGAGCCTGAATCCGGTCACCACCTCGTCGAAGATCAAGACGACACCGGCTTTTGTGCACTCTTCTCGCAATGTTTCAAGGAATCCAGGCTCAGGCGCTAGCGCGCGTTGAGCGGGCTCGCAGATCAGTGCTGCGAAACGCGTCGGATGCTTTTCGAGTAGTTGCTTGACTGCCGCAGCATCGTTATACGGAAGGACAACAAGGTCGTCGCCGACTCCGTGCTGAATGCCGGCACTCTCGGCGTACGGAGTCGGCTGGGTTGGGGATGACTCCATGGACCATGAAGCCAGATCGCTGTGACCATGCCAAGCGCCATCGAATTTGATATACCCCGAACGTCCCGTGACTGCGCGTGCCAGTCGGATCGCGTGCATGGTCGCCTCCGTCCCGCTTCCTGCGAACCGGACCATTTCGGCAGAGGGGACATACTTCGAAATTCTCGCGGCCAGATCAACGGCTCGGTCGGCGAGGCCAAAATAGTGGGTGCCACGCGCGGCCTGTTTCGAGATCGCAGCGACGATTCGAGGATGAGCGTGCCCAAGCACGAGTGGGCCAGCGCCAAGCATGAAATCGAGGCGCTTGTTGCCGTCGAGGTCGATCACATGGACCCCTTCAGCTCGGTCGATGACGAACTCTAATCCTGGAGGCTGTGTTAGCGAGTTCGTGGTTCCGCCGGGCAGCAGCACAGCGGCGCGTTCGTACGCCGCGGTATGCATAGCGGACCGCACAAGAGGTGCGTGGGAGAGAGACCTGAGTTCGCTGTTCATCATCGAAAAACTTCCTTGTTGAATGTGCAGGCTCGGCCGAGCTCCGCGTCCTTTAGCATGCATTATGATGTGCCATCTTGCAATAATGCAAGATGTTCAAGTGATCGTCTTGTCATTTTTGGTGTAGTTTCCGGATTGGCGCGATGGCGGGGTTCGCTCGTGCAAGGCCGCCGGTGCAGGGTTGCCACTCATGCAAGTAGAATGCATGCAGATTTGATCTTTTTGGCGGGAGAGCGGCCTGTCCAGGGCCCCACTGCTCGGTCGGCGGCTTCGCAGATTTGCGCGGCCGTGCGAGGTATGACAGCTAGGACTAAGTGATGCAAGAAGGCGAAAAGACGGTCTCCGAGGCGTTGCGGCTTGAGGTTTTGCGCGGAACGTCGATACCCGTGTACCAACAATTGGTCGATGGAATCCTTAGAGCGATCGAGGAAGGGCGGCTGCGCGCGGGTGATGCGCTTCCCTCAATTCGTACGGTGGCGGCCGAGCTCGCCGTGAATCAGATGACGGTGTCGAAAGCCTACAAGTCGCTGTCTGCTCAGGGGGTCGTGCGCGGGCAAAGTGGGGGAGGCACGCGGGTGCTTGAGCGCACGTCCACCGATCTAGGTATGGCTCAGGCGTGGCAGCCTGCTGAAGCGCTTGATAGATTTCCCGCGCGGATGGCCGAACTTGCTGCAGCGCCAGGGGTCATCGCGTTTACCGATGCGTATCCGCGATTCTCCCCCGATGATGTTGACGCGTTTCGCGAGTGTCTGGATCGAACGCTCACCACCTACGGAGCGAGTACTTTTGCGTACGGACCCCCAGCGGGAAAATACGAGCTCCGGGAGCTGTTGGCTGGGATCGTTGGTCGCGGTGGCGTCGCTGTGCATGCCGACGACCTGGTGCTCACCTCCGGGGCGCAGCAAGCCCTGGATCTCTCTGCGCGTTTGCTGCTTGGCCCCGGCGATTCCGTGATCGTGGAATCACCGTGCTACTTCGGAGCGCTTGACGTGTTCCGCTCGTTGGGCGCTCGCATCGTAGAGCTCCCCATCTCGAGCGAAGGCATATCTCCAGTGGATTTTGCAGAGGCATGTGCGAAATTTTCGCCGAAGGCTTTCTACACCATTCCAACGGTGCACAATCCAACAGGCGTCACGACGTCTGAGTTATGCCGACGCAAACTACTTGCCGTTGCTCGAAAGTTCGGTTGCGCAGTGATCGAGGATGATTATTGTCCCGAATTTAGCTTTTCAAGAGAGCACATTCCCACATACTTGTCTCTTGCGCAGGGTAGCGTTCCGGTCTTTTATCTTCGCAGTCTTGGGAAGATCTATCTCCCGGGCATTCGTCTAGGGTTTCTTATCCCGCCGGAACCACAGTTGGCCCAGGCTTTGCAGCTGAAACGATCTTCAGACATGCACGGCCCGTTGCTGTTACAAAACGCGGCTGAACTGTTCTTGCGGGACAGGGTAAGTAAAGCACGAGCCACACATGAACTTAAATCGATGCAGCAGCGCGCGTTGCTGCTGCATGACGAACTCTCTCGCTGGTTGCCGACTGGCTGTGGGACGCAGATGGTATCTGGGGGCCTCAGCTTTTGGGTGTCGTTGCCCAAGTCCGTGAAGAACGAGGATCTCTACTTTTCGGCGATCCGTCACAGCGTAGCTTTTTCGTTGGGCTCTGCGTTCGTGGATGCGTCCGCCGGAAGCTCAACCGGTCTGCGCTTAAGCTTCGGAGGGCTGGACACCGATCAGATCGAAGAGGGCGTCCAGCGCATCGTCTCGGTTTTGAAGTCGGTCTTTGGCGCGACCTCGGGCTCGGCGAACTATATCGTCTAAACGGCGCTACAACGCCGCGGCCTGTTCAAGAGGCGCCCCAACCACTCCATTGCAACCTCGAGCAGCTCGACGGTGAGCAATTCGATCTTCTAAGCCACTTGAGAGCGATTTGCCTGCCGCAGAGCGCGGAGTCGCGGCAAGCACCCGCTTGCGAGGTAATGGGCATGAGTTTGCCAAGCAGATGCAGCTCCTACACCCGTTCTCCGCCGTCGCCGGCAGTCTTTCGCTTACGCGTTTGGTCGGGGCGGTGACCGTCCCCACTTTCTAGCTTCATCGGCCGCCATCCATCGTACAGTGAACTTGCGCCGGGCTCGACCTGCGGTCAGGTGAGCGGCCACACGCCAGAGGCTGGCCAGCAGACACAAGCTATTCCGTCATTCCACAGCACTTTGATCCAGCCGCCGAGTCACCTGCGATAGACGGCGCCATATCCGGAATACGGGCCCAAGGATAGGCCGACTCCACCTACATCGTCAGCGTGTACGTGCTGCAGCGCGTATCCGCCACGTCCGCAAGCAGTCAGACCCGGTGCTCGGACCCGAACCAACCCATGCACTTCGGGACAGTGTGCGCAGCACCCGGCACGAGTGGTCTTGATCGACAGCCCATGTAGTCGCACTTGCGCGTCCGGGCACGTCAGGTCAACAAGTTGTTCCGCTGCGCGGTGACCTCGATGGCAAAAAACGGATTGGTCGGTAGTGGAAGTGACCTGCCCGGTTTAATCGAGACAGTTTTTCCTAGAAGACGGCGGGTTGCAGGTCTTGGCGGGGTTGCTGTTTGAACTCCGCCGGGGTCAAGTATTGCAGGCTGCTGTGCGGACGCACCTCGTTGTAGTGATTGCGCCAAGCTTCGATCAGGACAGCGGCTTCGCGGCGCGAGCGGAACCACTCGATGGATAGGCACTCGTCGCGGAACTTGCCGTTGAAGCTCTCATCGGTGCCGTTCTGCCAGGGCTTGCCCGGATCGTTGAGCACGGTGGCGATGCCCGAGCCCGAGATCCACTCCAGGATGGCCTGGCTGACGAACTCGGGCCCGTTGTCCGAGCGCATGAACAGCGGCGCCCCATGCAGGCTCACCAGGCGCGACAGCACCTCGATCACGCGCTTGGAGCGAATGGCGCCCGCCACGTCGATGGCCAGGCACTCGCGGGTGTATTCATCCACGACGGTCAGGCACTTGATCTGTTGGCCGCTGGCCGTGGTGTCGAAGACGAAGTCATAGGCCCAGACCATGTTGGCCTTGAACGGTGTGTGGATGCGTGGGCGCACCGAGGCGATGCGCTTGCGCGGGCGCTTCCTGGGCACCAGCAGGCCCGCCTGGCGCCACAAGCGATGCGTGCGCGACCAGCTCAACTCGAAGCCACGGCGGCGCAAGAACACGCGGATGCGGCGGTAGCCGTAGCGGGGGTACAAGGCCGAGAGTTCCTTCATCGCCGCGAGCACCGGTGCATCCTTGGCCGGCAGGCGCAGCTCGTAGCTGGGCGTGGCCCGCGACATGCCCAGCAGCCCGCAGGCACGACGCAAACTCAGGCCCCGTGCGCGCACGAAGGCCAGTTGCTCGCGCCGCGCCAGCGGGCTCACCATTTTTTTGTGTTGATCTCCTTGAGGATCTCGATGTCCAGATCCCGCTCGGCAAGCAGCTTCTTCAGGCGGCTGTTCTCAAGCTCCAGGGCCTTGAGCCGTTTGACGTCCGCTGCCTCCATCTGGCCGAAGTGCTTGCGCCACGCATAGATGGTGGCGTCGCTGACCTTGTGCTTCTTGGCGGCCTCGGCCACCGTGGTGCGATCTGCTTCGCGCAGGATCGTGACCATTTGCTCTTCCGTGAATCGACTCTTCTTCATGGGCTCCTCTTCGGGCGGGAGCCATCTTCCTAGAAATCAATGTCTCGGAGAAACCGGGCAGGTCAGAAGCGTCAGGACCGCGACCTCTACTGGAGGTGGTGCGCTGCCATCGCGTCGCCGGTCGCCCCCAGATGTTCACCGCCACGGTGAGCGCTCTGCACCCTTTTGGCGCTTGCACGGTGAGTTTCGCACCGTAGCGGGGTGCGTCGCTATTGCGAGGGAGGGTGTCCGCAGACCAACTCTCGGAGAACGTGCCGGTTTCGAGCCCCACCCCTCGGTGGCATGGCAATTGCACTACTTGTACTAGTGCAAACCATGACAAACCGGTGTTGACCTACTGCACGACATGCATCTACGATACAAGAGAGATGCAACAACAGTCCCGCCGACAACTGACGAAAGGCAAGCAAATGAAAAGAGGTTCCTTGACACACCCTCAACACAACCCGGCCAGCCCGCGCGCACCTTGGCTCGGGCTGAGTAGAGGTCTGAGTTCGATCTTGACGGCCGCGTTCTGTTTGGCTGGCGTGCTAGCGCCGGTACATGACGTTGCCGCCCAAGCCAAGCCGCTCCAAGGTCAGACCATCGTCGTCTACACCTTCGGTGGAACTCAGCTTGAAGTTACGAAGGAATTGGTCTTCAAACCCTTCGAAGCGGAAACCGGCGCCAAGATTGTCATTGACGACTCCTGCTGCACGCGCATGCCGGCCGTGCTTGAAGCCGGGCAGTTTCTCGGCGACGTGGTGCTCGGGCTCGACCGCGGAGGCATGTTGGCGCGAGCAGATAAGGGCTACTTGGTGGCAGATCCTCGGCTGGAAAAGATCGCGCGGGCACGTGGCGTACCCGAGCCATTCCCGTCGCCAAGCATGATGATCACGAACAGCTATTCGTACGTGATCGCCGCAAAAGACAAGACGGTGCCGCTGCCTAAGACCTGGGCCGAATTCTGGGATGCAAAGAAGTTCCCGGGTTCTCGGGGTCTTTTGAGGGTGGGGCCACAGGTGCAGATGGAGGCGGCTTTGCTTGCGGACGGTGTACCTGCAGACAAGCTCTACCCTCTGGATGTGACTCGCGCTTTGAAGAAGCTTGATGCGCTCAGGGCGTCCTCCAAGATTGTCGTGAACACTTCAGGTGCCGACATGATCAACAACCTTGGTACGGGTGAAGCAACGTACTCGTTTGCGTACAGCAACCGCGCTTTCATGGCGCAGAAGAACGGTATCAACCTCAACTACGGTTTCGACGATGGATTCATCGTTGGAAACGGCGGCGCGATCTTGAAGGGCGCCAAGAATGTCGACGGTGCAGTCGCATTGCTTGAGTACAACATGCGTCCGGAAGTCCTTGCTCGATTCGCGGAGCGAACTGGCATGGCGCCCTCCTATCCGGCCGCCACGGCAATGGTGGACGAAAAAATCCGACCGATGCTTCCCACTGCTCCGGCGAACGCAGCAAAGCAACAGATGTTGAACGATGGCTTCTGGCAGGCAAACCAGATTGAACTCAACAAGCGATGGGTCGGGTGGCTGGCTCAGTGAACTTCAAAGGCTATGCACGAGCCAAGCTCATTGATCCAAATCCCAAAGAATACGACGACGTTGTCGGGAATCCATGCATCTAGAACGTAAACAATCTCGGTTGCTTTCCCGGGGCGCCAGCATGCTGGCTTGGGGTGTTGTTGGTGCGTTTCTACTCATCACTTTCATCCTGCCCCTCTTCGTCGTGCTCTTTAAGAGCTTGGGCAATCCTCTTTACGAGAACTACGCTTCCGTTGTGCTTTCCGACTCGACGCGGACGATCATGCTGCGTACGCTCAAGTTGGGCGCAATTGTGACTCTGGTATGCGTACTGCTGGCCTATCCGGCGGCGTACGCGATGACCAAGCTCAGCAAGACGTGGAAGGGGATCGTCTTGGCATTAATCATTCTGCCGTTCCTTACTTCCTACCTTGTTCGAACCTATGGCTGGATTGCCATTCTTGGAAACAATGGGCCGATCGCGGCTGTGGCTCGATGGGTGGGGATCAATGAGTTAAGTCTTAATGGAACATTGCTGGGTTTGACCCTCGCAATGACCCATATGCTGCTGCCGCTGATGATCATGCCGCTGTTTGCGGCCATGAGCGCAATCGATCCGCGTCAACTGCTTGCATCAAACTCATTGGGCGCAAAGCCGGCGGAAACTTTTGTCCGCGTCTACCTTCCACAGACTGTCAGTGGGCTGATTTCGGGCGCGCTGCTGGTGTTCGTGGTCTCGCTCGGTTTTTTCATTACGCCGGCGCTGATAGGTGGAATGAAGGAAACGACGATCGCGCAGATTATCTACTCCTACATCAACGAGCTATTCGATTGGGGCCGGTCAGCAAGCTTGGCGGTCGTCCTGGTAATTGTCATTCTTGCGCTGCTGGTGTTGACTGGCCGATTTGTCAATCTGGCGAGTGTGTTCGGTGTCAAAGAGAAGGTGGGAACATCGCGCCGGATTCGCGCGCGAAGGCTTCAATCGAGTGGGATTCTTCGCTTAGTCGCGGCTATGGCATCTCGTCTCCCGGCTCAACGGCATGGCAAACGGATTGCAGGGATGGTACTTGCCCTCAATCTGGCAATTCTTACGTTGCCGCTCATCTACGTCTTGTTGGTCTCTTTCCAACCTCTGCGGCTTCTCGCTCTGCCCACCGATGGCTTCTCGCTGGCGTGGTATGGCATGGCGCTCAATAAAGCGGAGTGGTTTGAGGCGACACACAATAGCGTTTTGCTGGCGATTTCGGCAAGTCTGATTGCGCTGCCGGTAGGGTACTTTCTGGCGGCAAAGGCGCGAGCTGCAAGCCCCGGAATGGGCGCGGCGATCACGTTCATTGCGATTGGTCCCCTGGTTCTTCCCCACATCCTTCTTGCGTTGGGGCTCTACGGCGTCTACGTGCAACTCGGGTG
Organism: Variovorax paradoxus; assembly: GCA_016806145.1. NCBI lineage: Bacteria > Pseudomonadati > Pseudomonadota > Betaproteobacteria > Burkholderiales > Comamonadaceae > Variovorax > Variovorax paradoxus. The sequence continues at coordinate 42,964 of CP063168.1, forward strand.
GCTGGGGAACCTTGGCGCACTCGCGCTGGCCCACTCCGTTTGCGCATTGCCCTATGTGTTCGTAAACCTCTCGAATGGGCTTGCGAGCTACGACGTGCGTTTGGACCAAGCTGCGGCGAGCATGGGCGCCAGACCTATGAGAGCCTTATGGCGGATCAAGTTGCCGATTCTTCGCCCTGCATTGATCACTGCGGTAGCGCTGGGATTCCTCGCTTCCTTCGACGAACTCATCATCGCCTTGTTTGTGGCGGGCCCGAGCATTCCGACGCTTCCAGTGCGGATGTGGGCTGCGACATCCCAGAACCTCAGTCCGGAGCTTGCGGTAGTGGGAACGCTGCTCATTCTTCTCGTCATCGCGATCATCGCGGTCCTCAAACTGGTGCAAACGCGTCGGAGCTCACTGCAATCGACGCCCTCCGACGCGCCAACGAATCTTGTTTCCCCATGACTCTCGCCATTTCTCAATCTCGCACCCAACACCTGCACCCGGTGGATTCGCCAGCTGTGTCGGACACCAAGGCAGGTGCCGGTCGCATACGTTTGACTGACCTCCAAAAGCGCTATGGAACGGTGCGCGCCTTGGATGGCGTCTCATTGGACATTGAAGAAGGCAGTTTTGTTGCGCTTCTTGGCCCTAGTGGCTGCGGCAAGACAACCCTGTTGAGTGCAATTGCGGGCTTCGCGGAAGTGGACAGCGGCAGCATCGAGATCAACGGCGTCAAGTTGACGAAAAACACCCCCGCCTACGAGCGGAATCTAGGCATCGTCTTCCAGCACTACGCACTCTTTCCACACATGACGGTGCGACGGAACATCGCCTATCCGTTGGAAATTCGTCGCCAGGAAAAAAGTGCGATTGACCTCGCGGTTCAGCGTACGCTGGCAATGGTGGATCTCGCAGGCCTGCAGGATCGTTACCCAGGCGAGCTCTCCGGCGGACAGCAGCAGCGAGTTGCGCTGGCGCGCGCACTCGTGTACTCGCCTCCAGTGCTCCTCCTCGATGAACCTCTCGGTGCACTTGATAGACGCCTAAGGGACGTCATGCAAGCCGAGCTAAAGGATCTACATCGCAGGCTTGGAAAAACGTTCGTCTACGTGACACATGACCAGGACGAGGCGCTGGCGATGGCCGATCAGGTGGTCGTCATGCGTAGCGGGCGCGTCGAGCAGCAAGGTGCGCCCCTTGATTTATACGAGCACCCCGCGAATGAGTTTGTCGCACGGTTTGTCGGCGAATGCAATGTCGTGCACGGCAATTGGCGCGATGCGGGCGCCGGCTATGAATTGATCGAGCCTGCCTCTGGTTTGGTTTTGCATCGATGTTTAAAAAAGCCTCACGACCGCAATGCGTCCGTTGCTATTCGACCCGAGTGGATGCAGGTATTGGGCGGGAACGAGTCTACAAGCGCGCAACTTCAGCAACTCTCCTGCAAGACGCTGCAGACACGCTTCCATGGAAGCGAGTCGATCATGGATGTGTCGTCCCCGATGGGGGAACTGCTTGTACGTGTTCCGTACCGGCAACGACGCATCGTTGATGTCAACTCGGACTCATTCAATGTGGGCTGGAACCCCGAGGAAACGGTCTTGCTCGGCAGCTCTCGACAAGGTTGAAAGGTAGAGAGAAAAGAAGATGACTGGCAAATTCACCGAGTGGTCTCACCACAAGACGGAGCTGTGCGCATCCAAGGGTATGGTCGCGGCAAGACACCCGCTATCTGCCGAAGCTGGACTGCGAATTCTGGAGCAGGGGGGCAATGCCGTGGACGCGGCGATCGCGGCTTCACTGGCAGGCAGCGTGGTGCAGCAGGCGGCAAACTCGATCGGCGGCGGTGGCATGCTTGTTGTTTCGCACCCGACCAAGGGGAGCAGTGCGATCAACTATCTCTACGAAGCGCCGTCGCTAGCTAGCCCGGAGATGTTCCCTCTCGAGGCACATGCGGAACCCGGATTGTTCGGCTGGAAGGGGATTAAAGATCGTCTGAATGAGATTGGCGGACTTGCCGTCGGTGTCCCTGGTTCGATTGCCGGTCTCCACCTTGCCTCCCGTCAGTTCGGTCTTCTCGACTGGGCAAGAGTGGTTGCGCCGGCTATAGCGTTGGCAGAAGATGGCTATGCCATGGATTGGTACGGATCTCTGATGCTTTCGGTTCACGCTGACGAGATGCAGCCCTATTCGAGCACCGTGAAGCAGTTCTTGCGTGACGGCAAGTACTCGTATCGCCCGGCCGTCGTTGATGCGGCAGACGTGCATCGTCAGATCGAACTCGCCCGAACGCTGAGACTCGTTGCCGAAAGTGGACCGGATGGCTTTTACAAGGGCGAGGTGGCTAAGAGCATCGCTGCGGCAGTGAAAGCTGCGGGCGGGGTCCTTAGTGAGGCGGACTTGGCCCAGTACGCGCCGCGCCAGTCAGCCGCCGCTACCCTCTTGTACCGCGGTAACACCGTTCACTACGTCCCATACGCGGCGCCGACCGCGGCGATGTTTCTAGCGATTTTAGGTTGCTTTGACATCTCGTCCTATACGCCAGCTGATCCACGCCGCCTTCACCTGATTGTCGAGACCTTGCGGCGTTGCTGGCACTATAGGAACGCATTCAATGGGGATTCGGCCCTAGTCAAGGGCCCATGGAGCGGGCTCGCAAACGTGGAGTTTGCGAAGGCTGTTGCGGCAACCATCAGCCCGACCGAGGCGCGGCCGATGTCATCACCAGTCGACCCCTATGACTACTCAGGCGACGAGAACGGCGCCACATCTGCATCAGGCGCGCCTGGACGCCATGAGGGAACCGTCCATATCTCAGCAGCCGACAGCAGCGGCACGATGGCAGCATTGACCGAAACCGTGGTCGGCAACTTCGGTTCACTCGTTACGAGCGAGTCGGGCGTCTTGCTCAACAATGGAATGATCGGCTTCAGTCCCATCCCTGGTCAAAGCAATAGCGTCGCACCAGGAAAGCGACCAGCGACGAACATGAGCCCATTGATCGTAAAGCGACCAGACGGTCGACCGTTGCTGACGGTTGGTGCTTCGGGCGGTCGAAAGATCATTCCTGCTGTGGTGCAGGTCCTCAATCTGGTGATCGATCACGGCCTGGGTATGCAGGACGCCGTCGCGCATCCCCGTCTTGATATCGAGGGTGACAAAGTGATTCTCGATTCGAGGTTCGGCGAATCGGTTGCGCGGCAGCTGAAGGATATGGGACACGTGGTCGAGTTGCGTCGCGAGGACCTGTCTACTTTCGAGTTCGGAAACGCTTGCGGAATTCTGTCCGGCGATGACGGAAGTTTCTTCTCGGGCGTGAACCCCTTCCAAATGACCACTGCTGCTGGTCATTAGAAAATTTTCTCAGCACTCGCTCTGAACTATCAAAACCGGATAAAAAATGGAACTGAAATTCAGCCATGTCGACATCGTAGTCAAGGACCTCAAGCGCGCCATCGAATATTGTCGCCAAGTGCTCGGCTGCAAGTGTTCCGACCTGCGCGTCTGGAATCGGGACGGATTCCATGTGGAGTATGTTGTCATGTTCAATGGTGAAGAGCGCTTCATGCTCGTTCAACCATTTGAGGGTGTGCTCAAGGACCTGCTCGATGAGAAGGGCGAGGGCACAATCTACCGCCTCTGCTACACGGTCCCCGATATCTATGCCGCATTCGCTGAGCTAAAGGCGGCGGGTGTCCAGCCTGAGAATGAGCAAGGCCAGGCGTTGCAAGTCGAAGATCTCTCTGCTGCCACGGGGAAGCCGATCATTTGGTTGCCCAAAGCCTTGGGATCGCTGTCCATCGAGTTGCTCGACCGAGCTTACATGGAGCCTCGGATGGAACAAGCGCGGCTCGGGGCGAACTGATGATGATCACACTCAATGACGGTCGAAGCTCAGCCGAATCGGTGCGGCCGAGCGGGCGAGGCGCCATCTTGAATATGTCGACCGGGCCGGTTGAAGTGTCGCCGGCGGTGCTAGACGCACAGTTGGAGCCGATGCTTACACCGCACCATCCCAGTTTTTGGGAGCTGCATGACCAGACCATCGGAATGCTGCAGAAAGCCTTGCGAACCACTGGCAAGGTGCTGATGATGCACGGGTCGATCCGGACAGGAATCGACTTGGCTTTGGGTAACTTCATCGGTCCCAGGTCGAGGGTTCTGGCTATACAGAATGGATTCTGGGGTGCCCTCATAGCTGAATGGGCGGCTCTGCGAGGCGCGGAGGTCGTCACTGTCGATCATGGACCTCTTGAATCTCTCGACCTCGAAAAGATCGAAAATTTGCTTCGGCAGTCTCATTTTGATCTAGTGACGGTCGTGCATGTCGAGACGAATGCCGGCATCGTCAATCCAATCGAAAAGTTGGGTCAGATCGTCGCACGTACCGATGCGCTGTACTTTGTGGATACCGCTTGTTCTGCTGGGGCCATTCCTGTCGAAACCGATCGATGGAGAATTGACATCGGAACGACCGGTTCTCACAAGTGCTTGGCGTCTGTGCCGGGCATTGCTGTGATTACGCTTTCGGAGAAAGCTTGGAGCCGCATCCGAGAAAGGGAAATGGGTGCGTACTTCAATTTTCGACGCTGGTGGGCTGCCACTGTCGACCGCCAGTCGCTTCCACCATTCACGCAGCCGTCATCTCTAGTCAGAGCGTTACGGCGGGCTTTGATCGAGATTGCGCCTGATGGAATCGAGTCCTGGTGGAGGCACCATGCGGATGTCGCGTCAGACTTCATGCGACGGACGCGCCAGGCTGGCTTTGGCTTCCTTCTTGACGAGGCAGAGACTCCGCATCCGCGGAGCGCGTATGCCGACTCGGTCATGGCAATCTCGTACCCGGCGGGCGTGTCCGATGAAGCCTTTCGCAGCACTTTGTTCGACAGATTTGGCATCTTTGTTATCGGCAATGTTGGTGTCTATGCCGGACGTTCATTCCGCGTTGGATTGATGAGTCCGTCTCAATTAGAGCCCAAGAACGTTGACGCACTTCTTCGAGCAATGTCCGAGGCTCGTGACCTCGCTCGAAGCGCCTGACACGCTCAGTTCAAAGTCAAAATTTCCGCTATCCAAATACAGCTACGGCCTCGGCTCAAGCTATCTATCCATTCCATTACATCGGAGCAAGTCAATGCCATTGAATTCAACGCGTAGCAACTGGACCCATGATAAGACCGAGGCCACCGCGACGGGCGGGATGGTCTCATCCCGCCATCCGCTTTCGGCAGAGGCGGGGCTCGAGATACTCAAGGCTGGTGGGAATGCGGTGGACGCTGCTGTCGCCGCGTCGTTTGCAGAAAGTGTCGTGCAGCCGGCCGCAAGCACCATCGGCGGTGGAGGTCTCTTCACGATCAGCCTTGCAAGTGGAGAGACGCACGGAATCAACTATATGTGGCAGGCGCCTCTGAAGGCTTCCGGCAACATGTTCCCCATGGAAGGTGTGCCTGAGCGCGGGCTTTTCGGCTGGAGTGGCGTAAAGGACCAAGCCAACGAGATCGGGGGCCTTGCGGTCGCAGTGCCTGGCTCGGTCGCCGGTCTTGTCAAGGCCTCGAAGCAGTTCGGTCGCCTTCCATTGGCGGACGTGATGCGTCCGGCCATCCGACTGGCCAAGGAAGGCTTCGAAATGGATTGGTATGGCAGCCTCATGGCGGGCATTCACCTCGACATCTTGAAGCGCTTTCCCACGACGGCTAAAGCGCTATTGCGCGATGGGGAGTTCCCGTTCCGTCCCAATATGATCGGGCGTGCGGATATCCATCGTCAGAGCAGTTTGGCAGAGACGCTATCTGCGATCGCCAAAGATGGTGCCGCGGCTTTCTATACCGGCCAGATTGCGAAGAGCATCGTGGACGCTGTGAACGCACACGGAGGAGTGTTCTCGGAAGAGGATCTTTCGACCTATGAAGCGATCCAGACCAAGACCATCCAGGTCGAATACCACGGCCATGTTGTCAGGGGACAACCAGCTGGATTTACGATCTATGGGCAGTGCCTGAATGTGTTGGCACATATGGACCTGGGGGCTTATGCGCCCAATTCCGCAAAGCGGCTGCATCTGCTTATCGAGGTATTCAGGCACTGCTTGCGGGATCGGATGAAGGTCAATCCTGATATGGGTACTCGTGAGGGCGCTTGGTCGTATTTGCTGAGCGCTGAGTATGCAAAGCGACTCGCGCAGCAGATCAATCGAGAGCGTCGAAGCGATATCGTGTCTTGGATAAGCGACTATCAAGAGAACCAGCCTGCAGGCGATTCCCGCACTGTGCATATTGCCGCGGTGGACGGCGAGGGATCAATGGCAAGTCTTACGGAGACGGTGATTGGTAACTACGGCTCCTTCGTCATGTCTGACTCGGGCGTTCTGTTGAACAACGGGATGATCTCGTTCGCACCGGTGCCAGGCTATTCCAATTCCATCGAGCCCGGACGCCGGCCCTCTAGCTTCATCAGTCCTCTACACATCACGCGACCGGACGGTTCCATCTTCACGGTGGGCTCTTCGGGTGGCATCAAGATCATGACGTCGGTGCTTCAACTGACGAGCTTCATGATTGATCACGGGATGTCCCCTCAACAGGCAGCCTCCCAACCGCGAATCGATTTCGAGGGACCAAAGGTGATCGTGGATGGTCGTTTTGATCAGGCGACTCTCGATGAGCTGAAAGATCTTGGTCATGACATCGAGGTGAGATCGGAGGAGCTGTCGACATTCGAGTATGGCAACCCCTGCATTCTTTCGAGGGATCTGAATGGCGTGATCCAGGGCGGGGTCAATCCTTACCAAGCGACGGTCGCGGCCGGCTACGACCGTTGATCTGACGGCTCTTTCCAGTTTGCGCCTAGCTGCTCAATGAAGTTGCGATTCAATGTCTTCGGGAGACTACTGCTTGTTGAAGCGGGCACCGATGGGTGGAAAGCCTTCTACATGGGCGCAGACGGGAAAAGACGAGTTGCAGACTTCTCGATACCTGAATTTTTACGGGAAGATGAGTTGGCCCAGTACCTAGATGATCTTTTCCACGAGTACGCAATGCCCTGGAATCGAGACGTTCGGCAGCTGTTCGGCTCTGTGAACTAGTTTGCATCGAACTGGACCAGCTGTGGCAGCGATGTTTAAGGCGCTACCAACGTAGGAATGCGGTTGCGCATCTGCTGCCGGCTTAGCCCCAGTGGTGCTGTAAGACCTACAAGTGCGGGGCGTGGTGGGCTGTCCAGCACCGATTCTCAAAATCTCCCTCACCTCATTATGCAAGACAGAAAACTGTTATCCCCTGACGCGATACGCGCGGAGTTTTCCGCGGCGTTGTCGTCCATGTATCGCAAGGAAGTGCCCAAGTACGGCTTGCTGATGGACTTGGTTGCCGACATTAACGCGGAGGTGCTGCAGGATCAGCCCTCACTGCGGGCAGCACTCCTCGCGAATGAGTCCCTCGCTCGGCTTGACCAGGAGCGGCACGGCGCGATCCGTCTTGGCACCGAAGAAGAACTCGCGGTGGTTTGTCGCATGTTTGCAGTCATGGGCATGGAGCCCGTGGGCTACTACGATCTCGGTCCGGCCGGTGTGCCAGTCCATTCGACGGCCTTCCGTCCGATTTCGACCTCGGCTCTGGCGGCCAATCCATTCCGCATGTTCACCTCGCTGCTGCGGCTTCCACTTGTCGAAGACCCTACGCTGCGAGATGAGGCTGCGGCGATCCTGGCGCGACGGCGCATCTTCACCCCGAAAGCGCTCGAACTCCTAGCTTTGGCCGAGACGCAAGGGGGGCTGGACGCGGAGCAGGCGGCTGATTTTGTCCCGGCGCTCATCGAGACCTTTCGTTGGCATGGTGACGCAACTGTTGATTCGGAAACCTATGCGCGCCTGCTGGCGGCGCATCGTCTCGTGGCGGATGTGGTGTGCTTCCGTGGGCCGCACCTCAATCATCTGACCCCAAGGATTCTCGACATCGATGCGGCCCAAGTGGAGATGCCGCGTCGTGGCGTAGACGCAAAGTCCCTGATTGAAGGGCCGCCTCGACGGCACCACCCGATTCTTCTGCGCCAGACCAGCTTCAAGGCGTTGGATGAATCGATTGTTTTCGCTGGTACGTCCGCGGTCACCGGTGCACATACTGCGCGTTTTGGAGAGATCGAGCAGCGAGGTGTGGCCCTTACCCGTGCCGGGCGCGCACTTTACGACCGCTTGCTGGAACAAGCACGAAGCGGTGACGAGGCCGTCTCGTATCTCGACAGATTGACGCGCGCTTTTGAGGCCTTTCCAGATGACCTGGACGCGATGCGTCGTGAAGGCCTGGCCTTCTTCCGCTATCGGATCGCGGAAAGCGCCGAAAAAACTCAGGATGTAGCGCACTTGTCGATCGAGGCATTGCTGGAGCGCGGCATTGTGCGGGCGGATCCGATCGTATATGAGGATTTCTTACCTGTGAGTGCAGCGGGAATTTTCCGCTCCAACCTCGGAGACACCATCGGCTCGAGTTACGCGTTGCAGGGCAGCCGTGTCGAATTCGAGCGAGCGCTTGGCCGTGAAGTCGTCGACGAGATCCGCCTGTATGAGGAAGCTGAAGCGCGTTCCATCGCTGAGATCCGCGTGGCGCTGTCACCCACGGTTCCCGCATGAAGGCGCTACTCGACCGCCTGCAGTCGCTGCTGGGCGATAAGGGCTTGCTCACCGGGGAGGCGATGGCGACCTACGAGCTGGGTGCACGCTACGGCAAAGGTCGTGCATTGGCGGTGCTGCGTCCGGCTTCGGCTACCGAACTGCGTGAGGCCGTACGCGCGGCATTTGAGCATGGCGTGGTCTTGGTGCCTCAAGGCGCCAACACCGGGCTGGTCGGCGCGAGCTCACCAGACGGCAGTGGGCGTCAGTTCATCGTGTCGACTGAGCGAATGCGTTCAGTCTGCGAGATCGATCCCGACAACCGCAGCGTGCGCGTGGCAGCGGGCATGCGCTTAAGCGAGCTCAACGAACGACTTGCTCCTCACGGTCTGTGGTTTCCCATCGATATCGGGGCTGACCCGTCGATTGGTGGCATGGTTGCAGCGAACACCGGTGGCACGCGGTTGATCCGCTACGGTGACGTTCGTCACAACCTGCTCGCTTTGGAGGTCGTGCTCTGCCAGCTCGGGGCTCCGCTTCTGCGGTTGGGAAGTGCTCTGCGCAAGGACAACACTGGGCCGAACCTTCGAGAACTGTTTGTCGGTTCGTCGGGTGTAGGTGGATTGATTACCGAAGTGACGGTCGAGGTGGTTCCGCGGCCCCAGCAGTCCGCGACGGCTCTGGTGGTGCCTAAGTCGGACGCCTCGGTGATGGAACTCCTGCGCGCGATCGAGTCCGAGCTGGGGGACTTTCTCGCGGCCTTCGAAGGTTTATCCGAGCATGCGCTCCAGGCGGCGATCAATCATGTACCGAGCCTTCGCAATCCGTTCGCACCGGGGCCGCTGCCCGAGTTCGCCTTGCTGATCGAGCTTGAAAGTTCCTCTTCAGCTGCAGCAATTGGTCTCGATCTTCAAGCGTGTCTCGATCGGTTTCTTGAAAATCAGTTTGATCGAACGATCAGCAATGCGGTGCTCGGCAGCGGCGCTTCTCTTTGGCACATAAGACATGCAATCAGCGACGGCGCGCGGGCGCTTGGTGAGCCGATCGCATTCGACGTCTCACTGCCCAGGTCGAAGCTGATGATCTTCCGTCGGGCGGCGCTCGAGTTTGTGGCTAACAGCTTTCCTGCGCTGATCGTGATCGATTTCGGCCACATTGCCGATGGAGGGATGCATTTCAACGTCGTACGCCCGCACGAGACACCGCCGCTCGATGTGGCGCAGATCACGAAGTTGCGTGACACGATCTACAGCTTGGTGGTCGAGGTTTTCGGAGGCAGCTATAGCGCTGAACATGGCATCGGACCGCATAACCTCGTCTACTACCAGCGCTATGAAGATGTCGAGTCACAAGTGCTGGCGCAAGGGATTCGGGCATTGCTGGACCCGCACGCTCTGTGCGGTGCGGTCGACTTCGGACCGGCTGTCCCGACACAGGCTCAATGATTTCCTGCAGGACACCAAGATGTACAAGATTCCGTTTTCCGCGCCGTATTCCGAGCCAGCCGGTTCCCCAATACGTGAGTTGTTTCCTTTTCTGAGTCGTCCGGGCATGATTTCATTGGCCGGCGGATACCCGTCGGCCGGCCTGTTCGATCAAGTAGGTCTGCAGCAAGCTTGCCTGCGAGCAATGGAGAGCCCTGGGCAGTCGCTGCAGTACTGCGCGACTGAGGGTCTGCCGGCACTTCGTGAACGGCTGAAGGAAGTGAGTTCCGCTCGCGGAGTTCATTGCGAATTGGAACAATTGATCGTGACCACGGGCTCGCAACAGGCGTTTGATCTGCTGGTACGGGTCTTGGTCGAGCCGGGAAACTGCGTCTATGTTGAGTCGCCAACCTATCCGGCGACGTTGCAGGCCTTGCGCTTGGCACAGTCCAAGATTGTGCAGATTCCGATGGATGCAATGGGCATTCGAATCGACGCTTTGGAGGCAATGCTTGCCAAAGCACCAAGCGATGAACGCCCTAAGCTGCTATACACCGTACCTAACTTTTCTAACCCAGCTGGCACCCTTCTACCAAGGGAGCGTCGCGAGGCGCTTGTTCAGTTGGCTCTCCGCTACGGCTTTCTGATTGTCGAGGACGACCCTTACGGAGCCCTCGACTTCGGATCCGGTACCCCTCCGACGTTGTTCGAGCTTGCCGGCGAGCTAGCGCCAGATAGAAATCCGGTGTTGTACCTGTCAAGTCTGTCGAAGACGGTGGCGCCGGCGCTCCGCATCGGATGGATGATTGTGCCTCGCGATGTTTCGAGGCGTTGCGCAATTGCGAAGCAGACAACCGATCTATGTAGCTCATCGCTTGCGCAGATGATTGCGGCCGAGTACCTGAATGGCGGTGGGGCTGATGTCGCCATTGAGGCTGCTCGCAAGGAGTACGGTCTGCGAATGAGGCATATGAGTGCGGCGCTAAGGGATCAACTTGGCGAACGAGCATCCTTCGTTGAACCGGCCGGAGGAATGTTCATTTGGTTGCAGACAACCCGGGAATTCGATCCAAAACGTTTGTTCGAGGCCTCGGTTGAGGCTGGGGTCTTGTTTGTTCCTGGCCGGGCGTTCTTCGAAGCGGATGCTGACCTGCATTGCATGCGGCTGACCTACGCATCGCCGGACTGCGGGCAGATTTCTGAAGGTATTGCACGTCTTGGCCATGCTTTTGACGCGGCTAAATAGAAATTGAGCCCTTTCGGGCTGGCTCATATCGCGCATCGCAATCGGCAAAACTTAACAATTTGGAGTTCCATCGATGTTCCTTCACTCGAAATCGGCGTCCATGCAATCGAAGTCAGCCCGCACTGCGGGGACACTCTTCCGTGTCGTCGCAGCGGCATGGATTGGGGCCGCCAGCAGTCTGGCAGGTGCGCAGACAAAGCCCTTGCAGGGGCAGCAGATTGTGCTTTACACCTCGGGAGGTACGCAACTCGAGACGACGCGGGAACTGGTCATCAAACCCTTCGAGGCCGAGAGCGGCGCGAAGGTGATTGTCGATGACACATGCTGCGCACGAATGCAGCCTGCACTGGAGGCAGGTCAGTACATCGGCGATCTCGTGATCGGTCTGGATCGAAGCAGCCTGCTCGCGCGCGCGGATCGGGGCATGCTATTGGCCGATCCAAGAGTCGAGCAAATCGCGCGACGACGGGGGGTGGCCGACCCATTTCCTTCATCGCAGCTAGTTGTCCTCAACCAGTACTCCTTCCTAATTGCGGCGAAGAATGACACCGTTCCGCTCCCGAAAACATGGGCGGAATTTTTCGACGTCAAGAAATTTCCTGGCACGCGAGGGCTTTTGCGCAACTCCCCGCACGTACAACTCGAGGCGGCGCTTCTTGCCGACGGGGTTTCGTCAGAGCGGCTCTACCCGCTGGATGTCGACCGAGCGTTTCGTAAGCTCGGTCAACTGCGGGCGTCTACGAAGATCGTAGTCAGCGCTTCAGGTGCCGATCAGATCAATAATCTCGGCACCGGCGAAGTGACCTATGGTATTACGTACAGCAACCGAGCATTCCTTGCGCAGCGCGATGGCATAAAGATCAACTTCGGCTATGACGATGGCTTCGTAGTGGGTAATGCCGCGGCGCTCCTTAAAGGGGCGAAGAACGTCGACGGCGCAGTCGCGCTCCTGGAATACCACATGCGGCCAGAAGTGCTGGCGAAATTCGCTGAGCGAACGGGGATGGGTCCGTCATATAAGGCTGCCGCAGATCTTGTTGATGAAAAGTTGAAGCAAAAACTGCCAACGTCGATGGCCAACTTGGCGCGCCAGCATCGATTGAGCGACGAATACTGGCAGGCCAATCAGGTCGAACTCAACAAACGTTGGTTGGCTTGGCTCGCGCAGTGACGCAATCCGTTGAAAGTGCCGCTTGCATCGCTGGCTTCCCAAGGGTCCTCTATCAGCTTTCAATACGCAACCCCGCTTGGCACATTGCATGAATTTTCGAAGATCGACGACGCCGGTTTGCTGAAGTGAGGCGATGCACGTTTTGGCGGACGAATCGCGGTCAGGGTTCCTCCTCTGTCCTCACGTCGGAGTTAGTCAACGGGTTCGGGAAGCGGGTAGGGGTGAGCCTTGATACTCGTGCGAGTGTTGCAAACATAAGGCATTCGACGGATCGTCGAATCACCTTGTCTGCTGGCGGGCCGTGGGCAGTTGCTCAACGCTTGCTCGAATCTTCCTGCCAAGCGCTTGGTTGGCTCAGATGGTCAGGCCTTTTCCACCGCCTGAATCTTTTAGATGTCTGTTGAGACGACGAAGCTTCTTCGTCAAGCATTGTTGTGCGGCGCTGACGTCTTCTCGTCGTATTTTGCTGCAGCGTAAAATTTGATCTTCTCGAAAGGAAAAGACTGATGAAGGTTTTGGTGCCCGTTAAGCGGGTCGTCGACTACAACGTGAAGGTGCGCGTCAAGAGCGACGGCACGGGCGTGGACATCGCCAATGTCAAGATGAGCATGAACCCCTTCGACGAGATCGCCGTCGAAGAGGCCGTGCGCCTAAAGGAGAAGGGCGTGGTGACCGAGGTCATCGCCGTCTCGTGCGGCGACGCCAAGTCGCAGGAAACCCTGCGCACCGCGATGGCCATCGGCGCCGACCGCGGCATCCTGGTCGAGACCTCGGAAGAGCTGCAGCCGCTGGCCGTGGCCAAGCTGCTCAAGGCGCTGGTCGACAAGGAACAGCCGCAGCTCATCATCCTCGGCAAGCAGGCCATCGACGACGATGCCAACCAGACCGGCCAGATGCTGGCCGCGCTGGCCGACCTGCCGCAAGCCACCTTCGCTTCGAAGGTCGAAGTCGCCGGTGACAAGGCCAACGTCACGCGCGAAGTCGACGGCGGTCTCGAGACCGTTTCGCTCACGCTGCCGGCCGTCATCACGACCGACCTGCGCCTCAACGAGCCGCGCTACGTGACCTTGCCCAACATCATGAAGGCCAAGAAGAAGCAGCTCGACACCTTCAAGCCCGAGGACCTCGGCGTGGACGTCAAGCCGCGCCTGAAGACGCTGAAGGTCTCGGAACCGCCGAAGCGCGGCGCCGGCATCAAGGTGCCCGACGTGGCGACCCTGGTGGACAAGCTGAAGAACGAAGCCAAAGTGATCTGAGGAAGACAACGAACATGACCGCACTCGTCATTGCCGAACACGACCACGCCAGCATCAAGCCGGCCACCCTCAACACCGTGACCGCCGCACTCGCCTGCGGTGGCGACGTCCACGTGCTCGTGGCCGGAGCCAACGCGGCAGAAGCTGCCAAGGCCGCCGCGCAGATCGCTGGCGTGACCAAGGTCATCGCCGCCGACAGCCCGAGCCTCGCCGAGAACCTCGCTGAAAACGTCGCCGCGCAAGTCCTCGCGATCGCTTCCAACTACAGCCACATCCTCTTCCCCTCGACCGCCAACGGCAAGAACGTCGCACCGCGCGTGGCCGCCAAGCTCGATGTCGCGCAGATTAGCGACATCACCAAGGTCGACAGCCCCGACACCTTCGAGCGTCCGATCTACGCCGGCAACGCCATTGCCACCGTGCAGAGCAGCGATGCCACCAAGGTGGTCACCGTTCGCACGACCGGCTTCGACGCCGCAGCCGCCACCGGTGGCAGCGCAACGGTCGAGACCGCCGAAGGCGTGGCCGACAGCGGCAAGAGCAGCTTCGTCGGCCGAGAAGTCACGAAGAGCGAGCGCCCCGAACTGACGGCCGCCAAGATCATCGTCTCGGGTGGCCGCGCGCTGGGCAGCGCCGAGAAGTTCACCGAAATGATGGCCCCGCTGGCCGACAAGCTCAACGCGGGCCTCGGTGCCAGCCGCGCCGCCGTCGATGCGGGCTACGCGCCGAACGACTGGCAAGTGGGCCAGACCGGCAAGATCGTCGCGCCGCAGCTGTACATCGCCGCTGGCATCTCGGGTGCGATCCAGCATCTGGCCGGCATGAAGGACTCCAAGGTGATCGTGGCGATCAACAAGGACGAAGAGGCGCCGATCTTCTCGGTGGCCGACTACGGCCTCGTGGCCGACCTGTTCACCGCCGTGCCCGAGCTGATCGAAGCCGCCTAGAGGCCACCTAGAAACCAGCACAGGTAGCCAGGGTGGCTGCCAAAGTGCACAGTCGGTGGGCGGGCCTTCGAGTTCATCAGCGAGCTGTCAAAGGTCGAGCAGGTCGTGACCGAACCGAGCCGAGAGGACTGGAGGCGTGCGCACCAGGAGCGATCACGCAAGGGGACTGATGCGCTGCACCAATGGCTAACCGCCGAGCGGCAGAAGGTGTTTGAGGGATCGGCTACAGCCAAGGCCATTGGCTACAGCTTGAAGCACTGGCGTGCGCTCACGCGCTACATCGACGACGGCGATTTCCCGGGCGACAACAATCCGGCGGAGAACCAGATCCGGCGCGATTGCGCTCGGGCGCACGAGCTGGCTGTTTGGCGGTAGCTGCGAGCTGGCTAGCGCGCCGCGGCCGACATGAGCCTGGTGCAGCGAGCCTGAACGGCCATGAGCCACACGCGGACCGCAAGGACGCCCTCTAGCGTTTGCCGACGCAACCCGCAAATCGAATTTCAGAACTGCCGCCGCATCATTGGGCGCAAGCGGCGGCTCGCTGAGCTCTTCCTGCAGGCGCTTGACTATACGATTTTCAGTGATGGCGCCCGCCGCCAGATAGCAATGAAATCACGACTGCCGTTGATGGCGCGCGAGTAGAGCCATGACGGCGTGAGCTTCTCATGCGGGATGGCCCAGATGGGCTTGTTCGCATGGACCTGCTCGTTGCCAACGAAAACATATTCGCCGCAGGATGCAATGAGCCTTTTTTCGTCCACGCCGAACATATTCCCTCCGGCGTCCGGCCGGTCCGCATCGAACAGATGCGTCACCCAGCACGCGATGACAACGTTTGGCCTGTACCTCTGCACGGCCGCTAAAGCGTCCAGCTTCTCGACATGCTCCCCGTAGGGCACGGTCGGTTGCCCAAGCCGCCGGTAATGGGCCTTGACCGCCGCGTCTTCTTGCTGGCGGTTGTCTGTAGCAGGAAGGAGAGGGCTCCTGCAAGAGCGCCGTGCCCCGCGCTGATCTCGATGGCCGTCTTGCCCTGAATATGGGTACGAAGGAAATCACACAACTCTTCGGTAGGGAAGCTGTACAGGCCATGACGCACGCCGAACACAAGCCGTTCTTGCGCCGTAGTGCCTTCAAGAACTCGAGCGGGGACCACACGAAGCCGCCCGTGGCTATCCAGCAGCAGGCTCAATATGTCCCGCACGCTTGCGGCATCGGTCAAATACACATCCATGGGGCTCATTGCTACCGATCGACAAAACCGGCATGCCGCGGTTACGACGATGAATTCCCCGCCGCATCGACGGGGTGGCAGGCAGCGCTGCCACCTGCCGTCAAGATGTGCTCTCCGCGCGCTTACGGTGCGGTGCAGGAAGATCTTGTGCAGCCCCACGGCCGAACAGGGCCACCCTTGGTTGGTGCATGGACGCTAGCCGTTCCGGGTACCGGCGTCAAAACACCAAGATCGCATTCATATTGAGATTGAGAGCGCTGGATCGCTTGGGCGAGAACGTAGGGTTGTCCGTATAGATCAGTGCGGATTGGACGTAAACCCCTCTGCTCACTCGATAAGCGTAGGAGACCGAGAAGCTTGTGGATGCCTTTGCCGCACTCTGGCCCGCCGCTACAGCAGTGTCTCTTGCCCACGTGCTGTACTTGTTCTTGGAAATTCCGAAAGCTAGCAAATCATAAGGGCGCGATTCAAAAGGCGCCAAGCTATAGATCGAGCCTCCGAAGGAGTCGGGCAGGTAATTGACGTTTCCTCTTCCCTTGTTGAGGTACGCGTTGACGTACCATCCCTTGTAGGGAAGATTCGAATCTGGCTGCGTCAATTGAACATCGCCGACAAGATAAGACCCATAGTTGTTGCTTTTCTTCGTCGGGTCATCCAGTCTCGTGTATTCCGAGTTGTTGTATGCGACACCCGCACGCACCCAGACTTTTCGTTGTTCGGGTGCTGCTTCGATTCGATAGCCAACCTCGTTGATGAAGATGGACTTTGCATCTTTCGTTCTGAATTTGAGGCCCGATCTATTCTCTTCCGAGTCGGCAAAAAGGCCATCCGGGCTGATGCTTCGGGCCACTCCAAAGTGGTTGTACCAACGTTTATCCTGGGAGTAGAACCGGACGTCGAAGGCTGGAGACGGCTTGAATCCAAGGGCTCCGACTTGAGCAAGAAGTCCGCTGCTCGGGCCCAGTGTCGATGCGGCAATATTGTTTCCCAACAAAGTGCCGTAGAACTGACCCGCCAGGCTAAAGTAGCCAATCTGGAGTAT
Source organism: Variovorax paradoxus (assembly GCA_016806145.1). Lineage (NCBI taxonomy): Bacteria > Pseudomonadati > Pseudomonadota > Betaproteobacteria > Burkholderiales > Comamonadaceae > Variovorax > Variovorax paradoxus. The sequence goes on from CP063168.1 coordinate 59,866, forward strand.
CAGCCTATCATTCATCATTGGAATTCGCGCGGAAAGCTGACTCAAGAATGCTTCCCGAATTCCGTCTCCTCGAAAACTGCTGTACGCAAAGGACCCGCCCAGGGTAAGCAGGGATCCCGCAGGAAGTCCGTGCCGTTCTAGGTCGTGCGTGAGCAGGAGGCTGCCAGTGCTTGTGGAAGAGGGTTTTTGCCCGCTGTAGACCTGCGTGCCGCGGTTGCGATTCCTCAGATCGTAGGTAAGGCCAGTGGTCAGGATCGCCTGTGCGTTCCACCCCTTGTCGTACATGGTCTGGCGAAGACCACCCAGTTCTGGAGAAATGGACTCGCAGTTGGACGGAAATGGCGATTCAGACCCTTTGTGGTTAAACCGATCATATTTCAGGCACGCGGGTAGCTCAGGCGTCGCTCCATTGTTGTTCGCGACCTCCTCGCCAGCACTTGCGCTTTGCGCGAATAGAAAAACGTGCATCAGCGAAAAAGCGGCAATGCGCAGGCCCGAAGATGGGGTTAAATCGCAGAGGATCGCTCTCTTCGTTGAGTTGTGTGTTATTTTGCCCTGCCTTTTCGATTGAGAAGGTAGCTGCGGGAAGACGTTTTTCATCCGATTGCCTCTTTATTCTGAAATGAATTTGGGTGTGTATTGAACAGAGCGCCCTTGAATAGGGAGGTTGATCTGTATGCGCAGTCGAGGCACCACGTATATCCTCGCGCCGTTGGAGCGAGGACCATCGCCTCTGACCTTCCGCTTCAGCCGCCGTTACGAACAGATGGGTTCTCAGATCAGAGGGCTGGCACAGCCGCCGTCACGACGATCTCTACCTTGAGTGCGGGCATTGCTAAGCGAGCCTCCACAGTTGCGCGCGGCGGTGCATTGCCGGCAGGTACCCAGTCGTCCCACGCCGCGTTCATCGCCGCAAAGTCGGCAATGTCGGCTAGGAAGATCTCAGCCCTCAGGATTTGGGTCTTGTCCGTGCCTGCCCGAGCAAGCAGCGCATCGATCTCTTCAAGGACCTGAGTGGTCTGGCCCCGCGCGTCCGCAGACACGTCGATGGGAATCTGACCGGCAAGGTAGGCGACGCCGTTGTGGAGGGCGATCTGGGAGATACGGGGGCCGACGTCGAAGCGTTGGAGGGTGGTCATAGTCAGTCTCGTAAAGAAATGAAGGTCGAATCTCTAAAGTGCTCACGGCGTAGCCTGCCTTGCCCGTGCGGACCGGCGCCTCGGATGCGGGTATCCGTGTTGGGCTGGCTACTCGCGCCAGATCTGCTCGGCGACTCGTAGCCAGTTGCCTCCGAACACGGCTGCTATCTCGACGTCGTTCATCCCTCGCATGCCGAGTTCTGCCGCCAAGGTCGGGAGTTCCTGGGGCGCCATCATCTTCAGATCGGATGCGTAGCCGAGGTGCGGTGGAAACTTGTCTGGATTCGCGGCAAGGAGATCGTCGATCTCGCGACGGTCGTGAATGAAGTCCAGCCCGATGCCAACGTGTTGAACGCCGACCAGTTCGGCCACGTGCATCACGTGTCGCGCCAGGTTGGCCGGCGAGGCATCGTTGTTTCCGAGAAACGTGCCGATGCCATTGATACCGATGACGCCGCCGCGTGCAGCGCAGGCGCGGATCAGCTCGTCGGGAATGTTGCGCGGGTGGTCGTGCAGCGCCCGCGGGTTGGAATGCGAGAAGATCAACGGAGCGGGCGATGCGTCGATCGCCTCGCGTGCGGTGCGGTAGCCCGTGTGCGAGCAGCAGGCGATCATGCCGACGCGCGCCATTTCCTCCAGCATCGCGCGTCCGAAGGGGGTTAGACCGGTGTCCTCGTCCTGGCATCCGCCGCCCGCTCGATTGTTCTGGTTATATGCCAACAGCATCCAGCACACTCCTAGCTCCCGGTAGAGCCCGATCAGGCTGAGCTGATCGCCGATGGCGTTTGCACCCTCGATATCGAAGCCAACAGCAAGTTGTCCGGCATCCTTGGCTGCGTGGATGTCGGCGACCGTTCGGATCAACCGGTACTGTGCAGGGCGCGCAGCCAGCCATGCGCGGAACGTGGCAAGCATACGCATGTGTGCCTCGATCGAGTCGTCGCCGAAGCCGACGTTGAGCATCACCACGTCTGTGCCGCTATGGTGGTGCCATTCGAGCTGGTCCATGAAGCTAACGTCCTGCGGGCGCACGGGCATGCACACATGGTTGTCCCATACCAGCATCGTGGAAATGGGCGGGGGTGCCTCTTGAACAAGAGTTGTCATCTCAGTCCCGTCGCTCGAAGTGCAGGTGCCGCGTGCGCAGCGTGTCTAGGATGAAGCCCGTCACCTGGCCATCCTTGTGCTCCACGTTGAGGACTCCGCGCAACGACAGCGCCATGATGGTCGAAGCCAGGCCGAAGACTTCGGGACTAAAGGCTTCGAGTGACATCGTCGAGACCGCATGCGCGCCGTACACATGCAGACGCAGGTCCTTGCCATCAAAGCGGATCTCGGCATCCGCGCCGAGGTCGTCGGCACGGTAGCGCCCGACCAGTGCGGCGCCCGCTTCCGTCAAGGATGGGGCGTCCGCCGACAGACGCTGGAATGTCGACGCGTTGCCTGCTTCGCTGAACTCAAGCGACGCTGGTGCCTCCTGCAAGTCCATCAACTGTGAAATGGGAAGGTTCAACGGGCCGACGGCGATCTCCTGGAAACCGATGCGCAGCGCGTCGCCGCCGTCCGTCAGCGGCATTGCCTGACTGTTCAGGAAGGCCAAGCACAACTTGCCGCCCACGTCGCCGAATCCGATGACGTGGCCAGTGCGCTTCGAGTGGTAGCGTGAACCCACCAGTGGAAGAAATCGTTGCGTTGAGACCTTCTCTGCGCGCGTGCCGAGCACGTCGCCGAGCATGACATCCACGACCTTGTTGGCGAGCTCGATGGGGTTCGCTGCCGCGCCATTGGTCATGATGACGATGTCGAGTGCATGACTGGGTACCGTCAACATCTGCGAAGCACCGCCGATCACGCCGCCGGCATGGTGGATCACGTCGAGGCCGCGGTACTCGTGCAGCATCAGCCCAAGGGCGTAAGGGTTGATGGTGCCGTTGTTTAGCCTCGAGAGCGTCGTCATCTGCGTCCACGTGGCGTCGCTGCCGACCGTCTTCGGGCCGCGCAGATGGACGAGCCAGCGCAACATGTCGTCAATCGTCGAGATCATCGCGCCTTCTCCAAGCACCTCCTCGCTGGGGAAGATGCCGCGCTTCCAGCCGCCGCCTGGCTGCGGCAGATGCAGCGTCGCCATGCCACGGTGGATCTCCATGTCGCTCGGTACCGAGGCGGTGTCCACCATGCGCAGTGGCATAAAGATGCGCTCGTGCAGGAACTGCTCGAAGGGCATGCCACTCACCCGCGCGATCACATGCGACAGGAGGTGGTATCCGCTGTTGCAGTAGAGGCTTGACTCGCCCGGCGCGAAGTTCACCGCAGTCTGGCGCAGCAACGCCTTGAGCGCACCGCCTTCTGGCCGGATCGCCATGCCGTCGGCAATGAAGCCCAGGTCGAGATAGCAGCGGTAGCCGCCGGTGTGCGACATCAATTGTCGCAGGCTAGGCTCTGCCTCGAGCGTTGGTAGCTCGGGGATGTAGCGTCGCACGCTTGCATCGGGATCGACCTTCCCCTCCTCGGCGAGTAGCAGCAGGGCCAGGCAGGTAAAGTGCTTGCTGGTGGACCCGATGCGCATGCGCGTCCAAGGCGTGTTGGCGACACCCAGTTCTACGCTTGCCAGCCCGAAACCGCGACGATAGAGCGTTTTGCCGTGCTGCGCGACGCCCACAACCAGGCCCGGCGCATCGCTGCGGTTGAACGCCTGAAACAAATCATCCAGTGCAGCGACGCTGGCCTCGACTGTGGCGGCCGAGGATATTGATTCGCTCATGCGAAATCGCGGGAGCGCACGAAACGGGCGGCGGTTGCCACGTCGACAGCTGCGGCATGGAAGACGCTGAGCCGTCGCAGCCCGTATCTCGTGAGTTCATCCGGGTGTGTAAAGCTGCAAAGGTTCATGAGGGTCCTTGGGGGCGGTCGCCGATCTCTTACAAGTGCGCCGCATAGTAGCAATAATATTTCCCCAACAGAAAAAAAAGTTCCATTTCGGATAGGTGTTGCCCATATTGCATTTTATTTGGAATGATGGAAGGCGCCTGCTACAGTGCGCGCCATGAACATGACTGCTCCCATCCCTGGCAACCGCAGCAACAACCCGGGTGCAACGATCCGCGCCTTGCGCCGCAGTGCGGACATGACACTTGCCGAACTAAGCACAAAGACGGGCTTGGCCGCCTCGACCCTTTCGAAGTTGGAGGCTGGGCACATATCTCCATCGTTCGACAAGCTCGCGGCAATCAGCCGTGGGCTGGGCGTCGACATGGCTGAGTTGCTAGGCAATCCGGTTCAGCCTGCCGCCCCGGTTCCCAGCGGGAGCGGGGGCCGTCGGGTGATGTTGCGCGCTGGTGAGGGCAAACGGGTGGAAACCCGGTGCTACAGCCAGACCTATCTCGCCACGGAGTTGCTGCACAAAAAGATGACGCCGATGATCGTGGAAGTGCGCGCACGCACGATGGACGAGTTCCGCGCGGAGTTTGGCGATTTCATCCGCCATCCGGGCGAGGAGTTCGTATACATCATCGAGGGCGAGGTGGAGTTTTGCACCGATCTCTATGAGCCGATGCTTCTGCGCGCGGGTGACACGCTTTACTTCGACAGCGAAATGGGTCATGCCTATCTCAAGGCGAGTGACTCACCCTGTCGCATCGTAGCGGCGGCTTCACCTCGTGGGAGCGCTGATCCGATGGTCGAGGCCTTTGTCTTGGCTTCGGAAAAGCGGGCTGCGGCTGGCTAGAGAAGCATCTGAACTAAACACAGCGGGGGGTGCTTGCCGCGAGCAGCTGATCCCTGATGGAAAAAATATTTCCATTAAGGCAAGTTTATTTCGTATAGTCCGTTCATCGCAATCGATGGATGGCTGTCATGAGTCAGGTCAAGCAAGTTGATTTCCTGGGGGATGGGCCCCATTGCCGCAGCGTTGGTAGCGGCTCTCTTGGCCTCCTGGGGCCCGGTGCTGCTTTTCAGGGCCGAGGAGCATCCCGGCGCCGACTCCATCGTCGGCTCGGCGGTCCTCATTCAGGAGCGCCTATGGCTTTTCATCGCCATTGCCTACCTGAACTCCGATTCGGGCTTGCCAAAGGAAGGCTGGGTGGGTTCGTCCGCGGGTGGTGGGCCGCAGCACTGCCGCGCCCAGGTCTCGACCGCCATCGACTCGCAGGTTCTTGCGGATGTCCGCCTCTGGCTGGGGCGCTGGACGGCCTCGGTTCACAAGGACTGAATCATGCGTGAAAAGCTGGGATATCCAAGCCTCGGGCGGGCGCGCTATGCCCAATACGTTCTTGGGGCGATCGCGCTGCTTTCGACAATGGATATTGGGATCGTTGCGCTTCTGCTGGAGCCGATCAAACATGATCTAGCTCTCACAGACGTGCAAGCGGGTATCGCGAATTCCACGAGCTACGCGGCGGCTTACGGTCTCTTGAGCTTGCCAATGGGCTTGCTGGTTGACCGGATGAATCGGGTCAGACTGGTGTTCGTGGCCATGCTAATCTGGTGCGTCTCGCTGGGGCTTGCAGCATCGGCGACGGGGTTCTGGACCTTGGCACTGGCCAAGGCCACCATGGGCACCGCCACGGCCGTATTGCTTCCTGCGGCTCTTTCGCTCTTCGGGGACTATTTCGCCCCCGATCGACGCGCCTCCGCGACAGCAACTTATCCGCTTGGCCAGATATTGGGCTCGGCAGCGGCGGTACTGATCGGTGGATTGGGCTTCGATGCGCTCAGCAGGATCCATGCTGCGGATTCGCACGCGCTGGGTGGTATGACGCCTTGGCGTGCCGTCTTCGCGCTAGCGGCGATCATGGCGACGCCGATCATGGGATTGATCCTCTTCATGCGCGAGCCAAAACGTATGGAGGTCCGCGAACAGGGCAGGGCCACTTGGCATGAGCTCTGGGCTTACCGGGATTTTCTCTGTCCGTTATTGATCAGCGTGGTGTTCCTGAGCGGTTTGTCCAGCAGTGTGGCGACTTGGGGGGCGCCTGCCCTTATGCGCCTGTATGGTCAGCAGCCGGGCGATTTTGCAGGTTGGTTTGCCGCCGTGACACTCGGCGCCGGCATCGTGGGAGTGACAGCTTCTGGACGTCTGGTGGATTGGGCGCGGCGCAATGGCGACTACTCGGCCGTCATGCTGCCTGCAGCCGTCGCTGCATTGGTATGCGCGCCAGCTTCCACCATGGCGCTCGCTTCCAACGTCAAACTGTTCGCGGTTGGAATGACCATCTTTCAATTGGCGGCTGCGGTAGCTATCGTCGTACCGGTGATCGCCATCAACTTTCGTATTCCTAATGAACTCCGCGGGCGAACGTTCGGCCTTTACGTCATTGCCGCAGCGATCGGCGGCAGCTTGGCCGCACCAACCGTCGCGACGCTGAGCAAGTTTCTAGGCGGCGAAGCTATGTTGGGTCGTGCTATGGCTGGCGTAGGTGTGCCACTCGCCCTGCTTGCGGCCCTTTGCCTGGCAATGACGCTCCGCTCTAGCCGAAAGGGTCCCGCCCAGGCGGTTTCTGCGATGTCGTAACAGAGCTTGGTGTCTGCGACCGCAAGAGAGGCTGCTAGCTCCATTGTGGACAGCGCAAGTAGCAGGCAACGAATTACCCATGCCTGGCTCGAGAGGCCCGACGGGCGCTGCAGCGGTGTGGCGCCGGCAGCGCCTTCCAGGTAAGGAGCCAATAGTGAGCGCCCTCGAACGGAGCAAAACAGGGGCGACAGACACCCGAAAAGTCGCGTCGGAAAGATAATTGCCAGATCGGAATATTTATTTCATATAGTCCAAGTATTGCAATCGATGGGATAGTGATGAGTCAAGTCAGAGAAGTAGATTTCATTGTGATTGGCGCTGGCATCGCAGGGGCCTCGGCGGCCGCTCATCTGGCCGCACAGGGAGCGGTGCTACTGGTGGAGGCCGAGGACCATCCCGGCTATCACTCCACTGGCCGTTCGGCGGCACTCATTTCGGAGACCTACGGTAGCGCAGCCGTGCGGCGTCTCACCAGTGCCAGCCGCAGCTTCCTATTCGAGCCACCTGCCGGGTTTGCGGCGAACCCGTTGGTGACCCCGCGGGAGACGCTGTATTTCGGCACGGTCGACCAATTGGATTTGCTGGAGCGCTTTCGCCAGGATCCCGATGTTGCGGGCAGAACGGTGATGCTGTCGGCCTCGCAGGCGCACGAGCGCGTGCCCGCGTTTCGCGGCGACTACCTGGGCGGGGCGGTGCTGGAAACCGGTTCGGCCGATATCGACGTCGACGCGCTGCATCAAGGTTTTCTGCGCCAGGCACGCGCTCAGGGCGCGGAGATGTTGACGGGCGCAAGGATCGAAGAACTTTCTCACGTCGACGGTCGCTGGCAGCTTATTACGCGACAGGGGCGTTTCAGCGCGCCGGTGGTCGTCAATGCCGCAGGCGCATGGGGCGATGAAGTGGCGCGCAGTGCCGGCGTCGCACCGCTTGGCTTGCAACCCAAGCGCCGCACCGCTGCGCTCATCGAGGTGCCGGGCGGTCTGGATGCCGCGCGCTGGCCTGCGGCCATCGCGATCGACGAAAGCTTCTATTTCAAGCCGGATGCCGGCCTGCTGCTGATCTCACCGGCGGATGAGACCGATTCACCACCCTGCGACGCGCAGCCGGAGGAGCTCGACGTGGCCATTGCCGTGGACCGGTTCGAACAGGCAACGAGCGCACAGGTTCGCCGGGTCTCACACAGTTGGGCAGGGCTGCGCGTCTTCAGTCAGGACCGCACGCCGGTGGCGGGCTTCGATTCCGTCGCGGAAGGCTTCTTCTGGCTGGTCGGGCAAGGTGGCTACGGCATTCAAACCGCTGTGGCGCTTGGCCGATTGACCGCAACGCTTTGCGCCAGCGGCAAGCTGCCGTCAGATCTCATAGACATCGGACTGGAAGAGCAAATGCTTTCGCCCGCCCGCTTCAGCACCGCCCGCTGAATTCCAGGATCCACCAGGCTGTTCAGACTGCGGCTCTGATACTCGCGAATCGACCGCTCCTCAACCCGCTCTGGACACTGATTGCAAACGACTTGAAAGGACATTGAAATGAGCACCGATTTCGCCGCCGTTATCGCAGACATCACGGGAAGTGGAGAAGTGACTGGCGCATCCTTCGCCCTATGGGATGGCGGTCAGATGCACCAAGCTGTTGGCGGCCTGCGCAACAGCGTGACCGGTGATCCGGTAACGCTCGACACGCTGATGCACATCGGGTCCATCACCAAGGTGCTGAACGCTACCCTTTTCATGCAGTTGGTCGATGATGGGCTGATTGAGCTCGACGATCTCGTGAGCAAGCATCTGCCCGAATTGCGACTGGGCGAGCCGGAAGCTCTTTCTAAGATTACCTGCCGGATGCTCATCAACCACACCAATGGCATCGACTATGACTGCCCAGCCTACCGAGGTTTCGACGAACAGCGCATCGACGATGCGATCGAGGATTGCGCGTCCAAGCAGCAGCTTCACCCGCCGGGCGAAGCGACGGCCTATTCGAATATCGGCACGGTCATCGCCGGCCACATCGCACAGAAGCTTCGGGGCGAGGGCTGGTACAGTCTGATCAAGTCGCGCGTTTTCGAGCCGCTCGGTCTTCATCATTCGTTGGCCGACATTACCGAACTTCCGCGGTTCCGCGTCAGCGTTGGTGATCAGGTCAATGAAGAGGGCAAGCTCGTTCAGAGCACCAAGCCGTTCCTGCCGTTGAGCTTTGCCCCGGCTGGGGCCACGGTCATGATGACGGCGACCGATCTCGTGACGTTCGCTCGCGCATTGATCAACGGCGGCGTTGGTCCCAACGGGGTTCGTATCCTGTCGGAAGCTAGCGCATCTCTCATGGCCGAGGAGACGACTGGGTTCATCTCCCCTCACACGTGGCGCGTGGGCCTGGGCTGGATGATACTGTCTGGGGGCGTGCTTTTTCACGGTGGGGGCGGCCCCGGCGTCTGTTCCTCGCTCTACGCCCATCCTGAAAGTGGTAAGGCGTTCGCTCTTCTCACCAACTGTTCGAAGTATGGAGTCTTCGATACCCGGCTCATTGATCCGATCCTTGAGGGCTGGGGTTCGACGGTGGAACCTCTGGCACCGGTCGAAGGGGAGGTGGAACTCGCGCCTTACGAGGGAAGTTTCGAGAACCAGCTTTTTCGGTTCGATATCTATCGCGAAGGCAGCGAGCTGCTGGCCAGGATGGTTGCGAGGCAAGACGTCTATGAAGTCGACAACGCACAGGCGCCGGTCTTCCAGCTGAAGCGTGTTGGCGACCACCTCTTCCAGATGAAGCTCAACGGTGTGGCGCATCCGTTTCCCATGGCCTTTGTCAACCCTGACGCAACGGGGAAGATGCAGCGTCTGGGATCGATGGTTCGAATCTTCAACCGCGTGTCCTGAGGCGGCGAGTGCAGGGCGATTTTCGTGATCATCGGCTTTACATCGAAGCCGAGCGGCTGACAAACGCATGGTTGCGACCTGGCAGCGGAGAGGCATCCAGCCTGATCCAACTGTCGGCGAGCCCTGACGGCTCCAGAGCCGCCGCCGCCGCTGTGGTTTGCGAGGCACTCGAAGGGCTACCGTCGACTCGGATCGCGCTGATCGAACTCGACTCCGGTGCCATCGAGATTGTCACGTATGGTCCGCACTCGGACAGTTGCCCTCAGTGGTCGCCCGATGGCCGCTCTATCGCATTCCTGTCGGATCGAGAGCAGGCGCATGTGAACAGGTTGCGCATCCTCGATGTGGGGAGCCGCACTGATCGTGCCTGCCCGGAGGTCGACGGTTTCGTCGAATCGGCGCAATGGTCTGCCGACGGCAGGTTTGTACTGCTGTGTGTTGCCGGCTTCGGATCCGATCTTGCTGGGGCGCAGGGCGCTGTCGCGCTTAACCAACATCGTGAGGACCAAACACAAGCCGACTGGGCGCCTGTGGTCGAAGGCGCGCCAGAGGCGTCACCCTGGCGCAGCGCATGGATCTATGACGTCGCGGCGGAGCGTATGCGTCGAATCACTTGGCCTGGCGTCAATGTCTGGCAGGCGAGTTGGGCCGGTCCCGACCACATCGTCGCGCTCTGCTCAGATCAGCCGGAAGAAACTTGGTGGTATTCGGCCGACGTTCGCCTGGTAGGGGTCGTAGACGGTCACGTCCAAACCTTGTTCAAGCCCAAGGACCAGCTCAATTGCGTTGTTGCGGCGCCGTCTGGCCGTACGGTCGCAGTGATCGAGGCTGTCTGCAGCGACCGAAACCTCGTTGCCGGTGATCTGCGACTGATCGACGTCGCGAGCGCATCGGTCACGCGGCCAGCGACGCTCGGTGCCGATGTCACTCAGCTGATCTGGCGTGACGAGGACACCCTGCTTCTCGGTGCTTCTCAAGGACCCGACCATGTCGTCGGTCTGTACGAGCGACGTACTGGCGCGGTACGCGAGTTGTGGCGCGACAGCCTGCGCCAGCCGTGCGGCTCGATTTTTCCGGAGATAGCGCCGCTCGGGCGCAAGCACGAGGATTTTCTGTTTCTCGTCGAATCCTTCTTCGATGCGCCAATGTTGATTGCCTTCGAAGATGGTAGCGAACGCTCGATCCGCGACTTCGGAACGCCCGAACTCGATACGCTCGTCAAGGCGCTCGAGGTTGGCGCGCAAGACTTCGTCTGGACGGCGCCTGACGGGCTGGCACTGCACGGCTGGCTACTCACTCCCAGGGGCGTCGGGCCTCATCCCCTCGTCATGCAGGTCCACGGCGGTCCTGTCTGGCATGTCCGTCCCCAATATCTGGGTCGCTCGGCGCTCCAGCAGCTCGCCCTCGCAGCGGGATATGCACTGTTCCTTCCAAATCCGCGCGGATCCAGCGGGCGCGGTCAGAACTTCGCTCGTCTAGTGTTCGGCGACATGGGAGGAGCCGATACCTACGACTATCTGTCGGCCCTCGATGCGCTCGAATCTCAGGGCGTGATCGATCCCGAGAGGATTGGCGTCATGGGCAACAGCTATGGCGGGTACATCACATCCTGGCTCATCACCCAAGACCAGCGCTTCGCCGCGGCCGTGCCGATGGCACCGGTCACCCACTGGGTCAGCCAGCACTTGACCTGCAACGTGCCAACTTTCTGCCAACTCTTTCTCAGAGACAAGCTTGATGACCCGCAAGGCCAGTACTTCACGCGCAGCCCGATCCACTACGCCGAGCGCGTGAGAACGCCGACGTTGCACATCTGCGGCGCGCTTGACAAGATCACTCCCGCTGGCCAAGCGCTGGAGTTTCATCGAGCGTTGCAACTGGGCGCCACTGTGGAGAGCGTGCTGCTTACTTACCCGAAGGAAGGCCATGGCATCCGTCACATGCCGGCAATTTTCGACTTTACTGCGCGGGTCGTGTCCTGGTTCCAAAAGCACATGCCGGGGAATTCGAACCGGCCGAACGACCTGGATACTTTCTAGAACGCAGCCGGCTGCCGATGGCGAATGATCCAGTTGCAGAGGATCTATGCCGCTCCGTGGGATCTTTGTTCGGACAATATGACCGATGGGCCGCTCGGTGAAGGCCTGAGGGCGATCGCTTCTTTCCAAGTCCCACCCCCGTCAGGGCGCGATCCGTATGTGGTCCGTTGGAAGTAGCGCTCTCGTAGTGTCGAGCCAATCGGATCAAACTTGCGACGCAACTGAAAATCGTCCGACCTCATCTCCTTGGTAAGCGCATTCTCATAACCCTTTCGACGGGGCGGCTCAGACGTCCACGACATGGCGCAATAGGCCGAAGGCCGCGCCAGTTCGTGCCATCGCCCGGATCGATGGTTGCAGTGCGATGCTTGATAAGCACGACGACACTCACCACGTCGTTGAGGTACTTGTCCTCAAAGGCCACCTTCTCACTACATCGAGATCGATGCGGCTGGCTTCCGGCGTAGATGGCGGGGCGGGTTATGACGCCAATGGTAGATGAGCATTGGCTGTCATCAATCCGAATATTGTCTCAGTCACGAGCGAGTCGTGACCGAGCGTGGTTCGCCACAATTTTTCTCAGAGCTTCGGAATCAATGCCTGGTCGCCACGGCTGACCCATCAGGGATGCAATGTTCCCGCCGACCAGGCATCGCAGGATTTCGAGAACTATGTTTGGTGACACCGCTTGCATATGCCGTGCGCCGCCCACCTTCAGATTCTCTAGAACGACGTATCCGTCGCAACAGATGGAGATGCACCACTCGCAAGCGTGTGTTACTGAGACACAAGGTGGGTCGGACGTGAGGGAAGCTTGTTCCAATTCTTGCAGCAAGGAGAGGAAGTCTGCGCTGGATTTCCCTATGCTGGAGCCACCATCGAGGTGAGTGAGGCGATATCTGGGTGTTGACGGATTCGAGTAGCTCGGTAGCGACCGCGGAGGGAGTGCCTTTCCGCCATGCAAGGAAGGTAGGTGAAGTGGTTCGGCGGTCATTTCAGATTAATGAAAACTTCACGCCACCGGTCGACCTTCTGCAATCTACGTCGTACCTGATACGCCGCCTCTCGCGCATCTTGACGCGAGATTCGTGGCAGCACGGGGCAGCACGGGGCAGCACGAGGCAGCACGGGGTAGCACGAGGCAGCACGGGGTAGCAGGCACGACACCATGCAGCTTGAGTGGTTCACTTTCGCCGTGCGTCCGAGATCGCAAGGGAGATCGCCGAGATCAGAAAGTAGAACGCACCGAAGGCGGCATAAGGGGCAACATCAGCAATGGAGGGTGACTTCGTCCCATCGGCCTGATAGATGAGGAAGCCGCCTGCAAGCATGGATTGCGCGCCACTAAGAATCATGGGCCACTGGGCGCCATACGACTTCCATCGATGCGCTGCGGTGGCTAGTTGAAGAGCCCCGGAGAATATAGCCCAAGCACCGAATACGCCGAGGACGGCATACATGCTCCATCCGAGGGTGATCGCGACGGCCACAGTCGCAAGGGCACTGACGGCAACATTGGTCTTTTGGGTGGGATTGTTCCGCAGCCCGCCGCTGCGCTGAGCATCAGCCAAGGTGGCGACCGCGTCCCATGCCGGATAAATCACGAGGAGCAGCGCGGCAGCCATCGAGGATTGCTTGCCGATGGTGAACGCAGCTGCAACCCAAGCCACAGAGAATGCGGCCCTTGCAAAATAGTAGCGCTTCAGCCAGTGGTTTTGTGGTGTGGACGTCAAGGATTGGAATGCGGTTGGGTTCATTTCGATAGTGCTTTCAATGGAGAGATTAGATGAGCGCCTTAGGCTTCATCGTGTTGAGCTTGGATAGGGTAGTGCGGCGGCAGGATCTCGAATACGAGCAATCGCCGATGCGTGTTATTGAAGGGGACTGAAAGTCAAATTCCAGCGTACCATTCATAGCCGCGGTCCTCCCAAAATCCTCCTTTGCCACCATACAGAGCTCCGTACGAGTCCACAACCTCGATGCGCATCAGGTACTTCGCATGCTTGTAGCCCAGTTGGCGTTCTACCCTTAACCTGAGGGGCGCGCCATGCGCAACAGGTAGATTTTCGCCGTTCATGCCATAGGCCAAGATCGTCTGAGGGTGATAGGCATCGATCAGGTCAATGCTTTCGTAATATCGACCGCTGCCGTCAAGCGCTTTTTCCAGGTCGTCCGCACAGTGGAGCACCACATAGCGAGCTCCCGGTTTTAGGCCTGCGGCGTCCAGGACGTACGCAAGAGGTACGCCCTCCCACTTGCCAATGGCGCTCCATCCTTCGACGCAGTCGTGGCGCGTGATCTGAGTTCGTGAGGGCAAACGTTTCAACTCGGCGAGAGACAGGCTTCCAGGGCGTCGAACCAAGCCGTCTACCTGAAGCCGCCAGTCCTTGAACTCTCCTTCGAGGAGGCGGGCGTACTCAGTCGAGTCTGGCATCTGAGTGCCGTTGGCGCGAAACACAGGCGAGATGTCTGCTTCCGCATATTCTCGTGCCAGTGCTTTTCTGGAAACAAGAACTCTCTGGCTCGCCAGCGTCAGCTTTTCGGTATGACGAAGCACAGCGTCCACACCTGTGTCTTCAGCCAGGCGGTCGCAGCCGCTCAATGCAAAAGCACCTGCTCCGGAGGCCAACCCCATCAGGAAATTTCGGCGCGAAGGGAGTCGTGTCATTTTTTCAATCCATCCTCGGCAATGGCGTACCGACCAGTCAACATGGAGCGCAGGTTGTTCCAGAGACCCGAAGCGATCACCATTGCGACATGCACGGCGACAAAAGACACTAGCAAGAATGCAGTAATGAAGTGAATGGTTCGAGCGGAGGGGCGCCCGCCAAATGAGTCGGGTAGGACGTGGAAGGCGGCATCGAGGCCGGGTGACATCGTCAGCCCCGTCAGCACCATCAGTGGAAGCAAGCCAAACACCACCGCGATGTAGCTGAGCTTTTGGAGCGCGTTGTATCGCCGTGCCGTTTCACCGCGTGCGAAGCGTAGAGCGGCATGGTCGAGAATCTCCTGCCACAAGTGGCGTGGGGCAAGCTGGGCTTTGCTCGGCAGAAGATCACGGCGGAAATGCCCGCGCCATAGACCATGGGCCAGGTAGATCAAGCCGTTGAGTACAAGCAGCCACGCGAAGAAGAAATGCCAGCGCCTGCCGGCTCCGAGATCGTGGTAGGAGGGAATGGTGAGCCAAGCGGGAAAGGCTCTTGCGGTGTTACTCCCGTTTTCGTTCGAAACGCCTAGGAAGCCGGTGGTGTCAAGTTGCATCGGGCCGACCTGGAGAAATCCTCGAGGCGCGCTTACCGTCTGCCTACTATCGATTGCGATGAAGGCGGCATCGGAATCCGCGCCGTACTTTCCCCAATACAGCCGCGGATGCGCATTGAAGATTTGCAATCCGCTCAGCAGCAGAAACGAGAGGCACAACGCGTTAAGCCAATGCGTCATGCGAACAGTCGCGGAATGGCGGTGCATGAAGCGTCGAGGCTCACGGCTCTGCGTCGCCGCGGGAGAGGGGAGGGGAGATGAATCGGTCATAAGAGATCTGCTGGCCACCCAACAAGGTCGGCCAGCGCGGGGCTCCTTACATCGGCGGAACGACGCCGTCCTTGCCCACGATCAACTGGCCGGCCGACAGCCCCGCATCGGGGCCTTTTTCCGAGGGGACGAAGACGACCGCACCTGGCTTGACATCCTCGGGCGTAGCCGGGATCAAGGTAACGATCGGCGTTCCTTCAGGAATCGAGATCTTCTTTTCTTTGCCGTGATAGTTCACCGTCACGGTGCTTCCGTTGACGGATTTGACGGCATCGGCGACGGTGGCATTCGTCATGGTGCTGTTGGGCTTGAGGTCCCACCCATAGCTGCCTTCGCCCATGCCCTTGAGCTGGGGCGGCAGGATCAGAACTTCCAAGGCGCCATCTCCACCCTCCGATTTCGGAAGCGAGGCGATGCCCACGAAGTCTCCCGGCTTGATGTCACTGATGCTGGCCTTCGCTACCGCCGACGCTTTCCAGCCAGCCTTGAGCGTGATGGTCACCGCTTTTCCTTCGCGAGAATTGACCTGCAGGCGATCGCCGGTCAGGGAGACCACGGTGCCGCGTACGCGTACCTGGTCTGCGGGACCTGCGGCAAGGGCCGTCGTCAATGCACTCACGGCGATCAACACACTGGTTGCGCCGACGGCGAGAAGCTTGAAAGTCTTTGGGAATTGCATGTGGATCTCCATTGCGACAAGGCGTTGCGTTTAAGGGCGCGTCATTGAAGGTATCGGAGGCTGCGCCGCAGAGGCTTCCGGACCAGGTGAAACCTATCTACTAGTTGATAGTCGGGTTGTACAAAAAAAGGGGGAACCCCTGGCAGCGCGTGCTGATCAGTGTTGAGCGGCCGGCGCCAGCAACTGCTTCACGCCTTGCTGCACCACGGTTGCGAACGCATCGGCGTCGCCGTACACCCGGGCCGCCAACATCCCCCCGTGCACCGTGGCCATGAGGGCCATGGCCTCGGACTCCGCGTCACTTCGAAGTTTGAAAATCCCGCGGGCGGCACCTTCCTTCAAGACGTCCGCCAACCACCCTGTGAGGTCGAAAAAATGCCCCCTGACCTCATCGGCAACTTCTTGGGGGATCGCAGGGAGCTCCGAACCGAGCATCGCACAGATGCAAAAAGGGGCACTTCCGTCGCGGATGCACGTCTCCCAGTAGCCGGTGTACGCATGAATTCGAGCAAGTGGGTCGGGGACCTGCTTGGTCAAAGCTGCCAAGCCAACGCGGCCCTGCTTACGATACCGCCGTAGTACCGTTTGTACGAGCTCGGACTTGCTGGGGAAATGATGATGAATGCTCGCCTTGCTGATGTGCACTGCCTCCGAAATGTCGGCATAGCTGAAGCCGTTGTACCCCTTGGTTGCCAAGAGCGCCTGCGCGCACGCAGCGATTTCGGCTGCCTTGGGGGAGAGTTCGGGTACGTCCATATTTTTAGTCTATCTACTAGTTGGTCGATATGTCAAGTCGTCTAGCAGATTGCGATTGCAGCTGGTGTAGGGACCAGTTTCAGCTCCACGGCGCCAGACCGCCTCTCCGACAGTCACTGCTGGAACGAGCGGCTCGCGTTAAACGGCCCGTTGTTTCAGCCCCCCCGGGGCTCGGGTGTCTGAATTTCAGATCAGCTCTGCAACCAACTCAATCTCGACACACGCTCCCATGGGGAGTTGCTGCACGCCGAAAGTGCTGCATGTATGCGGACCCTTGCAGGCCAAGATTTCTTCGAGGATTTCGCTTGCGCCATTGATCACGACTTGGTGTTCCAGGAAATCTGGAGCCGAGTTGACATAGCCCGCGATCTTGACGATGCGTGCTATTCTATTGAGGTCTCCTGTAGCCTCATGCAGTGTGTAGACCAAGTCGACTGCAACCGAGCGTGCGGCCAAGTCCCCTTCGGCGGTGTCCAAGTCCGAGCCGATTTGGCCGGTCCAGGGAGCTCCTTTCCTCTTCGCAAAATGTCCGGATAAAAATATCAGGCTTCCGGCCAGTACGAAGGGAACAAATGCGGGCATGGGAGATGGTGGAGGAGGCGGGACAATACCGAGCCTCCTCATTCGTTCGTAGGCATTCATGTGACTGTCAAGGGACCTGGAAATAGCTGAGTTTTGCGGGGCTATCGCTGGCTGGTTCAATTCCCCGTCGCTCGGTTGACAGGATGTCGTCAGCGATCGGCACCGCAAGAACCTGGCTTCAGGTGCGTTCCAGTCATTCGGAATGTTCGGGTCGCTTGCGTGTCATATTGGATGCGACGCAGGCAAGTGCAATCGAATTGCGCATCTATCATTCACCCAGGTACGCCGCACGCACCTTCGGATCGCTCAGCAGCCCCTTGGCATCGCCCGACATGGTGATCAGGCCCGACTCCATCACGTAGCCGCGGTCGGCCAGCTGCAGCGCGCGATTGGCGTTCTGCTCGACCAGCAGGATGGTCACGCCCTGCGCGGCCACGGCCTGCACCACCTCGAAGATCTTGTCGCACATGATCGGCGACAGGCCCATGGTGGGTTCGTCCAGCAGCAGCACCTTGGGACGCGCCATCAGCGCGCGGCCCATGGCCAGCATCTGCTGCTCGCCGCCCGACATGGTGCCGGCCAACTGGTCCTTGCGCTCGCGCAGCCGCGGGAAGGTCACGAACACGCGCTCCATGTCGCTCGCGATGCCGGCCTTGTCCTTGCGGATGTAGGCGCCGATCTGCAGGTTCTCGGTGATCGTCATGCGCGTGAACACGCCGCGGCCCTCGGGCACCATCACCAGGCCCTCGCCCACCAGGTCCCAGGCGCCGCGGCCCTTGATGCTGCGGCCCAGGAACTCGATGTCGCCCGCGCCCGCGGGCAGCGTGCCGGTGATTGCCTTCATGGTGGTGGTCTTGCCGGCGCCGTTGGAGCCGATCAGCGAGACCAGCTCGCCCTCGCGCACCTCGAAGTCCACGCCCTTGACGGCCTGGATGCCGCCGTAGCCCACCTTCAGGCCGCTGACCTTGAGCAACACCTTGCCAGCGGCCTTGCGCTGCGAAGCGCCCGCCGCGACTTCCTCTTGGGTTTGCACTGCTGCGCTCATCTCAATGTCCTCCGGTGCCGAGGTAAGCCTCGATCACCTTTTCGTTCTTCTGTACGTCCGCCGGCGTGCCTTCGGCGATCTGCTTGCCGTAGTCGAGCACCGTGACGCGATCGCACAGGCCCATGATCAGCTTCACGTCGTGCTCGATGATCAGGATCGTGCGGTCGTCGCGGCGGATGCGGTCGATCAGCTCGCGCAGCTGGACCTTCTCGGTCATGTTCATGCCGGCCGCGGGCTCGTCCAGCGCGATGAGCTGCGGGTCGGTGGCCAGGGCGCGCGCGATCTCCAGGCGGCGCTGGTCGCCGTAGCTCAGGGTGCGCGCCTTGTAGTCGGCGAACTTGCCGATGCCCACGTAGTCGAGCAGTTCCTGCGCGCGTTGCGCAATGGCTTTCTCTTCGGCCTTGAAGGAACTGGTGCGCAGCATCGCGCCGACCACGCCGGAGCGGGTGCGGATGTGGCGACCGACCATCACGTTCTCGAGCGCCGTCATCTCGGCGAACAGGCGGATGTTCTGGAAGGTGCGCGCGATGCCGGCCTTGGCCACCTCGTGCACGGCCGTGGGCTGGTAGGGCTTGCCGGCGAGCTCGAAGCTGCCGCTGTCGGGCGTGTAGAGCCCGGTGATGACGTTGAAGAAGGTGGTCTTGCCGGCGCCGTTAGGGCCGATCAGGCCATAGACCTGGCCGCGCTGGATGGTGATGCCGACGTCGGACAGGGCCTGCAGGCCGCCGAAGCGCTTGGAGATGCCGCGAACGTCGAGGATGGTGTCTGCCTTGCTCATGGGATGCGTCTCCTCGCTCACGGATTGATCGACATGGGACGCGAGGCCGCACCGGGCAGCTCGTCGGCCGGGGTGTCGACGCCCGGTGCGTGGGTCTGCAGCGAGCCCGGCGCCACGGCGGCATGGGCCGGATCGACCGGCACGCCGCCCTTGCGCTGGAGCGTCTTGCCGTGCTCGGGCGAGGGCCACAGGCCGCGCGGGCGCACCAGCATGATGACGATCATGGCCAGCGCGATGAACAGCTGGCGCAGGATGGAAGCGTCGAGGCGCCCGTCGGTCAGCGCCTGCAGCGGGCCGGCGACATAGCGCAGCACCTCGGGCAGGGCCGCCAGCAGCACGGCACCCAGGATCACGCCGGGCAGGTGGCCGATGCCGCCGAGCACGACCATGGCGACGATCATCACCGACTCCATGAGGCTGAACGACTCGGGCGAGACGAAGCCCTGGAAGGCCGCGAACATGGAACCCGACACGCCGCCGAAGCTCGCGCCCATGCCGAAGGCCAGCAGCTTCATGTTGCGGGTGTTGATGCCCATCGCCTTGGCGGCGATCTCGTCCTCGCGGATCGCCATCCAGGCGCGGCCGATGCGCGAGACCTGCAGGCGGTGCGAGATCACGATGGTGACCACCACCAGTGCGAGGAACAGGTAGTAGTACAGCGTGACCGAGGAGATGGTGAAGCCGTCGAACTTCCAGGCCTTGCCCAGGTCCAGGCCCCAGAACTTGATCGAGTCGATCGAGGTGATGCCCTTGGGACCGTTCGTGATGTTGATCGGCTGGTCGAGGTTGTTCAGGAACACGCGGATGATTTCACCGAAGCCCAGCGTGACGATCGCGAGGTAGTCGCCGCGCAGCTTCAGCGTGGGCGCCCCCAGCAGCACGCCGAGCAGCGCCGCGAACACGAAGGCCAGCGGTATCACGATCAGCAGCGAGGTGTGCAGGCCGTTCGGGAAGGTGGCCTTGAACCACTCGAAGGTCTCCGACAGGTGGCCCGAGCCCATGAGGGCGTAGAGGTAGGCGCCGACCGCGAAGAAGGCGACGTAGCCCAGGTCGAGCAGGCCGGCGTAGCCGACCACGATGTTCAGGCCCAGTGCGAGCAGCACGTAGAGCAGTGCGATGTCGGCGATGCGCACCCAGGCGTTGCCCTGGCTTTGCAGCAGCAGCGGCAGCGCGAGCACGGCGATGACGCCGACCAGGTAGAGCGCGAGGTTCTTGCTGTTCTTCATGATGGCAAGCTCCTTCAGGCGCGATCGGCCACGCGTTCGCCGAGCAGGCCGGCCGGGCGCAGCGTGAGCATCACGATCAGCACGATGAACGCGAAGATGTCGCTGTAGTTGCTGCCGAGCACGCCACCGGTGAGGGTGCCGATGTAGCCCGAGCCGATGGCTTCGATGAGCCCCAGCAGCAGGCCGCCGACGACCGCGCCCGCGAGGTTGCCGATGCCGCCGAACACGGCCGCGGTGAAGGCCTTGAGGCCGGGCAAAAAGCCCATGGCGTGCTGCGCGATGCCGTAGTTGGAGGCGTACATGACGCCCGCGATGGCCGCGAGCACGGCACCGATGATGAAGGTGGCCGAGATGACCATGTCGGGGCGGATGCCCATCAGCGCGGCCACGCGCGGGTTCTCGGCGGTGGCGCGCATCGCGCGGCCGAGCTTCGTGTAATTGACCAGCCACATGAGGATGGCCAGCGAGACCGCGGTGACGCCGAGGATCATCACCTGCGTCGGCGAGATGACGGCGCCGGCGATGTGGATGGGGTCCGAGGGCAGCAGGGTCGGGTAGGCCTTGTTGGTGGGCTTCCAGATGATCATCGCCAGCGTCTGCAGCAGGATCGACATGCCGATGGCGGTGATCAGCGGTGCGAGCTTGGGCGAGTTGCGCAGCGGCCGGTAGGCGACCTTCTCGATCACGAAGTTCAGCGTGGCGGCGACGACGCACGCGATGACCAGCGCGATGATCAATATCAGCCAGCCCGGCGTGCCGGGCATCGACGACTGCATGAGCCCGATGATGGACCAGCTCGTGAGCGCCCCCACCATGAGCACTTCACCGTGCGCGAAATTGATCAGATTGATGATGCCGTACACCATGGTGTAGCCCAAGGCTATCAAGGCGTACATGCTGCCGAGAACCAGACCGTTGATGATCTGCTGTAAAAAATGATCCATATGTCTCCGACACATTTAGAGTGGGCTATTCCTGATGGCGCCCATTGCTGAGGAATCTTCTCTCCTTGCGCTCCGGGGAATGCTCCTCCACTGCGATGCGTTGACTACCCTGCCACGGAAGACGGAGCGACATTTGCGCCGCAAATGATCAGGCAGACATGCGCGCCAGGTGTCAGCCCCAGTCGGCCGCTTCGCACAGCTGCCAGTGGTACTGCTGCAGCGGGCTCCACCACCATTCGTAGCTCCTCCCACAGTGAACGTTGTGCGTCGAGGATCGCGGCCTCTGAAACGAGCAAACTTGTTGCGGCACTTTCGCTCACCACGCGATAGGGCTCGAGGCCTAGTTCCCGACACCCAAGCGCATCGGCCGCTATGCCGCCCGTGGATACCGTTACAGGGCGTCCTGCAGCCATAGCCGCATTGAAAGTCGCACACAACTCTGGTTCTGCTCCCACAACTGCCGTATCGCGCCCGAACCAGCCGGAAATACCACCCAGAAGCCCGCCACCGCCGACTGCCAGGACCACAGCGTCAGGTACGCCAATTTGTTCCTCGATTTCCTTGGCAATAGTTCCCTGCCCAGCCAAAGTCTGCACGTGGTCAAAGGCGTGTATTGACATCGCGCCAGTCTGTTCGCGCCGACGCTCCGACGCCTGCAACGCCTCGACAAATACATCTCCTTCCTCGATCACCCTGGCGCCGTACGAAAGCAATCGGTCTCGTTTGAACTGCGACGTCACCTTAGGCACGAATACTTCGCACGGAACTCGCAATGTCCGCGCGGCGTATGCAAGTGCAGCGCCGTGATTTCCCCCGGAGGCACATATCAATCCAGCTGGGGGGATTTCAGCCCCACTGAGTCTATTGAATACTCCTCGTGGCTTGAAGGATCCGGTGTACTGCAAATGCTCCAGCTTCAAGGTCAAACGATAGGGAGAGCCCAAGAAGCCGAGTGGTAGGTCAATGCATGGCGTGCAGAGGATAAATTTCTCGATCTGCGAATGCGCTTCGCTGATCCTCTTTTTCCATCCGATCGAGAGGGCGCTCATGCGAAAGGCCCTCGATTGGTAGTGACGACTTCCTGCGCGCGTTCATTGACAAAGAGCTGAAACACGTCCGGTCGCGCGTAGTGACCCGTGACATCAAGGTCGTACTTTCCCCGAACGGTATCGTTGAGGTCGATGTTCGCAAGAAGTACGGTTTCATCCTCGAAATTTGGACCTGCAAGGAAATTTCCAAACGGGTCAACGATGCAACTTCCCCCTCGGCTCAACGGCTGGGCAGGATCCGCCGATGCGGCGTTCAGGTAGCCTTCGGGATAGTCGGTTGCGGTTGCATACTGATTTGCACTAAATACGAAGCAGCGACCTTCGATGGCGATGTGCTGCATGGACGCCGGCCATGAATCGCGTCCGTCTAGAGTCGGGGCGCAATAGAGTTCGATCCCCTTCGAGTACATCGCCGTACGCAGTAAGGGCATGTAGTTCTCCCAACAAATCACAGCCCCTAGCTTGCCAATGGGTGTGGGATAGACAGGCATCGTAGAACCGTCCCCGAACCCCCAGATTGTCCGCTCGCTGCCGGTGGGCATCAGTTTTCTGTGCTTTCCAAGGAAAATCCCTTGATTGTCGAAAGAGACGACTGTGCAGTACAGCGTCCCGCCGGATCTTTCGATGACGCCTGTAACTAGAAAGATGCCCAAATCGCGTGCCAGTGCTGCCAGTTCCTCGACGTACGGACCGGGAACGTCAATGGCATTTTGGTGATAGCGAAGGAACTCGTCTCTTCCCGCTTGGGTTCTTCCTCCCACGTAGGCGCCGAAGGTGCTTCCTTTCGGGTAGGTACCAAGCATCGCCTCAGGGAAGACCACAAGGGTGGCGCCCTTGCTCTTGGCATGCTCCGCCTGGCTCCTCATCCGGCGCATCGTTTTTTCATTGTCGAACGCTATCGCTGCCGATTGGACAACGGCGGCTTGAAACTGTTTGAGCATGGTATCTATATTGAACTTGTGGTATCATTGTTGGACTTGAGGAGCGCGATTATGCCTAATGAAACCGAAACAGCAATGGGGGAAGATGGCAAGGTGTTGGTGCACACCGTCAGTCAGGCGGTTCGCATGCTCGAGGCGTTCAGCGCCCAGCCGGTGCAAGGCCTCAATGAACTGAGCAGAAGTGTCGGGATCCCGAGGGCCAGTGCCTTGCGCATTCTGCGCACGTTGATTGCCCATGGAATCGTTGGTAGGGCCGAGACGAAGTACCGTCTCACGAGACGCCTTATGGAGCTCGGTGCGGCCGCAGGGTCGCCGCAGGGGATGCAAATAGCGATGGCTGGTGCACTTCAAGAGCTTGTCACGAAAACCGGCGAAACGACGCACTTCGCAGAACTTGAAGGTACCAAGGTTGTGTATGTTGCAAAGCTGGATTCACCGCATCCGATCCGGATGAACAGCTACGTAGGCTGGCGTGGCCCGGCGCACGCCACAGCCGTAGGAAAGGTGATGCTGGCCCTCAAGTCGAGAGAAGAGGTGCGCAACCTTCTACCTTCCAAGCTCGAGCAGTTCACGTCCAAGACCATTGTTTCGAGAGCGAAACTGCTAGATGAATTGGCCGTAGTTGCGCACCAGGGTTTTGCGGTGGATGATGAAGAGCTAGTTGCTGGTCTGAGGTGCATCGCGGTCGTATCGCCTCAAACGATCGGGGCCATCTCGGTGTCGGGCCCCGTCACACGCATGAGTGATAGCCGCACTGCTGATATCTTGCAGCTGCTACGGAGCTTTCTCCAAGACTGGCAGCCCTGAAGGCTCTGTGAGGCGTTCCTGCGTGTCCAGGTATGGACGCCGAGGTTGTTTCCTGCGCTGAAAATAGTGAATGTGCTCAGCAGTACGCGGCATTTCTTACGTGGAGGACACGCGAGAAGCGGAACATCGTGCCGGCCGAGTTCTTCGTGCACCCCCACGTCTACGGCAAGTGGGCCTGCCGCTGCTGCCAACGCTTGGCGCAGGAAGCTGTCGAGCCGCAGGTCATCGACGGTGGCATACCCGCCGCAGGCGCTGGTAGCGCACACCCTGCTCAGCCGCTTCGTGGATCACCTGCTTTGCTACCGCCAAGAGGTCAACAACGTGCGTTCGGGCCTGCACACCCCGCGCTCGACGCTGGTAGCGTGGTCCGGCCCGGGTGGGTGCGGCACTGGAGCCGCTCCGCGACGCGCACAAGCGCTTCGTGTTCTCCGCCCGTGTGCTGCATGCCGACGAGACGCCAGCGGCTCTGCTCGACCCGGGTCGGGGCAAGACCAGAAGGCCTACGTTTGGGCCTACGCTCGGGGAGCCCTCGAGCGGGTGCCGGGCGTGATCTATGATTTCTGCCTGGAGCGCACGCGGAGTCCCCGATCGCGTTCCTTGTAAGGCGCAGGGCGGCCAGCATGAACGAAGTTGGCGCGGTACGTTGGTGCGCGACAAGACAAGGCCCTCGACAGGGGAATGAGCGCCGGGCCGGGACGCAGCGCTCGCCGGCAAGCGAGCCGCGATCGTTGTGAGTTCGATCTAGTCAGCAAAGCTTCAAGGGCATGATCCTTGGGCTTACCTCAACGATGTCCTGACCAGGCTGCCAGCGCCATCGAACAGCCGCATTGACGATCTGCTTCCACACAACTGTTATCCGGTTTGCTGAGCACGCCGGCTTCGGGCGCATACTGTCCGGCTATTCGTGAGCGTCCAGTCATCCCATCTTGACCGGCCGCACGCGTGTCACTTGGACTGTAGCTGCGCTCCGACGTAGGCAACGCACTGCACGAGATTGAGGCAGGCCAGCAGCAGGTATTTCTCGGCGTCGGTTCTCACGGCCAGCAGGTCGTGCTCGCTGAGGTAGCCGTACACGAACGCCAGCAGGTAGCGCTCGGGGTGTTCGACGCAGGACTTCGTGATCATCTGCTCGACGAGGTCTGGCGGCACGCCCTCGGTGAACCTCATCGTCGCAGTCAGCCGCTGCAAACAGGTTTCCTGGACGTCTTCAGAGATTGTCGGCAAGGCGTGCCCGCAGTGCTTCATGGCCTGGAAGGCGACCAGCAGAACATAGATCGGGACCTCAAGCTGCAGCATGTCGACTCCGTAGCGAGGCAACACGAGGATGGAGGCCAGCAGGTTCGGTTGCTGGACGTAGATTTCGTCAGCCAGCTCAACCCTCTGCTGCGCGCTCATGCGGTCGACGTCGATGTTCGCCCGAACCATCACAGCCTGTGTGAGCAAGGTCATGGTGCCGCGCTGGATTCTGGCTGCCATCGGTGTGGCAGCAGTTCCTCGATCCGACTGCTGCGCTGCGTCGGCAGGCGCTGCAGCACGTCGCGCAGGTAGGCCCAGGGATCGCGCCCGTTCATGCGCGCCGACTGCACCAGGCTCATCACGATGGCCGCGCGCTGGCCAGCCAGTTCGCTGCCCACGAACATCCATGCCTTGCGTCCCATCGCCCACGGCTTGATTTGGCGCTCCAGGTGGTTGTTGTCGATGGCGACCGCGCCGTCGTCCAAGTGCCGCGTCAGCGCGGCCCAATGCCCCAGCGCGTAGTCGATGGCCTTGGCCGTCGGGCCGCCGTCGGCTACCAGCCGGCGCTCCAGTTGTAGCCAGTGTTTGAGCTCTTCCCACAGCGGCTTGGCAAGCCGCTGGCGCTGCGCCCGGCGCTCGTCATCGCTGAGCTCTTTGAGCTGTGCCTCGACCCCGTAGATGCGCGCGAAGCGACGCACCGCCTCCAGGCCCACCACGCTGGTGCCGTCGTGCGTCAGCTCTTCGAAGTTGCGGCGCGCGTGCGCGGCGCAGGCTGCGCCCAAGCGGTCCGGATACAGCCGCGGATCGACCACAGTCTCGTAGGCGCTGTAGCGGTCGGTCAGCAACGTGCCCGACCATCGCTTGCCGTATCGATCCTGGCCTCCCAGGAATTCCAACGGGTACTGCGCTCCGCGTCCCGGGCAGAACTGGTAGATCACACCAGGCACCTTGTCGTGCCAGCTTCTGGCGTAGGCCCAGATGTAGGCTCGGCGCGTCTTGCCCGCACCCGGGTCCAGCAGGGCCACTGGGGTCTCATCGGCGTGCAGCACTGCACAGCTGAGGATGAAGCGCCTGTGCGCCTCGTGCAGCGGCTCCAGCGCCGCACCGGCCTGGCCGGTGATGGATGCCAGCGTGGAGCGCGGTGTGTGCACGCCGCTGCGGGCGTTGATGGTCGCTTGCCGGTAGTAGGGCATGTGGTCCACGAAGCGACTGATCAGCGTGTGTGCGACGAAGCCACTGGCAGCGATACCGCCTTCGATGACCTCTGCCACGCTGGGCGCCTGGCGCAGCACCTGGCAGCAGCGGCAGGCCCACTTGCCGTAGATGTGGCGATGTACGAAGAACTCGGCAGGCACGATGTCCAGGCGCTCGCTGACCTCCTGGCCGATGCGCGTCATTGGGCGCCCGCAGCCGGGCTCCAGGCAGTCGGTGCGCTCGGGCTCATGGTGGTGTTCCACACGGCGCAAGTGATCGGGGAACGGGTTGCGGCGCGGCCGGCGCGGGGGCGCCTTGGTCGCCGTGTCCGAGGCAGCTGCGCCGGCTGCGGCCGTGGCGGCTTCACGCCGCAGCCGCTCGAGCTGCTCACGCAGGCCCGCCTCGTCCTCGGCCAGCGTCTCCTCGAACAGGCGGCGCTGCTCGGCATTCATGGCCTCGGACTTGGCGCCGAACTTCCAGCGCTTGAGCCTGGCCAGCTCGAAGGTGATCTTCTCGATCTTGGCCTCGCGCAGCGCGATCTCACGGTCCTTGCGCTGTAGCAGCGCGTCGCGCTCGGCAAGCTGCTTGTCCTGGTCTTGCAGGCGCTGGCGTAGCTGGGCAATCAGCGCGGCTGTCTCTGCGGACAGCTCGGATGGAATCGCAGAAGGAAGAGCGCGCGCGCCAAGCATGCTGTGCATGGTGCCAGAGCGTGCCGATGGAGCCATCGGCACATGCACTGTCAACGCGGGGCACGCGGCCTGGGCGTTAAGCCCTCAGGCCCGCGTGATGGCGCTCAGTTCGGGCAGACGCTGCCACGGCAGGCCCAGGACCAAGGCATCGAACTGCGCAGGTGTGAGCGACAGCAAGGGCGCTGCGTCGCTCGTGCCCGGCCAGACGAAGCGCCCCGCGTTGAGCCGGCGCGCCGCGCACCACACGCCGAAGCCGTCGTGCACCAGCAGCTTGACGCGCGTGCCGCGGGCGTTCGCGAACAGATAGCCATGGTGCGCCTGCGCTGCGCCGAAGACTTGCACGACGCGCGCCAACAGGCGCTCGGCGCCAGCGCGCATATCGATGGGTTCGGCCGCCAGCCACATCGCGTCGATGCGGATCATCGAAGCAACTCGCGCATCCAGGCCGCGCACTCGCTGGCCGCGCCGCCCGGCCAGGTCACCGTGACCGTCGTCGGTCCACGTCGCAGTTCGATGCGAATGTCTGGGGCCTGCGCAGATGGCGTCGGTGCCGACGTCGGTAAGCTAACCGGGACGAAGACGGTCTTGGGCTCTTGCGCCTTGGCTCCATCATCGACCTGCGCGCGCACGGCGTCGCTCGCTGGCTTCATCTCCGCCTCGTGCACCCATCGCCGGAGCAGATTGGCGTTGATGCCATGGGCCATCGCCACTGCGGCCATCGACATGCCAGGCTGCATGCAGGCAGCCACCGCATCCGCCTTGAACTCTTCGCTGTGGCGGCGCCGACGGCGGCCCCCCTCAAAAGCTGCAGGCATAGTGTTCACGAATCCACCTAGAGTTAAGTGGATTCGAGACTCCTATACCTCTTTCCGAAACTCAAGATGGGATGACTGGACGCTCACCACGAATCCACCTAGAGTTAAGTGGATTCGAGACTCCTATACCTCTTTCCGAAACTCAAGATGGGATGACTGGACGCTCACGGCTATTCCGTTCGGAGGGAACAATGCCTGAAACTGAAACACCCTTGCAGCTCGCCCGACGCCACGTCGTGGACGGTTCTCGCCTCGTTGACGAGCAGGCCGCACGGGTTGCTCGAATGGACCCCGATGGGGACCAAGTAGGCCCCGCTACAGCCTTACTGGACACGATGAAACAGACGCTCGCCGTATTTGTCGCCGACTTGGCACGCTTGGAGGCCAAGGCCCTCTGAGGCTCTCGCACGAGCTCAGGACGGGTTTCGTACGGATTGCTCAGCCAGTCGTACCTTGAGCAATTCGCCAGATCTGAACGACATGGTTGCTGGCTGCGGATACCACCGTCCAAGTTTCCATATTCAGAGGACGATTGGCACAATGCCCACTTCCTGACCCTTACAGCTGCGTCCAACGCGGCTTACCGTCTTCAAGTCTCTGCGGTAAGTTGGTGCGGCGAGAGCAAAAGCATTTGATGGCTATAGGCGCCAAGATTCAAGGCCGAGTAGTTTTTACCCGATACCGTGTCATACTTTCCGGGTCGTGGCGCGTATTGTCAAGTAATCCGAGTTCTAGGATCCCCGTGCCATCTGACGCTGTACCACCCGCTCGGAACTACACCGCTGCTCTGTGCCCTTGTTCGGCATGTACGGTTGGGAAGGTGCCCTGCGTGAGCTGCAACGGGAGCGGCCTCTACCTTACCTATCGAGGCGAAGAGATTCCTTGCCCTTCGTGCTTCGCGGACGGCCTTGTGGCCTGCAGTGCCTGCCGGGGCACCGGCTTCCAAACATTGATCGCGTCTCGGACATCCGTCGCTGCGCCGGGGCAGGCAGCCGAGACGCCGGACCCGTCTCCCGAAAATACCAGTCGTCGCACATGTCGCGCGGGCGGTGACAAAGCGCGACTTCGCTCGCCTATGGCAGCAATCCTTGTCGTGATTGCGCTCCTGGTGCTGCTTGGCACCTTGATCTGACCTACTTTCGCGGCCGTAGGCGCGGGCTCGAGACCCTCTGATCTGCCCGGCTTGATGCGCCGGCCAGAAGCCCTGCACGGACGAGCATGAAATCTTACATTTCGCGTGGCGCTTCTTCTCTCGAGATGAGGGCGAGCGGCGAGTCAACCCACCTTCAGCGAAAGCCGTCGCCGGGGGACTAGACTCCGCAAACGTTGGCGGGAGTCTAGCCGCGTGCGCCTGCCCTCGGTCAAGATGGGATGACCTATCGCTTACAGCCTGGTCTTCCTGCGCGGCGATGCGATCACTCGTCGACGTCAGGCCACTGAGCGGTAGGCCATTCGCCGCTATGGCCGCCCATAGTTTCCTTGTGACGAAAATTGGGCAAACAGGCCGGCTTCGCCTGGATCTGGGACTGCGGCTTCGCGCTGTCGTCAGCTACGCCGTCCCCGACGCCAACATCCTGTCAATGTCCACGCACGTCGAGATGATGCGGGCCATCGCTTCCACTGACATCCCGTTGATCGCGGACATCGACACCGGCTTCGGCACTGCGGTGAACGTCCACTATGTCGTGCCGCAGTAGGAAGCGGCTGGTGCCTCGGCCGTCGTGACGGAGGACAAGACCTTTCCGAAGGACACCAGCCCGAGGACCGATTGCCGGCACGAGCTGGTCCGCGTGGAGGAGATCCAGGGCAAGATCGCGGAGACAGCCGCCGCGCGTGCCTAGAGAGCTTCGCTGATCGCCGGCCTGGGCCAGCAGTGAGCCGTGCGGCACGGCCACGCTTACGAGGAGGCCGGCGCCAACGCGACACTGATCCGTTCCAGGCAGAAGACGCCCGACGAGATCCTGGCCTTCCTAAAGTCCTGGCCCGGCAAGGTGTCGCTGGTGCTGATGCCGACCCCGTACGCTCAACTGACCGAGGCCGACATCGCCGCGCTGCCCAGGGTCGGCATCGTCATCAACGGCAACCACGCCATCCGCGCGGCGTCGGCGCCGTGCGCACGCTTTTCGCCGAGACCCGCAGAAACGGCGGCATTCGCGAGGTAGATGCGGCGCTGCCGTCCGTCATGGAGATTATCGAAATGCAGGGCGACGAACGCATGCTAGTCTTGCGCGCCGATTCGCCAGCGCATCACGGCAGCGACTATCGCACACGAAGCATCCGAAGCGCCGGCGTGACGAGGTTGACTATCGTCCTTGAAGACCGCTCGCAAATAACATCGTCGTCATGCCGATTTGAGAAGGCTGAAGCCTGATACCGCCAGTAGAAAAACCGACGGGCCCATCTCATTTCTGCCTCGACGAATTCCCGCGCGTTAACATCCGTCCCCTGCTAGCGAGTATTTTTCCTCCCTCTTCGTACGTAAGCTGCCCGTTTACGTATACCGCCACGACACCGACACTTAGTCGCTCCGGGTCGGCATAAGTCGCGATATCGGCTATGCGTGAGGAGTCGAATATGCAGATGTCGGCATAAGCGCCGCCACGAAGAACGCCGCGCTCTTCGATGCGAAAGTTGCGGGCGGTTAGCCCTGTCATCTTGTGCACTGCTTGCTCTAGAGAAAACAGCTTCCGCTCACGCCAATAGTGCGAAAAAACCCGTGGAAAAGTACCCCATAGACGGGGATGAGGATGTCTGTCGTGTGGCAGACCATCGCTGCCGATCATCGCGCGTGGGTGCGAGACAATTCTCGCCACGTCTTCCTCATTCATCTGGAAGTAGCTTGCCCCCCCGGGTTGCAGTCTCAGGCAGGCAGTTTTCTGATCGACGTTCCAATCGGCTGCGATATCCGACAACAAGCGTCCCGCGCATTCAGGATGTGGATCGCTCCAAGTAAGCATCACATCGATGACACCGTCGACCAAATCCTCTCGTAGCACTGTCGAGCCAGCGACGTAAGGATATACGTCGAACGCTAGTTGCTGACGCTCTGCCAAACGATCGATTAGTGGCAATGTCTCCTTGGACCTACCCCACTGCGATGGGCCCGCGCACTTATGATGGGAGATGATTAGCGGAATTCCTGCTTCAAACGCACAGTCGCTCGCTTCGTGCATCGCCTCGAGAATTGCGTCCATCTCAGTTCGCATATGGGTGGCATAGACGCCGCCGTGGCGTGCTACCACATGCGCGAGAGCGGTGACTTCGGAGGCTGGTGCAGGCATCGCCTCGGCATAGAAAAGCCCAGATGACAAACCATGTGCGCCATCCGCAAGACATTCGTCAAGAAGTTGGGCCATGCGGATGCGCTCTTCAGCCGTTGCGGCACGCTCGAGGTCATCCATCACGGCGTATCGCAACGTCGTGTGACCCACAAGCGCTGCTACGTTCAATGAGGGCTTCGCTTCGGTCACCGCTTCTCTGTATGCCGCCATGGTGGGGTATGCAAATGATCCCGGACCAAGCAGCGTCAGAGAAGCCTGAGCCACTTCGGTCTTATAAGGGACAAGCGATATCCCACAATTGCCGGTGATCACTGTAGTTATACCTTGAGAAACCTTCGCAAGATACGCCGGGTGGTGCAGAACAATCGCATCGTCATGGGTATGGGCGTCGATAAATCCCGGCGCGACAACCAATCCTTCGCAGTTGACAAAACCGACCCTATCTTTTTTCACGCCTGACGGTAGCTCATTGCGTAAATCAAGTCCGACCGCCTGTATGCGATCACCGACGATGAGGACGTCACCAATCCAAGATTCCTCGCCGCTGCCATCGACAATTCGACCTTTTTCAAGCAATATGGCCTCGGTTTCTCTTGATGCTTCTGATGCCATACTATCCATTGCAGGATGCTTCATATTTCTCTTACGTGCGTTGAGTTTTGATTCTAGAAACTGTTTTACCTATCTTGATCTCAAGACTCTGTTTCGCCGTTCTCCCAACTCTGCAATGGATGGGATCGCGTATCTACGCCTTGGCGCCGGAGTGCTTCACGCACTCCGCGTAGGCGCTGAACTGCGGGCTCGCCAACGAACTGGGCAACGAGAACAGTAAGAATTTCGATGACCGTGAGGTGAACAAGGTACACGTCAATGCCGACATGCATGACTGAATCGTCCGGCACTGTTAACCCCAACAGCCAATCTGCTCGCTTCGCAAGCGCAGTGTTGGGTCGTGTAAGTGCGACGAGGCGGGCTCCCTGAGCGCGGGCGATGTCGACAGCATCAATCAACGTCGGCATGCCGCCGACGTACGATATGGCGATGACCACTCCTCCTCGTTGTTGAGCTCCTGCTGCTACCTGCTGCAAATGGTAGTCTGCCCATGCGGATGCAGACAAGCCGAGACGGAACAATCGCGCCTGGAGATCGCTTGCCATGAACCATGACGTGTTTCCCACGCCGACGATGTCGATGTGGGGCGAAACGGCAATAGCTTGCGCGGCCGCTGCGAGCGTATCCAGATCTATTTGATTGCGGACCCCCGCAACCGATGCGGATGCGCTTCTAACAACGTTATTGACAACATCGGTGGCGCTGTCGTCGATGCTAACGCGTCGGTGTAAAGGCGAAGCCCCAATTGCCAATTCCTGTGCAAGCGCCAATTTGAACTCACGCAGACCCGCAAAACCGAGATCCCGGCATATTCGCATGATTGTTGGGACCGAGCTTCCCGTGTATTCCGCCAGTTGCTTGAAGTTTTCCCTCAAGACGCGATCTGGATCCTCTACGATCGCAGCTAGGATCGTGCGGCGCGACGGAGACGCCGTATCACGCGCGGCCGCCACCCGTTGTAGCAAGCTAATATTGCGGTTCATTTCCTCGAGCTTATGTTTGTCTATCGCTAACTATTTGCTGATCCGGCTGTTCCAGAAGAACGGCCACACCGCTGGTTTGTAGTTCTCCAATGCGGCACCCCGCGCAGAGAGACTGTTGAATCTGCCGATATTGATATATGGCACTTCCTCATAAACCGCCTCCTGCACTTTTCCCCACAACGGGCCGCGCTTTGCGGGGTCGACTTCCCGATTGAATGCTGCAAGTACGGATTGTTTGGAGGAGGTGTTCCACCAGCCCGGAGCGCCGTCCCCAAGCTGAGGGGGTGACAGCATCGGCTCAGGGAACTGTGGGCTATGACTGAGAAACAGATCCCAGAGCTTTGAATCATTGCGTCTTTGTACAAGAGTAGCCCAGTCGACGACACTTATTTCAACTTTGAAGCCAGCGCGCTTCAATTGTTCCCCCATTACAACGATCATGTTGTAATGAAAGTCGTACTGCCGGCTCGTGAGTATCCTTATCGGTTCGCCTTTATATCCGGCTTTTTGCGCAGCTTCTTTCGCCGCCTTGGGATTTTGTGTGTTGTAGCGTTCAGTGCCTGCGGTGGAGAAAAAAGGTGATCCTTGGGGGAAGTGATTTCCGCCGGCATTGAAGAATCGCGGATCACCAAAGCCTGCGGCCAGCATTTCATTTTCTCCAATTGCAAGCTGGAGCGACTGCCGTAATGCTTGACTCGAGGTGACGCCCTCTTTCGTGTTGAATACGAGATACGGGAAGCCGAATGATTTCGTAAGAATGGGAAAGGTCTTGCCGCCACTTCTTTCTATGCGACCCAATGCCTCGATCGGGAGCGAATCCGCATAGTCGTATTGTCCGGCAAGCGCCCCTTCAACTCGAGTATTTGCGTTTGGAATCGGCACGAAGCGGAGCTCTTGAATTAGGGCCTCTCGCTTGCCACCATAGCCGCTCGGCTCTTCCCTGCGTGCGCTGTAGCGGTCGAATCGTGCAAGGAGCACATAGGCATCCGGTTTACGCTCTTTCAAGACATAAGGGCCGGTTCCTACAAATTCCCTTAGTGGCATCGCAATGGACTCTTTCGCCATTATTGCGGCCATGCCACTCGGCAATGCAAGCTGTGAAAGCAACGGCGCATAGGGCTGCTTGAGGGCAATCTCGACGGTGAGCGGTCCTTTGGTAAATATCTGAGCCACCTCTTTTCCGACCGCCCTGCCGCGGGGCGAGTGCTCTATCCACCGCTGAAGGCTAGCGACAACGTCATTCGCGTTCAACTCACGACCGTTATGCAGCGCCACGTTTTTTCTTAGCGTGATGCTATAGCTCCGACCATCAGGGCTAATTGCCGGCTCTCCCTCAGCCAGCATCGGCACAACCTTCAAGTTCTCGTCGAAGGTATAGAGCGTTTCATAGACGTGTTGGATGATGGTTCCAACAAGGTCGGCCGTGGACACCGCAGGGTCCAGCGTCTGCGGTTCACCAATCATTGCCAACGTTGCGAAGCTGCGCGGTTCGGCCTTCGCGCTCAATGCACCTAGTCCAGCGGCGGCAAGGGCGACTGCGGAAGCTACAAAAGTGCGTCGCTGGAGTTTGTTAGTGAGGACAAACATGTAGGTCTCCGTTTTTGATTGAAACAAAATTTCTGCCGGAGTGAGTTTTGCAGTAAGCGCCGGCAGTGAAGGTAAGGGTAAACCCTTGACTTCTCATGAAAGCTGAAAAAACATTTCATGACTGGTCGTTTGCACCGCTCCCGCGGGTGCTACCCAGACGAGCAGGATTCGGGTTCAGGGCCCGTTCTCTCTTGAGGCTCCGTGCATCGGGCGAGGGCGTCTGAAGCGGGCTACCCAGCCTAGAGAGCGACGTTGTGGTAGTGACGGCCGGCTGATCCCCGCGAGCGTCCGCTGGGGGCACGTTGCCTGAGGTCAACCAGCGTAAGGCGCGACCCGGCAGGCCTTCGGCCGCCGCATTGCATGCTCTTTTCCCATCCCACCGAGCTGAGGCATCTGCTCAGAAGATTGATCGTCAGGTCTGATCAATCAAGAAGAATATTTAACTTGTCGCGTGTAATCACCACTCCTAACATCTGCCTCCGATCACGCTGCAAGAGAAGGATGTTGGCTCATGGGACGAGAACTAAACCTGCATTGGCTGCTGTGGGCCCCGGTGGCTGTCATCACGTCCCGGAAGGACGAATTAGAGGTACTCGAGGCATCCCCCCCGTAGCCGCTGGCAGCACAAAAGCCTAAAGCTGCGAACGGTGCATGCACGCTCGTGCCTACGCAGTGATCGACTATCGCGTAGCTGTCGGATCCCTCATTTCGAACTCTGATGGCGCGGTCCTGCTTCCGGCATTGAGCCACGCTGATCGAGTTGGCGAGTTTGACTGCTGACAAGTCAGAGGCTGACGAAAGTAGCTTGGGTCCCGTTTGTCTGGATTGACTAAAAAGGTGTTTCGATGAAAACCATTCCGCTGCGCGAGGTTGCGCACTCCCGTTCGGGGGAGAAAGGCAACAGCTCAACCATATCGGTAATAGCATATGAGATGGAGGACTATTCGACATTGCTGGAGCAGGTCACCGTCGATGCCGTGCGAAAAATCTTTGATCCGATTGCCAAGGGTGAGATTCAACGCTACGAAGTGCCTCGCATAGGTGCGCTCAATTTCGTGCTCGATGAGGTTTTGGAAGGCGGCCGCTCTCGTACCCTCGGCTTCGAGGAGTCCGGAAAGGCTTTGTCCTCGTTGATGCTGCAGGTGCCTATCACAGTAGCCGACGGCTACCAGGGCCGCGCAAGCAAGGCTGAAGGTGTGCGATGAGGGAGTCTATGTCTTCCTCCAAGATCGTGCGGCTTGGCTCCGCAACAGGTTGGTCCCGCGATCGCTTCGAGCCAGCCGTGGACTTGGTCGCGCTTGGTGCTCTGAACTATCTCTGTTTTGATTCAATGTCCGAAGTGACCATGAGCGCGGCGCAAGTTGCCCACATGGAAAACCCAGCTACCCCGCCGTACGACCCGTACCTGGTCGAGCGACTTCAGCCGATCCTTCGTGACTGCAAGCGCAAAGGTATTCGCATCATCACTAACCAGGGGTGGCTGGATCCTGCCGCGGCGGCAAAGAGGGTCGTTGAGCTTGCGGAGGAACTCGGCGTCAAGAACCTCAAGGTAGCCGCCATCGGGGGAGCGATCCTGACCGATCGAATTGCCGACCTAGATACAAGATTCATCGAAGGGGGCGACGCCGTTGCCAGCTCCCGCCATCGAATCGTTTCTGCCGAAGCCTACCTTGGTGCAGAGCCAGTGGTGCGCGCCTTGGCCGCAGGTGCCGACGTAGTTATCACGTCGCGCATAGCGGACGCCTGCGTCTACCTGGCGCCACTCGCGCATGAATTCGGCTGGGACTTCGAAGACCACCATAGCATGGCGCGCGGCATGATCATCGGTCACCTAATGGAGTGCGGTGGGCAGGTAAGCGGTGGGTACTTCGCCGATCCCGGCTACAAACATGTCCCGGAGCTTGCTGAGGTCGGCAATCCTATTGCCGAGGTGACGGCCGACAGTGTGGTGCTGACAAAGCTGCCCGGCTCGGGCGGCTTGATTTCGGAAGCCACTTGCAAGGAGCAGTTGCTGTACGAAGTGCACGATCCCGCCAACTACACGTGCCCGGACTGCGTGGCCGATATGACCAAGGTGTCCTTCCGCCAGCTAAGCCCAGATCGCGTCGAGGTTCAAATCGTCGAGGCTGGCCGGCCCCGCACCCCGACGCTGAAGGCGCTAGTGGGGCTGCGCGAGGGTTATATGACGGAGGAGATGGTCATCTTTGCCGGCCCTTCAGCGCTGGAACGGGCACGCATGACTGAGGAGTTGCTGCGTCGGCGCTTTGTCAAGGTGAATTTGCAGGCGCAGGAAATTCGTTTCGACTACCTCGGTGTGAACGCGGTGCATCGTGAGGCTACGCCCTCCACGGCGCCGGAGCCCTACGAAGTGGTACTTCGCATCGCTCTCAAGGCCTTCGACCGCCGTGAAGCAGAGAAGCTGCGTCGCGAAGTCGATCCGCTTGCTGTCAATGGCGTTTCCGGAACAGGCAAATGGGCCACGAGCGCGCCAGGGTCTCGAGTACGGCCTGTGGTCGGCCTCAGTTCTTGCCTTGTCCCACGTGAGTGCGTCCAGCCCACGCTCGAATTCTTCCAAAGTTCCTGTGAGCCACTCCAAGCACTGCGGAAATAGATTTATTTCGTCCACTGGCAACCTATACCAACCGCTTTGACAGCGAATCCAACGGAGACAAAAATGTTCAAGAGAATCGCCAGAATTACTGCCGCTTTGATGGGAGCTGCAGTCATGGCCTTGATGGCCGCTGGTACAGCGCACGCACAAGACATCCGTATCGGCTACAACGCCGATCAATCTGGCACTGGAGCTGCCGAGCTTGGTGTAGCGGGGCGCTATGGACTGGAAGCCGCGGTCGAGGACATCAACAAGGCTGGCGGCCTTCTGGGGCGAAAGGTCACGGCGGTACTGCGCGACGATCAAGGGCAGCCTCCGAAGTCGATCCAGAATGTGACTGAGCTGATCGACAGCGAAAAGGTGGTGGGTGTCTTGGGGCCAGTGAACTCGGGCAATGCTCTTGCGTGGTTGCATATTCCACAACAGAAGAAGATTCCAGTAATCGTTCCGATCGCCACGGCCACAGAGATCACGAGACGCTACCAGAACGATGCACGGAACTTCATCTATCGTGTGTCGATGGTGGACCGCGAGCAGGCCGCGCTGTTGGTTGCGTACGCTGTAAAAGTTACCAGGAACAAGAAGGTCGCCTTCATCGCCGACTCCACCGGTTTCGGGCAGCAGGGCACAAAGGATCTCGAGGAAATCCTGAATCTGCATGGCATGAAGCCGGCTGCTGTCGAGAAGTTCGGACCCAAAGATACCGATATGACTTCTCAGTTGGCGAAAATCCGAGACTCTGGTGCGGATACGGTGATCCTCTACGGACTTGCAGATGCAAATGCGCAAATCCTTCGCAGCATGGAGAAGATCAACTACTTCCCGACGACCGTCGGAACATGGGGCAACATGAGCACCCCTCTGCTCAATATTGCCGGTAAGAAGCTTGCTGAGCACGTCATCTTCGCAACCTCGACCGCTGAGGACAGCAACCCCAAGGCTATCGAGTTGGCAGGGCGTGTGCGAACAAAGTACCCGGCGCTAGCCACTTTCGTGACGGCTGCGCAGACCTATGACTCGACCATGCTCCTTGCAGCGGCTATCACTCAAGCTGGAACCACGGATGGCGCCAAGGTGCAAATCGCCCTCGACGATTTGAATTCGCCTGTCGCGGGAGTCGTCAAGACCTACCAAAAGCCTTTCACAAAGACGAATCATGAGGCGCTGGACGTGAGCGACTTCCGATTGGGGCGTTGGAAGGATGGGCGCGTGGTCACACTCCAAGACGACATCACGAAGTCGCTGACCCCGGGCGATCTGAAGAAGTAAACCAGCCTCTTAGACGCAGCGAGGGTGTGACAGGGCGGTAGCCGGCAACCGACGAAGCGGGAGAAGACATTGATTTCCATCTTTCAAGCGACCCTGAGCGGGCTGGCCCTGGGCAGCATCTATGCGTTGGTGGCGCTGGGTTTTAGCATCACCAGCACCACCACCAAAACCTTCAACTTCGGTCAGGGCGAATTTCTGGTGGCCGGCGCCTTCGTCGGCGTGTCCACAGTCTTGCTGCTGGCGGGCAAGGGGATTACGGGCACATTGCTGCCGGCTGACGTGACCATGACGCGGTACCTTGTCGCTGTGCTGGCCAGCGTTGCAGTCCTTGGCCTACTAGGTGCTTTGCTCTATTTCACCGCAGTTCGGCCGTTCTTCGGACACGCTGGGTTGGCGTGGGTGATGAGCACGATCGGCTTCGGCATCATCATCCAGAACACCGCATTGGCGATCTGGGGGCCAACCTCCATGGCCATCCCGTCGCCGCTGGGCGATGAGGTGATCCGCCTCGGCGGCGCTGGCGTCTTGCCCCAGGAGATTTTCATTCTCGGAGTCACGTCGGTAATCATGCTTGGGCTCGATTGGACGCTACGGAGCACCAAGATCGGCAAGGCTGTTCGTGCTGTCGCGCAGAACAAGACTACGGCGACGCTGATGGGCATCAATGTGCCTGCGATCGTCGTCCTTGCCTTCGTCATCAGCTCCAGCCTCGCCGGATTGGGCGGACTGTTGGTGGCTCCGATAACCACAGCGTCGGTGTTCATGGGCATGACGTTGGCTCTGAAGGCATTCTCCGCGGCGATCCTGGGTGGCTTGAATAATCCGCGCGGCTGCATGCTCGGCGGATTCATCCTTGGAATCTTGGAAGCCCTGGTAGGGCTCTGGCAGGCCGGACTTCGGGAGATTAGCGTCTTTCTGATCATCATCCTGGTGCTGGTGTTCAAGCCCGAGGGGCTATTGGGTCAACGGCAAGTGGAGAAGGTGTGATGACTAGTCGTCTTCATCTCGCCGGATTGGCCGTGCTGCTGTTGCTGTTGTTCGCGGTACCTCTAGTCGTTGGCAACGAGTTCTATCTGCGAATCCTCTTCATGATCGGCGTCTACTACCTGGCAGCGGCGGGTCTCAACGTACTGGTAGGTTGGACCGGGCAGAAGTCACTGGGCCATGCGGGTCTGTTCGCCGTCGGCGCGTACGCAGCAGCCCTGCTGACGGCTAAGGCTGGCTGGAATCCCTGGCTGGCCCTGGCTGCGAGCGCAGTGTTTGGGGGCATCTTTGGCATCGTCATCGCGCTGCCTTCGTTGCGCGTTAAGGGGCCCTCCCTTGCTATGGTCACCATTGGCTTCGGCGTGGTGGTCGAGAAAATCGTCACGGAATGGCAGGACGTGTTCGGCGGACAGGGCGGAATCTATGGTGTGGTACCACCGTCGCTGGGCGGCGATTCGTTCACAGCCCGCGAGTGGGTGTGGTTCGCTGGTGTTCTAGGCGTGGGGGTTCACCTGGCCATCCGTTCGCTGCTCCACGGAAAGTACGGACGAGCCTTTCTGGCCGTGCAAACGGCGGAGGTCGCGGCCGAGAGCTCGGGCATCAGTGTCTATCGCTTCAAGGTCCTGGCGTTCGTCATCAGCGCCGTGACCTGCGCTGTGTCGGGCGCGTTGCTGGCTCAGCAGAACCAGTACATCAATTCGGACTTCATCACCTTCAATCTATCGGTCTTCTTTTTGCTGATCGTGCTGTTCGGCGGGGCATCGATCTATGGGCCGCTTGTGGGTGCCATCGTCCTCGCTCTCCTCGACGCGTTCCTTGCGCAGTGGCCCTCGCTACAGCACTTTACCTATGGCTCGCTGCTTCTGTTTGCGCTGTATGCGATGCCGCGTGGGTTGGCTGGATCGTTACAAGGCATTGGGCGACGTCTGTGGCCACGACTATATATTCCTGCTGCACTCCCGAACGTGGTGGGAGAGTGGCGGCTTGTGCGTGACGAAGTGCTGCACGGTGAGGGGCCACTTCTCGAAGCAAAAGGATTGCGCAAGACCTATGGCGGCGTTGTGCCGACCGACAATGTCGACATCAAGCTGCAGACGGGCCATGTCCATTCGCTGATTGGCCCCAACGGGGCAGGCAAGACCACGCTGTTGAACGTACTATCGGGCATCATCACGCCAGACGCGGGTTCGATCCATTTCAATGGCGTCGACATCACCAAGCGGAAGGCCAGCGAGGTGTGTGAGTTGGGCATCGCGCGGACATTTCAGAACCTCAAGCTCTTTACCGACATGAGCGTGCTAGACAACGTGCTTGTGGGTCTGCATCCGCGCTTGCACGTTGGATTCTGGAATTGCCTGTTCGGACGCTCCACAGCCGCACAGGAGGAACGTCGAGCACGCGAAGAGTCACTGCGCATCCTGGACTTCCTGGGATTGCGCGACAACGCCAACGAGCGGGCCGGAAGCCTTCCCTATGGTCTTCAGCGGCGCCTTGAACTAGCGCGCGCGCTCGCGTCCCACCCAAAGTTGCTGTTGCTGGATGAACCTGCCGCGGGCCTCAATCCGCAGGAGACCGATGAACTGACCCACGTGATTGCCAGGATCCGGGACAAAGGCGTCACGGTGCTTCTGATCGAGCATCACATGGATCTGGTGATGGCGATCTCCGATCACGTCATAGTGCTGGACTATGGCCAAAAGATTGCCGAAGGGCTGCCCGCACATGTCCAGGAAGATCCCCGGGTGCTGGCGGCCTACCTTGGGGAACCTGAGCCGGAAGAAGAACTTGTCGTTCCTAGTGTATTCCTCCAGCCGCTGGCCGCAGTATGAGGAGCGCTATGTTGAAGATTGACAAGCTGAAGGTCAACTACGGCGCCGTCGAGGCTCTGAAAGATGTATCTCTGGAGGTCAATACCGGTGAGGTGGTGACCATCATCGGCGGTAATGGCGCGGGCAAGAGCACACTCATGAAAGCGATTTCAGGCCTCGAACCCGTGATATCTGGATCCGTCGCGTTCTGCGGGAAGGACATCACTCGGATGCCGGGTCACTTTCGTGTGCCCCTGGGAATCGCCCAGTCTCCGGAGGGCCGCCAGGTGTTTCCTGACCAATCTGTGTATGACAATCTGATGCTGGGCGCCTATCACCGCGACATCGCCGAGGGCGAGTTGGCGACGGAGATCGCCGAGCAATTCCGCATCTTTCCCCGGCTAAAGGAGCGGCGCGGTCAACTGGCGGGCACTATGTCGGGCGGCGAGCAGCAGATGCTTGCAATCGCACGAGCGTTGATGGCCCGGCCAAAGCTGCTGCTGCTTGATGAGCCCTCGCTTGGACTCGCACCTCTAATTGTCAAGGAAATCTTCTCGGTGATCTCTGCGCTCAAAGGCCAGGGGGTGACGATTCTCTTGGTCGAGCAGATGGCCAACCAGGCGCTGGCAGTAGCCGACCGCGCCTACATCCTCGACACCGGAAAAGTGACCCATTCGGGGCGCGCCAAAGCGTTGCTCAGTGATCCCCGGGTACGCGACGCCTATCTGGGCAAGAAGAAGCCAGCGACCGAATCAAGTGGACTCAGCTACGTGAAGGATGCGCAGCGCTCCACGCAACTTCAGTGACGGAGCCCGTAGCGCTCTCCAACACATATGTAAGTCATATGGATCCAAACGAATGAAGGACATCATGAACGCAAGCACAATGAAGACGAACGATCTTTACCGGCAAGACAAACTTTTCATCGCGGGGGAATGGGTTGCTCCGCTCGATGGCCGTATGGCCGATTCGATCGACCCGTCTACCGGTCAGGTGTGGGCACAAGTCGTCTTCGCGGGAACTCGCGACATGGATCGTGCCGTGGACGCCGCTAACAGCGCACTGCGCGGTCCGTGGAGCAAGTGGAGCCCGGCACAACGCGCGGCCCTGCTGCGCAAGATCGGCGAGGTGATCGAGGCCAACATCGAGCACCTTGCGCAGATCGAGACGCGCGACAACGGCATGCTGCTGAGCGATGCACGCAAGAACGTCCAGAGCCTGGCGCAGTATTGGTATTACTTTTCCGGCCTGGCGGACAAGCTGGAGGGGCGGAACATTCCCGTGGACGATGGCTACTTCGCGTACACGACGCGAGTGCCGGTTGGCGTGGTCGGGGCAATTTTGCCTTGGAACGCCCCGCTGCAGATGGTCACATGGAAACTTGCCCCCGCGCTGGCCGCTGGCTGCACGATGGTCATTAAATCAGCCGAGCAGACGCCGGTGTCCGCCTACGAGTTCGCCAAGCTGATCCAGGATCTAGGCATTCCGCCCGGCGTGGTCAGCATCGTCAGCGGCATTGGCGCGGAAGTCGGGCGACATCTTTCCGCGCACCCGGGCGTCAACAAGATCTCGTTCACCGGTGAGCACCGGACGGCGATGGACATCATGCGGACGGGCGCTGTGAACCTCAAACGCTACTCTTTCGAGTGTGGCGGCAAGGCGCCGCACATCATTTTCGATGATGCCAATGTGGATCAGGCGATCAACGCGGCTACCCACAGTGCCTTCGCGTTGTGCGGGCAGAGTTGCGCACTGGGGTCGCGCCTTCTGGTGCAGCGTGGAGCCTATGACCGGGTAGTCGAGGAGATCGCCCGGCGAGCAAGCAAGCTGCGCGTGGGCCGGCCTCAGGACTCTGCGACTCACATGGGGCCGCAGGCCCACCAGGCCCAGCTCAGCAAGACCTTGGAATACATCGGGATCGGCCAGGCAGAGGGTGCACAACTGCTGGCGGGCGGACAGCGCGTATCTTCGTCTGACCTGGAAGGTGGCTACTACGTGACGCCGACGGTGTTCGGCAACGTGAACAACTCGATGCGGATCGCGCGCGAGGAAATCTTCGGCCCGGTGGTGTCGGCGATTCCTTTCGACAGCGAGGAGGAGGCGGTGGCGATCGCGAACGATACCGAGTATGGGTTGACCGCAGGCCTTTGGACCAACGATCTCGGCCGTGCTCACCGCGTGTCTTCACAGATCC
Source organism: Variovorax paradoxus (assembly GCA_016806145.1). Taxonomy (NCBI): domain Bacteria; kingdom Pseudomonadati; phylum Pseudomonadota; class Betaproteobacteria; order Burkholderiales; family Comamonadaceae; genus Variovorax; species Variovorax paradoxus. Next base: position 103,021 of record CP063168.1, read on the forward strand.
AGGCGGGGACCGTCTGGGTGAACACGTACCGCTTCCTGCGCTGGTCAATCCCCTATGGCGGCTTCAAGGTCAGTGGCCTGGGCCGCGAAAACGGCATGGAGGCGCTGGACGCCTACCTCCAGACCCGCGCGACCATCGTCGGTACAAACGCGACCTATCCCGACGTGTTCTCGGTCTGACCCTTAGTTTTGTTTCTCATCCAATCGGAGACAGCAGTGCAATCAAACGTTCATCCGCCGCGACTGGGCGGCAAGCGCATCGTCATCACAGCAGGGGCCTCGGGCATGGGGCGCGCCGGCGCCGAACTCTTTACCCGCCATGGTGCCACCGTGTGTGTGGTCGACTACCACGCCGAGAATGCAGTAAAAACCGTCGCTGCGATCGAAGCCGCAGGCGGAAAGGCCAGCGCCATCGTGGCAGACCTGACCAGTGCATCGGAATCGCGCCGCATCGTCCACGAAGCGGCGCAACAAATGGGCGGTATCGATGGATTCTGGGCCCATGCAGGCATGCCGGGACCGCACGGTATCGAAGGGCTGGACGAGGAGGCCTATCGGCGCTGCATGGATCTGAACGTGACTTCGGCCTTGGCGTCGATCGGCGAGGCCGTGCCTTTCCTGCGCAAGGGAAGCAATGGCGTCGTGCTGGTGACAAGTTCAACGTCTGGCCTGGTTGGCTCGCGCTTCAGTCCTATCTACTCGATCGCCAAGTTCGGCGTGATCGGAATGGTCAAGTCCCTGGCCCAGGGATTGGGCCCGGAGGGTATCCGCGTCAACGCGTTGTGCCCCGGCATTACCGAGACGCCCATGATGGGGGACTTCATGAACGACAGCGCGCGCTCGAAGTTCCTGGAGTCCATCCCTCTGCGGCGCATCGCACAGTCATCGGAGATGGCGACGGCCGCGCTCTGGCTGATGTCCGACGAAGCGTCCTTCGTGTCGGGAATCGCATTGCCGGTGGACGGCGGATTCACCGCGGGCTGACCGAATTGTCGAAAAAAATGCCCAATGGGAGGGACATAAATGACCGACAGTTCACGCGCCGTAAGCTCATCGCAAGCGCAGGTGCAGCGATGGTCTCGACGGTTGCGTTCCCGACGCTGGCGCAGGAAGGCGTGTACCCAAACCGACCCATCAGGATCATCGTGCCCTGGGCGGCTGGCGGAGGCGGGGATGCGATCGTACGTCTCATGGGACCAAGCCTCCAAAAGCGACTCGGGCAGCCCATCGTCGTCGACAACCGCCCCGGCGCCATTGGGACCATCGGTAGCGTTGCTGCCGCGCGTAGTTCGCCGGATGGCTACACGATCGTCTATGGAGGAATGGAGTCGCACACCATTGCCCCCCATGCATTGAAGAGAGCGCCGTACGATTCCAGGAAGGACTTCGTTGCAGTCGCGCCGCTTGGCTATTTTCCTGTTGCTTTGGTGGTGGCCGCCTCGCACCCGGCCAAGAATCTGACTCAGTTCCTGCAGATGGCGAAGGACACAAAGCTCCCCATGACTTTTGGTTCATGGAGTATTGCAACTTCCGGACACCTCATGATGGAAGCACTCAAGCAGGCGAAAGGAGTCGAGCTCGTGCATGTTCCTTACAACGGCACCGCTCCCCTTCTACAGGCACAACTGTCGCAGCAAGTGGACTCCTCGATCAACGTGCTGCCCACCGTCGAACCGCATATCCGTAGCGGCGCGCTTCGACTGCTAACGGTATCGGTACCGCAACGGCTGCCGGAGTTTCCGGACACTCCGACTCTGAAGGAGGCGGGCATCAACGTGGACAAAGGGCCATGGGTCGGCATCTTCGGCCCTGCGGGCATGTCGAGGAATGTCATCGCGCGCATACATGACGCCGTCGAGGACACCCTTAGGGAGCCCGCGATCGTCGAGCAAACCACGAACATGCACTTCATCGTCGAACACATGAGCCAGCGTGCTTACCAAGACTTCTACTTGGGCGAGATTAATCGCTGGGGCCAGTATGTCCGAACAGCCAAAATCACCATCGAGTGACTGCAGTATGTCAGTGAAAAAGACAACGAAATCGGCCGCTTTGCCGGTCACGATGCGTGCCTTGCAGGCACAGGCATTTTCCTTGGATGGGCTGCAGCTCGTGCAGCGTCCTGTGCCCCAGCCGCGCCGTGGCGAAATCCTGCTGCGTATCCGCGCCGCCAGTCTGAACTATCGAGATCTGGCCGTGCTGACGCAGAACTACTATCCCACGCTGGCGACGCCGTTTGTTCCGGGCTCCGATGCCTGTGGCGAAGTGGTCGAGCTCGGCGAGGGCGTAGATCGGTGGAAAATCGGCGACAGGGTGACGCCAACTTACACGCAGGGTTGGCACGATGGCTTGCCAACGCCAGAGATGCGGGCCAAAAGAACCCTCGGCGCGCCGCTCGAAGGCGTGTTGCAGGACTATCTGGTTGTACCGTCGGAGGACGTCGTCGCCGCACCGGCAGGCTTGACCGATGCGGAGGCGAGCACCTTGCCCATCGCCGGCCTCACCGCATGGAATGCGCTTTCCGAAGGTGGCCTCAAGGTCGGTGACACGGTGTTGGTGCAGGGTACAGGCGGTGTAGCGCTATTTGCGTTGCAATTCGCCAAGGCCGCCGGGGCAACGGTCATCATCACCTCATCAAGCGATGAGAAGCTGGCTCGTGCCAAGGCGCTCGGAGCGGATATCGGTATCAACTATCGTACCAGCGCAGATTGGCCGCAGGCGGTCAAGCACGTAACCGGAGGACGGGGAGTCGACATCGTCGTGGAAACCGGTGGGTCGACGTTGCCGCAATCCCTTGCGACCGTGGCCTTCGGGGGTTTTGTCGCCGTGGTGGGATTTGTGGCTGGCTACGAGGCAAAAATCGGGATTCGTCAACTGTTGGCGCCCATGGCGCGTGTTCAAGGCATTGCGGTTGGGTCGCGAGCGCGGTTCGAGCGCATGAATCATGCTATCCAGATCCACGGTATCAAGCCGATCCTGGACAGGGTCTTCCCGTTGGAACACGGCGCTGCAGCTTTCAACTATCTTGAGGGCGGCGCAGGCCACTTCGGCAAGGTCGTGGTCGCGCTGTGAAGTCACTGCTGTCCCATGATGTCAAAAGCCTGGCCCCCGCAAGGGTCAAGTCGCATTTCACTTTCCGTGAGTTGAGAGATGGCTGCGCACGATTCTGAACCATTTGACACGATGTACGCACGCTCCCTGGCGGACCCTTCGGGCTTCTGGGATGATGCTGCGCAAGGCATTAGCTGGTACAAGCCCTGTAGCAGGGTGCTTGACGATGACAACACACCGTTCTATCGCTGGTTTGTGAATGGGGAGCTCAACACTTGTTACAACGCGGTAGATCGGCACGTGGAAGCAGGCCTCGGCGGGCAGCCCGCCATCATCTACGATAGCCCCGTCACTGATGTAGTCCAGACCATCACCTACGCCGAACTGCAGGACCTCGTCGCGCGGTTCGCCGGCGCGCTGCGGGCTCGCGGAGTGGGAAAGGGTGACCGGGTGTTGCTCTATATGCCGATGATCCCGCAGTCGGTCATTGCGATGCTTGCCTGTGCCAGACTGGGCGCGGTCCACTCAGTGGTGTTTGGTGGCTTCGCGCCACAGGAACTCGCAGTTCGGATCGATGATGCAAAGCCAAAGGCCATCGTTTCCGCCTCCTGCGGCATTGAACCGAACCGCGTCGTCAAGTACAAGCCGATGCTGGACGCCGCGATCGAACAATCCGCACACAAACCGGACTTTGTCATTGTCTACCAGCGCCCGCAGGAGCGAGCGGCCTTGGTGGATCGCCGAGACATCGACTGGCGAGAAGCTGTAGCCGCGGCGGAGCCCGCGGCCTGTGTGCCGGTGAAGGCGACCGACCCTCTTTATATCCTCTACACCTCGGGCACCACCGGTCAGCCCAAGGGCGTGGTGCGAGACAACGGCGGTCACGCGGTTGCTCTTCGCTGGTCCATGGAATGCTTCTACGGCGTGCAATCAGGCGAAGTCTTCTGGGCGGCGTCGGATGTAGGCTGGGTCGTGGGGCACTCCTACATCGTCTATGGTCCATTGCTGGCTGGCTGCACCACAGTGGTCTTTGAAGGCAAGCCCGTGGGCACGCCCGATGCAGGGACGTTTTGGCGGGTTATCGCACAGCACAAGGTCACGACGCTCTTCACGGCCCCTACAGCAGTGCGTGCCATCAAGCGCGAGGACCCTCATGGCAGCCAGCTCACCAAATATGATCTGTCGCACTTGCGCGCCTTGTTCCTAGCGGGCGAGCGCTCTGATCCCGAAACGCTGCATTGGGCCGAGGATCACTTGAAAGTGCCTGTGATCGATCACTGGTGGCAGACCGAAACCGGCTGGGCCATAGCCGGAAATCCATTCGGCGTGTACCTGTTTCCCGTCAAGCATGGCTCGGCGACGCGTGCCATGCCCGGTTGGGACGTCCGCGTGCTGAACAGAGAGCAGAAGGAAGTGCCGCGTGGCGACATTGGTACCTTGTGCGTGAAGCTTCCGCTGCCGCCGGGAGCTTTTCCGACTCTGTGGAACGCGGACGAGCGCTTCAAGAAGTCCTACCTCTACGAGTATCCGGGCTTCTACCAGACTGGAGATGCCGGCTTCATCGACGAGGACGGCTATGTCCACGTCATGGCGCGGACCGACGACATCATCAACGTTGCTGGCCATCGTTTGTCCACGGGTGCCATGGAAGAAGTACTGGCCAGCCACAAGGATGTCGCCGAATGCGCAGTTATCGGCGTGGCAGACGGATTAAAGGGTCAAGTACCGCTGGGGTTCCTTTGTCTAAATGCCGGGGTGGACCGGCCGCACGAGGATATCTTGAACGAAGTGGTGCAACTGGTGCGCGAGCGGATTGGCCCGGTGGCGGACTTTAAGCGCGCCCTGGTCGTGCAGCGCCTCCCGAAAACCCGGTCCGGTAAGATTCTGCGCGGCACGATGCAGAAGATCGCCGACGGCCAGGTCTACAAGGCGCCCGCTACTATCGAAGACCCTGCCGTTCTACCGGAGATCGGCAGAGCGCTGCACGGCATGGGCTACTCGAAGAGCCTAACCGGAACCTAGGGCAACGCTGAACAAGGCTCCGATTTCAGCGCTTCTGTCCGATCGATATCGCAATGCGCAAGCAAGGTCGGCTTTCGAATGGAACCGCTGCGAGGTCGGGCCTTATCGCGGCGCCGCGGCACGCGTCGTGTGCGCTGCAGGCGCACTCATGCCGTGAGGCTCTGACGTGCCAAGTAAATGTTCGCCAGCCCCGTGACCATAAACGCCCGCGTGGCGTTTTTCGCCAGCCCCCGGTAGCGCACCTTGTCGGTGAGCGTCTGGCCATTCCACCTTGCGTCTGACGCACTCGCTCCCGAGGATGGCGTCCACCTATTTTTGGCGGACGCCTATGCATCCCAATACCTCCGGTCGCCGGGTCCACAGTGCCGAGTTCAAGGCACGAATCCTGGCCGAGTGTCGACAGCCCAGCGCGTCGGTCTCGGCCGTAGCCATCGCGCACGGCCTGAACACCAACGTCGTGCGCAAGTGGCTGTCGGGCCGCGGCCTCAAGCGCATGGGCGCCGCGGCGCCTGTGGCCAGTGGCACTGCGCCTGCCCTGCAGTTCGTCCCTGTCGAGTTGCCGCGGTCTGAGCCAGTGGTCGCCGCCCCTAAACCCATGCCGGATATCCGCATCGAACTTCAGCGTGGCGGCCTGCACGTGAAGCTCCAGTGCGCTGCCAGCGCAGGGGCGCTGTACGCAGCGCAGTTGCGTGCCCTGGCCGACGCGCTGTGCGCCGCCTGAGGGGCCTGCCCGTTGATCCGCATCGACACGCTGTGGCTATGCACCCAGCCGCAGGACATGCGCGCTGGTGCCGACCGGTTGCTCAACATCGTCGTCAACACCATCGGCGCGGCCCGTGCGCACCACGGCTACCTGTTTGCGAACCTGCGCGCCACGCGCATCAAGCTGCTCGTGCACGACGGCTTCGGTGTGTGGTGCGCCACGCGCCGCCTGCACGCGGGACGCTTCGTCTGGCTGGAGCGTGCGCCGGGGCAGGTCCCGGCGGCTGCAACGCTGCAGCTGACTGCACAGCAGTTCGAAGCCCTGGCGGTCGGATTGCCGTGGCAGCGCCTGGGCGAACTCAGCGTCATCAGCCGATCATGAGGGCGCTGGCGGCCCGGCGCTGTCGTTGACATCGCATCTGCCGATGCGCAGCGCGCCCCGAGTCGGGCAACATGCCGGGCATGCTCGGCGACACCGCTGCTTCCCGCATCGACATGGCACAACTGCCGCCGCAGGCGGCGGCGCTGATCACGCGGTTGCAGCAGCAAGTGCAGGCCCAGGCGCGCGAGATCGCCTGGCGCGACGCCAAACTCGAGAAGGTCAACTTCGAACTCGCCCGACTCAAGCGCTGGAAGTTCGGCGCCAAGACCGAATCCATGACGGCCCAGCAACGCGCCCTGTTCCAAGACACGCTGGCAGAGGACGAAGCCAGCCTGCAGGCGCAACTGGCCGAGTTGCAGCGTGGTCTGCCCGAGGCGCCCCAGACCCAGAAGGCACCGCCGCGGCGTCCACGCCGCCAGGCGCTGCCCGAGCACCTGGAGCGCGTCGAGCATCGCCACGAGCCTGAGGACACGACCTGCCCGAGCCCTGACTGCGGCCGGCCCATGCACCGCATCGGCGAGGACGTCAGTGAGAAGCTGGACATCGTCCCGGCCAAGTTCTTCGTGCACCGGCACATCTATGGCAAGTGGGCTTGCCGGTGCTGCCAGCAGATCCGCCAGGAGCCGGCCGAGCCGGCCGAGCCGGACGTGGTGGACGGCGGCATCCCGGCCAGCGGGTTGGTGGCGCACACGCTGATCAGCCGCTTCGTGGACCACCTGCCGTACTACCGGCATGAACCGATCAACGCCCGCTCGGGCGTGCACACGCCGCGCTCGACGCTGGCCGCCTGGGGCGGCGCCGGCGGCGCGAAGCTCGAGCCGCTGTACGAGGCGCACCGGCGCTTCATCCTCAGCTGCCGGGTGCTGCATGCCGACGAGACCCCGGTGCCGCTGCTGGACCCGGGGTCGGGCAAGACGAAGAAGGCCTACGTCTGGGCCTGGGCGCGCAGCCACCATGACCCGCACCCGGGCGTGATCTACGAGTTCTGCCTGGGCAGGGGATCGCAGTACCCGGTGGCCTTCCTCGGCGGCAAGGGACCACCGTGCCCAGAGCCGCCGTGGAACGGCACCTTGATCACCGACCAGTACGCGGGCTACAACGCCGTGCTGGATGCGAAGGTCTACCCGCAGCGCAGGTCGGCGGCGTGCGCTGCGCATGCCAGGCGGTACTTCGAGGAGCTCAGCCGCGGCGGCAGCAGCGCCAGTGCAGTGGCCACCGAAGCGTTGCAGCGCTGGGCGCGGATCTACCGTGCAGAGGCGGCCTTCGCCGAGATCGATCATGACCACCGTCTGCAGGCCCGGCAGCAGCTGAGCAAGCCGCTGTGGGACGAGTTCGAGGTGTGGCTGAAGCTGCAGCGCACGCAGGTGCTCGACGGCAGCAAGATCGCTGAGGCACTCGACTACAGCCTCAATGCCTGGAAGGCTCTGACGCTGCACCTGGATGACGGCGCGATAGTCATCGACAACAACCTGGTCGAGCGGCAGATCAAGCCTTGGAAGCTCGGCGCGAAGAACTGGCTGTTCGTGGGCAGCGAGTTGGCCGGCCAGCGTGCGGCAGTGGTGATGAGCCTAGTCCAGTCTGCCAAGCTCAATGGCCTGGATCCGTGGGCCTACCTGCGCGATGTGCTGGCGCGAATCCACTCGCATCCGAGCCATCGGCTCGACGAGCTGCTGCCGCATCGCTGGCGGCCGAGCTGACGAAGTTGGGCGTGATCACGCAGGCCGTGATGGTCCAGGCGGCCATCGACGTCAACGGTATGGGCCAGGAACAGAAGGTTCGCCTGGCCGACGAGATCTTCGCTCAGCAGCCCAACCTGCTCGCCTCGGTCCTTGCGCTGCCTCGCATGGGAGTGGGCATGGTGGAACTGGAGGTGCCGCTGCACATCCTGTTCGTGACGTTCCAGGCGATGAAGTGCAGCGGTCATGCGTGGCCGATGGTCACGGAGGCTGTGCAGGAGACGTGCATGCAACGCTTGACGGCCCGCGCGCGCTTCAACGAGGGATTGCCGGGCGAGCTGGCCGACCAAGTCGTCCAGCAGTTCTGCGACGAGCATCCCGAGCGCTACCTGCTCGCGTTCGTCTACGGATACCTCGGTGACCACGACTTGCTGCGGGTGCGCACCGACGCCGAGAAATACCTGCTGCTGGCTGCACTCAACCTCGTGGAGTGCGTCGCCTTCGTTGAAGGCCCGACCGCCGCTTGATGGCTCCGACCCGGGTCAAGGTGGAACGGCCGGACGCTCACCCTTGTCGAATCCCCACAGCCGCTTGATCACCGCGAACACGTGCTCGACCCGTGATCGCACACGAGACTTCACTCGGTTCAGGATGCGGTCGAGGTGCTCGGCTGCGCTGCCCTCGCGAACCCGCTGGTTCGTACAGTCCTTGGCCCCCGGTGCCTTCGATTTGATCAGCTCGTGCTGCGAAGCGTAGGCGCTGTCGCCGTAGACGTGTTCCTCACGACCATGCAGCAGGTCGGGCAGCGGGTGCTTGTCGTGCACGTTGGCCGAGGTCACGACCGCGCTGTGCGCCAGTCCGCACTCGCTGTCCACTCCAATGTGCAGCTTCATGCCGAAGTACCACTGCTTCCCCTTGCGGGCCTAGTGCATCTCGGGATCCCGCTTGCCTTGTTCGTTCTTGGTCGAGCTGGGCGCGCCAATGATCGTCGCGTCCACAATGGTGCCGGTGCCGACCTTCAGTCCATTGGCTTGCAGCACTTCGCCGACCTTGGCGAACAGGGCCGCGCCAAGGTCGTGCTTCTCTAGCAAGCGCCTGAACTTCAGCAGCGTGGTCCCGTCCGGCACCCGCTCTCGCCCCAAGTCGATGCCCACGAAGCGGCGCAGCGCCGTGCTGTCCAGCAATGCATCCTCGCAGGCCTCGTCGGCCAGATTGAACCAGTGCTGCACGAAGTACATGCGCAGCATGCGCTCCAGCCCGATCGGTGGACGACCGTTGCCCGCCTTCGGGTAGTGCGGCTCGATCACCTCGCACAGTGCCTGCCACGGAACGATCTTCTCCATCGTCTCCAGGAACGCGTCGCGCCTCGTCGGCCTGCGGTACCGCTCGTACTGCGCGTTCTGGTCGGCCGCCACTGCCAGGGTCTGTTGTTTCATGCCCTCTGCATTGCAGGTGCCGTGCCAGGTTCGAACTTGATCAGCGTTGCCCTAGTTGATCGTTCGATCAGGCGTTCCTGGATTAAGAGTCGAGGAGACGAGATATGGCAAGATGTTCACTGATTCCAGAATCAGCGGACTTTGCCTCGACTTGTATGCGACATGGAAATGCCGACCTCCAGTGATTCGCGGAAGTTGAGACTGAGCGTAGAGCCACTTCGACCGCGTCCGCCGGCGCCGTTGCGTCGAAATACTTCGGCCTATTCGCGCCACCGCCTATTAAGCTCGCGACGAGGGCGCCGCACCTCGAGCGATCAAGCAAGGGTAAAACGCTCTGCGAGGTTTCGCAGCCATCGCAACGAGGGACCCAGCTGGTGGCAAGACGAGATCTTGCCAGATCAATCGTTCGAGGCGCTGATTAGCTGTCTCGCGCAGGCATTGCAGCGTAAGCTTGCGCAGATCTCAATCATGCCATGCGAATTGACATTCGTCGTCAATGCGTACATACCGGCATCGGAATATTGCGATCTTCCCATCCTCCAAAAGCGACTGCGGCTAACGCGGCCCGGAGAGCGCTGGCCCCAAGATGGACCCGGCGAGTCGGGCGCATTCGCACAGTGCATCGAGGTCCGGCCCGCAGTCCTGTGCTGACTCCCTGACTCCCCGACTCCCATCGTCTCGCACATGAATGCGAGGTCTTCGGTGCAGATATCTTCCGGCGCATTGGGCGTGCCGCAACGGACGTCCTCCGAGACCGCCGCTGGACGCATCGACTTGTGTGACACCCGGTTGGAAACCGCAGGGGCTTCGGCAAGCACCACGCCGCGGCTGTCGTGCAGATGAAGCGCCATGGTCAAATCGGCTTAACGGCCACGCGCATTCCGATCGCGCACTCCACCTGTGCAGGGTCCGCCACATAGGCCGTATTGCAGAAACAGATTGCCTCCGGACTCAAGCCAACGGGATTCTCTGGAATTGCTCAGCAGCAGTTTTCTATACTCATTTGGATTGCAATGTGGCCGGAAGCGTGCTTCGGATGAAAGCACGTAGTGCTTCAGCTGCAGGCGAGATCGATCTTCTACGGTATAGCACCAAGCCTATGTCGCGTGCGCCGCCATCCTGAATTGTGAGTGTCCTGCACCCCAGCAAGTCTGCTCTTGCGACGGCCATACGCGGTAACACCGATACTCCCAGCCCTGCCCCGACCAACGCGACGAGTGCGTAGGTGCTGACCAACTCCTGTACCGGGGCAGGCTTTATGCCCACGCTTTGCAACTTGTGCTCGAGCATTTCGCGTAGTGCGACGCCGCGCGGGTTGAGCAGCAGCGGGTAGGGCTTCAGGTCCTGCATGACGATGCGTCGCCGCTGGCTCAGCGGATGGCCTTGGGCCGGTACGACAGCGAACAACTCGTCGGCAAACAAGGGAGTGAAGCTAAGGTCGCCCTGGTCCTCCCCTCTAGACAACAGGCCCATGTCCACCTCACCGCGAAGCACTAGATCAAAAGCGGTCTTCGAATCAGCATCTCGCAGTCGCACTTGGATACCGGGGTGCAATGCTCCAAACTCACGCAAGATCTGGGGCAAGAGCGTGGTGGCAAGCGAGGGCAATGCGACGAGAGTCGTGACTCCACGCTGCAGCTGGCCTTCCTCGCGCAGCTCTGTGGTGATCTGTGCGATGTCTTCCGTCAGACGTCGGACGACCGGCAGTAATCGCTTTCCTTCGCCCGTGAGGCTGAGCGAGCGCGTTGTTCGATGAAACACCGGGACGCCAAACACGTCCTCGAGTTGCCGCACCTGCATGCTAAGGGCGGACTGGGTGATGTACATCCTCGCGGCGGCAGAGCGGAAACTGCCTGCCTCTGCCACCGCCAAAAACGCGAGCAGATGGTTGAGGTTCAGATGCCGGAGTACTTCAAGCGGCGTAGGAGACATTAATCGTTCCAGATGAACAATGAACAAGAATATAGCGATTGTCTCGCATGACCTCGACTTCTAGCATCTCCAGCCATAACAACTTTTGCCCTGCAAGTCGGAAGGAGACATATGCACATTTACTCGAGAAAAGCTACTTTTCCCACCGTTCGCGCGATGGCTGCTGCAGCTACGCTTGCGACGGCGGCACTATGGGGCTTTCAGCCCTTTAACGCACGGGCTGACAGGGTGGACTCAGCACTTCACTACACCGCACGTAATCGTGGCGTCGTCCCCATTCCCGGGGCAGAGCAGACGTTACAGACTGTCGTCGCGGAACCGTACTTCAAGGTGTCCGACACCAGTCTTCAACTCGAGGGAGCGGTGTTCGATAAGCAAGGAAATCTTCTATTCGTCGAGGTGTTTGGCGGTCAGTTATTCAAATTGACGCCAGACAAAAAACTCAGCATATTGCTTCCAAAGAGCAAATTAGGTCCCGCTGGCCTTGCCGTACACAAGGACGGTCGTATCTTTATATCTGGCCTGGGTAACTTTGTGGACGCCGGTTCTGTCCTGGCGATCAGCCCTGACGGAAGCAGCGTGGAGACAATCGTTCCTGCAAGCGCGGGTTACACGCCCGATGATCTGGTGTTCGATTCCAGTGGTGGCTTCTATTTCACCGACTTCAAGGGTGCCTCATTTGACCCGCGAGGCGGGGTCTACTATGTTTCGCCGGATTTCAAAACTATCACGCCAGTGGTGAGAAACATGTCGGTGGCGAATGGCGTAGCGTTGAGTCCCGACGGGAAGGTGCTCTGGACTAACGAGTTCAGCGGCGGCAAGTTGCACCGTATTGAGCTCTCCGCGCCCGCCACGATCGCCCCGTTTGGGACAGCCACGCCCTACCATTTCAGTGGGCACGCGCCGGACTCGATGCGAACGGACAGAGACGGCAACGTTTATGTAGCCATGTATCAGCAAGGTCGCGTACTCGTTCTCAACGATAACGGTATCGCGATCGGACAAATACTATTGCCGGGCCGCGACAAGGGCCACAATCTCCGGTCTACAAGCCTTGCGTTTTTTCCGAATTCTAGCGAATTGGTTATTCTTTCCAATGATGCGGAAGCAGGGCAGGGTACGACCATTTTTCGGGCGCAGGGCTTTGCAAAAGGCGCCTTGCTCTATTCACATCAATAGTAGCGCTATGGTCGGACGGATACAACAATCATCCCGGATTTGTGGGGCTCAACACTCTGAGAGGCCTGCGCCATGAAGAAATCGAACAAGTTTTAACCTAAGCGTGAGCTGCAGTCAGGGTGCTGCAGGAGCGCCGTGGGGAGTATCCGTAGCTGTCGGCGCACTCGAGTCGATCGCACGGAAGATTGTCACAGGCACTGAATGAATGGGTCAAGCGCTACGAGGTTGACAACTGCGATCGAGAAGGCGGGACGACGGCGAGGCCCGGCCGCTGAAGGAACTCGAACGAGGTCAAGGAATTGCGCCGGGCCAACAAGTTCTGATACCTGCGAGCGTTCTTTTTGCCTCGGCGGGGCTTGACCGCCGACTCGAGTCTGCGGCATTCATCGACAAGCATCGCGCCACCTACAAGGTCAAGCCGATCTGCAACACCTTTGCAGGTCGCTCCGGCGGTTTATCGGCGGCATTGGAATTCCCGATAGCACCGCCCAGTAGGCCCACGATGAAGCTGCGGCTGCGCTTCAGGCTACTCGCTTCGAGGTTACCTGACAAGCGTGAATCTCTCTCGGACGAGGCCAGTGCCGTATTGGCAGCGGCGGCACTGCCAATTGTCTACCGCTAGCAGTGCAACCGCTTATGCAATTTACTTCCGCTGTAGCGGAATCTTGCCGGCGTCCTTCTCCAAATTCCACCTGCAGAACCTTCGAGCTAATAGATTCGCGCTTGCATCGAATTGATCGATTCGATGGTAAGGGTGAAAAGAATATTTTCAATACAGTTCTGTCAGCTGAAATGTAGGTGAGAGTCTTAGTGGCAGTGATAGGTTTAAATAAGAAACTCGGACTCAACTCTTGAGCGCCAGGCGGGATAGCTGGTTGGGACGGTGGGTTCCAGTTCTTGAGCGATTCGCAGTAGAAGGATGTTGAGTTCGTCAGACATTAGAGAGACACCGGCAATATTCGCAGTCGACTGGATGATTTTCCGAGTTCCGTCAACGACGTCCAGGCTTCGAAGTATTGTCTCGTCGTGCGCCAACGTGAAAAACCAGTTCTGCAGCGAAGAAACAACTTTGCCTTCGCGGTAGGAAGTATGAACGAGATCTGCGTCCGGCATAGCATAGACCAAGGACATGATGTCAAAGCTCGATAGCTCTATCAAAGAATCCGAATCTTCCTTCATATTTTTTAGCAGGCGGATGGCTTTCTTGCATCCACCAGCAGTGCGATCGTCCTTTGCATTTATAAAGGATCGGACTTTAAAAGGATAGTTGGTTATTATTTTCCCGCTTTTTTTGTCGTATATCTGAACTCCCCTGTCATCGCTATTTTGAGTTCGCTGATAGGTCGCTGTTTTGTAGATCACCGCGGGGACTACGTCAATCTCCCGAAGGAGTGAGCCTTCTGATACTGTTATGCACTTTGCGCCGGAATCATCAATCTTTGCGGCAGGAAATGCGGAGCGAATTACGGTACAGCATTCGGCGCGCAACCCTGATATAGTCGCTGGCGCAGTACTTTTACTCGCGGTATAGGTCGACGCGGCCGGTCCATGTGGGTCATAAACGAAATAATCCGTTGGAGCTACGAGCATATCTACATCACTCACGCGCCGCAGATGCACATTTAGTGGAAGCGAGCCTTGAAGCTCCACCGTCACAAGCGTCGAGCGCCTTTGCAATCCACTATCAATCTGCTTGGCTACTCTTTCGGCCTCGCGGTAGCTAATGGCTGTGTACTGCGCGTCGACTTCTTGCATCGACACGAGGGCATACTGAAAACTCGAAGACCTAGTTTTTTTCTGATAGCCTTTTGTGACTGAATCTAAGATGGAACTGTCTTGAGCAGTTGTAGCACTTTCTCCAAAAGATACGGCTCCACTGTTGCGCCGTGCATTTACTCGACTGATGCGCTTTGAATAGTCAGTTGCCACGGGTTCTCCTGGTTATTTTCATTCGACCGCCTGTATGGCGCCCTCCACCATTAAAGTAGATCGCGTCGGCACTTGAGCCGTCGGCAGAGATATGCCATTCGGCGTAACCGTGATGCGCTTTTAGTTGTGGCTCTCCAGGCCGAGGCTCATTACGATAGCTGTACATTAAGATATAGCCCAGATCTTCTTCGACAATGATTGAGGCCGCTACACTGTGAGAGCGCGAGTTCTTCGTTTGAGAGTAGATCCTGATCTTTTCCCAGCCTTGCGAGACGGTAATCTCTGACGACCATTGGTACTCGACGTGTCCTGTGGTTGGATTGATTGTCTCGCCAACACAATCCCATTTCCCGCGCAAGTCGGGTATATCAAGAGCATAGTGTACGAGCCATGTGCGCCAAGCCCATTTATCAAAAGCCAAGTGCCCCAAAGCATAAAAAATGGCCGCCGTGAGTGGCAAAGACCAAAATGCACGCTCTTGAATAAGACCCCAGCGCTCAGCGTAAGTTATCAGCGTGGCAACTAAAACGGCCAAGGATGAACTTGCTAAGCCTGCAAGGATTCCGAGAAATCGTCCAACAGTGGCCCTGCTGTGTCCAACTACAGCATACTCATGGTTTGATGCCAATGACTATTCTCCTTGCGATCTTTTTCTGGATCTGTGAATTATCACGGCCAAGGGAAATTCGTCAGTTGTTAATTAATTTTTAAAAAGACTTATATCCCAAAGGGTACATTTTGCGGTTAATTGAAAATTAATTTGAACACAAGGGTTGATGCGACCCTTATTCCTATCGTCTAGCGGAGGCGCGGGGGCAGGCGGCTTTGCTTCATCATCCGTGTCGGTACTTCAGTCTCTTCGACAATTATCGCACCATCGGCTTCGGTATCGTTCAAATTTGTCTCTGAGATCTGCGCATCGCAACAGATCGCCTCGAAGTGGGCCTTTCGGGGCATTCAATGAGTGAAAGGCCCGCCATCCTCATATGGATCGCTTTTTTGCTGCGTACGCACTTGGCTCGGCGCGACGCGCACTGAGCGCCATCGATTGATGCCTAGTTCTTCAGTTCAGGTGGCTTAATACGTCTGTGACTTTTTCTAGAGCAGGCATGCCGGACCCTGCCGCCGCATGTGCTTCTTTCGAGTGGTGGGAGTAGTTCGAGGATCTGACTCGGAACGGGGCCCGAAGAGGTAAGCCAGTCTTCGAGGATTTGGTCACGATTCAGCGCTCCAGGCGTCCCATGTTGCGGATGTCGCGTGAGCCCTCGGACGCAATGGGTCCCCCGGCTTTCATAGAAACCGGGCGGTATGAAGGTCAGTCTGGCGAGTTACGAGGGGTAGTTTGCCTTCTGCAGGCGCGTGCTAAGCAACGGATTCGAGCAGGTGATTATTCCGAACCGGGCTATGAATTCAATCGCCGCAGTTGCAATGAAATAAACAATCTATATTATGTTTAATCCATGTTCGTGGTTTTTATAAGCGCCATATGAGCACGGACCGGAGAAGCAAAGCAGAAAACTTGTAGGTCAAGCCGCTGGCACCTGCAAAACTCCGAAAGCGCCTTCTGGAAGTTTGAACACATTGCACCATTGATCTCGTGTCTCGATCTTAGAACGACGAGAGTCGAGAGCCTTACTCAGAAGCGAAGATAGCTCATACGCGTACCTATCGCTCAAGTCTTCGCAACGTAGAAGTACAGGTGCTTCCGAAGCCGCGTCTTGAAGATAAATGTCGCTTTTCGCAAGCTGAATTAAAATTCCAGCGTACACATTTATCGCTTTTGAGTCTTTGAGTTGGATTTCTTGGATTTCTTGCGGAACACTTAATAGTATTCTTATTGCTCTCGACGCAATTACCGTTAACTCCGAATCGTCGGGCATTCCCTTGGCAAGGTTTTCCAGCGCAGACCGATGACTCTCTACATCGAACTTTTTAGAAAAGCAGGCGCCCACACCTATGAGTACCAGCAACGCTCGCCTGGTTGAATCTTTATTGCACGCTTCAATTAGAGGCAGCAAATTATTTTCCATCAATCTGGAGGGAGCCCATCTTATAAACCTTGTACATTCCAGAAGTAAGTGTACGCAAGCCTCATCGCTCCACGTCCGGTCATGAAGCGAAAAATAAAATGTCGAGTATGGACTTGCAGTTTCCAGTCTTAGCGATTCTGTTAGAAAATCTTGCAAGACGGCGCCAGGCTCAACGTTGCTGGAATCCCAGCCGACCGTGCAAAAGTTGCATATCTGGATGAGCTTTTTCTTTGCCTTATCCGCGATCCCATGACCAATCGCACGGCTAATTAATTTTTTAAGATACTGATCTTTGTCGCTTGTGTGGGAAATTTGAAGGCCGATAGCAAAAATTGGCACTCCAGCCGCCGATATGTGTGAACCAAAAGGCGGTTTTGAGCTAGCACTTGCAAAATCATCAAAGGACAAACCGGTCGTAATCCAGCGATCCTGAGCATCGGCCCAGTCAGCCGAGGTGCCGTGCTCGCCGAGTTCAATATCGCGCGCAAGATCCTGAAGCTGTTCCTCGGAATCTATGTAATCAATAAAGTTGGCAATCTGCCAGGGAAGCAAACGTAGAATAGTTTTTGCAGAATTTAAGCTCACCCCGAGGCCAATTTCTCTCAAGCAGGCCGCTAGTGCTGCAGGACCTGGATTATTGGCAAAACGGGCCGCCCATCGGATAGGGGCCCAGCCCGAACTCAAATTTTCAATATCCGCAGCATTTGCAAGCCAGCCGCGAAAATGCTCGGTGGACCTTAGGTTTAAAGTAAGTCCCGTTGACGCCTCGCCAAGCGATAACTTACAACCTATCCGTCCTTTGTCAGAGTTCCAAGGAAGGATCAACGTGCTCAACCTTGCATATTTTTCTCTTTCCAAATCACCTATCTTTGTGGGTTGATCCCGCTCTAGGAAGTGCGCAAGACGATCTGAAAATTCGTCGAGACTCAAACCAAGAGGGTCGCTTCTCGATATCAAATGCGTTAACGCTTCCGGTCCAATCCCGGCAGGTAGCGGCAACGGGAGCACATCCAATAACTGTAAAACCGAGTCAGAATCTAAAGGGAGTAGAGACGAGAGAAGTGGGGAAAACTTGCCTGGATCCATAGAGCACATGTGAAGTAACAACTCCCATCCTTGCTTGGCCGCCGGCAACGGCACAGAGCCTAAATGGTTCGAGAGGCTGTCTATCGCGATAGTGCTGGTGCTCGCCTCGAAAAGATCTGGCATGCGCGGGTCGAGCCGCTGCGCAGGACAGCTCACCAACTCGAGGGCGTGTTTGGCTAAAAGGCGCCTTGAGAGCGGATGGTCCACTCCTATGCCGTCCACAAACATCTCCAGCGCCAGCTTGGCGCCGACTTTCACGGTTTCATAAGGATTGCCCAGTTCAATCTCCCGGGGAATTCCTACGATGGATCCTCTCAAGTGATGAAGAACATCCTCGGCAAAACATCGGCTTGCAGCGATGAGGAATACGTGGCGCCAATGCGCGCTACGAGCAAGTAGCCCGAGCCGTTGCAATACAACTTCATGAGGTCCAGCAGTTAGCGCACCAGCTGCCATAAATTCTTGAAGCGATCGCACATCGAAAGTGATACGACCTTCATCCCTGGCCGCTAACAATACAAGCCGATGCAGAGCGACTTTTACCAACTCAAAAGCTCGGGATTCCACCTCCTCGGAATCGTGCCCTTGCTCTAGAAGATATTCTTTTACAAGCTTTATGAAGCGGGATTCAGTCAAATACGACTGCGCCGCGCCCCGATGCTCACTATCGGTTTGAAGAATCAATCCGGCGCGCTGGTGGATAGGCCCAAGAATGGTCCAATTCTTCTCGATGATTCTCTGATTACCTCCGCCTTTGGCCTTTTCACGCTTTCGAAGTATATCGAAATACTCATTGAAAAGGCTCCATCTGGCGCTTGGAATGCTCCCACCTGTATCAACAATCATATGCATGATGGTGACTTGTAGCGGGCTAATCATTAGCCGTGAAATCGCCGGCTTCTCTGTGGCAGCTTGAATTTGAATTAAAAGTTCGTTTCGCCGATAGCTGTCATCCGGGTATCTTGCCTCACCCAATGCTTCGCCGTACGCAATAGCTTCAGCCGGAGAAAGATCCGCTAAGGTCCAATGCTCCCAAAGGCTGCCCGCAAAATCATCGTTGTACCCTTGGGGTCTAGTCGTGACAATGAGGAGGGCATCCGCTTCTGCGGAAATAATCTCTCCCTCTAATACTTGGACAGCTTCTAGTACGGACGAACGCTCTCCTGACGGCGGGACCTCGTCGAGGCCATCTAAAACAATCACCCAAGGATATTGTTTGAGCCAATTTCGAAAATCTGCTTTATCAATGTTTTCATCTGCCACATCGCTCAAGTCACTCACAATATGAGACAGTAGGGTAGGAATTCTTTCCCGCTCTTCCCGAGCGGAACTTATAGAATCGGCGAAACGCGGCAGAGAAATGAAAAGTGGAAATCTTCTTGCAAAGTTTTCATCAATACCCTGAGTTCTGGCGCGCTTAATTATTTCCTCCGACAATTTAAGCGTTTGCGGATCGTTCGCGGCGGCCCAATCATGAAGAAGATGGGCTCGAAAAAGTTGCACTATAAAAGTACTTGCCGTCGATTTTCCCTGCCCCGGCCCTCCGAGCAAAACAATTTTGTTGCGAGGCGCGGTGCTCGATAAAGTCAAAGCCGCGCCGCGTTCAGGCGAAGGAGTAGTTAAAAATTTCTCTTTTGAACGCTGGGTTAGTGAATCAACTACCCGTGCGCGCCCAGACTCCGGGTCTGAGACTGAAGAACGTAATGGAAGATCTACAAAAATTTGGCTGGTTCGAATTTGAGGATCTGCAACATCACCTGCGTCTCTCAGTCGAGCAAATTGGTCTTTCCTAAGTGAATTTCTCAGGGATCTTCTTATGATCTCGTGAAACGCAGATTTTTTAGTATCAAGATCTTCCATTAGCTTGGCTATTACATCCCCGGGAGTCAACCAAGCCGCATAAGCCTTCCGTATGGCGTCATGATGCATTAAAAGATCTGAAATCTTATCTGCCGGCCATACGTCGAAGCCTTTGGTTCCAATGTCTTTCCAACCGGAAAGAGTGTCCTTTATTTTTGTTAAACCACCCTTAGTCTCGGTGGTTCCAGATTTTCCATCGGCGCCCGAAAGACGTACATTGGTTGCAACGATATAGTACACAGGCGCGCGTAAATTTCGCTGTTCGTATTTTTTGTGTTCACCGGACAGCTGCTTTTTCAGCCACGCCAGATCTTGAGCGGCGGACTGAAGTCTCTCTTTAAACTTCGCCTGAACAACAAGGTACCCGTCCCACCCATAATCTTTAATTGCGCCTTCGAATGTAAAATCTCTGGCGCCGTCTGCTCCTGCAGAGAAGACGGTTCCTGCCGTCCCGAAGACTTGGAAGCAAAGCGCCCGAACTAAGCGCTCGAACGACTGCTCATTAAAGCGACCAAATTCCAAGTTCATGATTAGTAAATTTTTCGGTGGTGGTCTGACGCAAGGTGATAATAATCGAGTACGCGATGGTCGAATGCGGTTTTATGCTGTATGTCGGATGTTTTTCCCTTTTCTGTAGCAGCATTTGGTGCGTACTGGGTGCTCAGTAGGGACGAAGACTATGAAGGCGAGAACCGCATCACGGTCGAACACCCCTTTCGCGTGCGAGACTGCGTCAATGGCATCCGTACAAGGGTATGAGCGTGCGCTCATCGCGAGTTGAGGTTCAAGGGTGACCGTATACAGCGGCAACCTCAACTGCGACAGTCGCAAGGGCCGTAGAAATTGGCCGCTGAGCGCGCTCGCCATAGGGCGCCCTTCCGTCTCCGGGCCCATCTAGGTGAGAGAAGGGCTTCGACGCCCTTTTCTTAACCTGCCCTCCCCCTCAGCTCTTGTGCTTCATAATGGCGTCTGCGAGGACCCACATCGCGGATTAAGCTTCACCCCCTGATCGATGCCCTGCACGGCGCGCGTCGAAGTCCGACGGTTCGTGCGCGTACGGGCGTCGAGACCCCCGCGCATGACGTTCTCCTGCACCCGATTGAAGGTGGTCCACAGGTCCGAGCCTTGATCGGCCAGAGGACGGGGTCGAAGTAGCTGGTCTTCGGTGATCGGGGCGGGCTTTGTGACGCTGGGTTCGTAGCGATACTCAAGAACGGCCCTTGCGTATGCCTGCTGTTCGCCCTGGTCCAGCGTGATCCGTCGCATGTCGTCACGGACCTCCCGCACGAGGTCGAATCCGTCGAGGACATCGTAGGCTCCTTGGATGACGCCATCCACTGCGTTCCCGCAATGCTTGATCCGTACGTCCTCGACCACGTCCCCGCAAACCAGCCCGTTCTTGCAGACGAAGCGAAGGGCTCCCGCTAGCATTTGGTAGGCGCTCGTGCCGTCGTGAGAATTGAGCAGGATCACTTCATCGACAGCCTCTTGATCCGCCTTCCGCGTCGCATGGCGAAGCCGCATCATGTGCTTGGTGTACTCGCGGCGACCCTCATCGCGCACGCGCGTCTGTGCAACCATGAACGGCTCGAATCCTTCTTTGCGCAATCCGGCGAGCACCGTCGCCGTGGGGATGTAGCTGTACCGTTCGGAGCGGCTCGCGTGAGGTTGATCGGCAAAGATCGACGGCGCCACCCGGCGAATCTGGTCGTCCGAGAGAGGGGTAGAGCTGTACAGCACGGGGGCATTGCTGCCAAAACGAGAAGCGAGTATTGGGAGTTTCTTTTCTTTCATCACTGACCGGGTTCCAAGATTCAGAGCCCTTAGGTTTTTGGCTCTGAGGGCATGCGGCAGATCCGGTGTTTTTGGCGCCGTACTTCCTGAGTTCGTCGCCCGGTGCGCTGCCGCGCAGGGGCTGGACTGGGAGCAAGGGCGGGCCCGGAGACCGCATGCGCAGCGCAGCCGCAGGCGAGCAGCGAACGGGTGAGGACCTGGGCGCAGCCGGACCCTTGCAGCGAAGCGGGCCCTGGCCAGGCATGGAGCAAAGTCACCGGAAGAAGCGATGAACTCAGGAAGTGCGGGGACAACGGCAGAGCCGTGCGGGCACTCAGATGCCGGCGCGCGCCGAGCGCCTATCAGGCCGCAGGCCTGCCGATCGCACGCATGTGCAGGAAGGCCGCTCGAGCGGCCGTGGCCGGCGCCGGCGGCGCGGGCCTCGAGGAGCTGCAGGCGCAGCTGCGGATCGGCGGCGGCAAGCGGCAGCGCAGCGCCGGCGGTGCCGGCGCGAAGGGGAATGGGAGAGCGAGATCCGCTGCAGGCGGCTGGTCGACGAGCTCGGGCCGCAGGCCTGGTGGTTGGGCGCGCAGCGCGGTGCGGCCGCTGGCGCGGCCGTGGCCAACGCCCACGGCGCAGGCCTGGCAGAGCTGCAGGCACGGCTGCAGGTGATCAGAGGGCGTGCGGATGCGCGCCGCGCCGGCGACGCCGGCGCCAGGAGCTGGGGAAGGAGTTCCGCTGCAGGTAGCTGGGCAGCGGGCTCAGGCCGCAGGCTTCGTGATGGGACCGCAGCGGGATGCGGCCTCCAGCTGCGGTCGGCGCATACGGCACACGCACGCACGGAGCCGCAAACGCAGTGAAGAGGCCACAACGACAGCAGCTGCCTGCAACGCAGCGGTGCGTTGGTCATGGCAGAAAAAATAGGAGGCCCTGCCCGGACTCGAACCGGGATCTTCGTGCTGGAGGCCACCTTCCGGGGGCGGCATACGCACGACGCTCTTTCCATTGAGCTACAAGTCCACCGACGCCTGGATTTGAACCAGGACCTCCGGTGCATTACTATGGGATACCACCCCCAGTCGTTAGCCCTTCTCCGCGAAGGGCACGCGCACCGGCGCTACTTCCTTTGAGCTTCGTCGGATAACCCTTCTGCCCCCGCCCCGGCATCAGGCACGGGTTCGGGAGGCAGTGAAGTTGTGTCGCCGGCAGGCCTTCGCCTCCCAGCCAAATAGTTCGGATTCGCGGGGGCTGCCGCGGGCACCTGCGCCAACGGCGTCAGCGCGAACCCCTTCAAACGCGTCACCGTGCCCTGCAGGTCATAACGGGTGACTGTTTGGTTTTTGCCTTTCATGGTCACTTGCCCCTTGACACGGGCAATCAGCCCCTTCTTTTCCAGCTTATCCAGACAACGCTGCACCGTCCGGGGCGACGCGCCCATGCGCGTCGCAATCGTGGCTGTCCGGGGATACGGGCGGTCATCGGCGTACCACCAGTGCGACAGCAGGTTGAGAAGCACGACCAAGTCGTTATCCGCCAGCCCAAGTTCGCTCTGACGCCGGAGCAACTCGAGGGGAATCACGACGAACCCCCTGCCGAGTGCTTGGCCCCATTTCTCCTGAAGTTCCGTAGACGTAGCTTCGCTGCTACTAACTTCACTGTTAGCAGTAGAGGAACTGAGCGCTGCGTTGTTCATGGTGGCTACTATCTCAAAAAACGGGAGGGTTTTCAATACATATTATTCAATGCGACACCAGCGACGCAAAATTTGTGGCGCATGCCTGCTTCGGGCGGCCAAAAGGAATCCGCCCCGGCGCTCGGACAGGAAACGGAAACCGGAGAACTGATGAGTCCAGCCGCGGGCCCCGCCCTTGCCTGCCGACTCTGGCGCTGCACGGCCTCACCAAGCCGTCTCTACTTGGTCAGTGCGTCGCACACCAGCGTCTGCTGATCCATGTCGAGGTAGATGTCATAGGGTGCGCCCTTCGCGTCCTCAACGCGAAGGACGCGCTGAGCGTCCAGAAGAAGCGCGAACTGCGCTTCCGAAATGCATGCACCGACGACCTCGAGATCGTCATCCAGGTGAATCACGATCACCGCGCCTCGGTGAGCCTCGGAGGGAGCGGGAGCAACGCCCGCTGCGCCCGTTGCTGCGCTGTCCGTGATGGGAGTGTGCTGCGTCATGACCTAGTCCTTTCGTGTTTGTAGATCTGCTCTTCGGAGCCGCCTCGACGCTATGGAGCGCCGGCGGGGGCCGTGAGCAACGCCGCGCGGAGGCCGCAGCCCGCAGGGACCGGGCGAGCACGGAGGCAGCGGGAGGGCCACGACTGCGCTATGCGTCGAAGAAGGGGCGGTCCCGGAAGCGACCTACGAGGAGGACTGGCCGGGCCCGGCGCTGCCAGCGGCAGCGTTGCGCAAGTGGTGGCCTGAAGGGGCGGCGACGCCGAGTCCGCAGGACCAAGCGCGGACGCGCGCGCCCAGAAGGGCATCCCGGTTCTCGCGAGAGAATGCGCCTTGGATGCTCCCCAACTGCCCCGGTTCACAGCACAGTTCGACCCCGAAGCGATCGTCACGATGATGAAGCTGTGGCGTGATGCGGTAGATCTGCGCATCCCGCTCAGAACGGACATGCAGCCGCACTTCCTCGAACGACGCAAGCACATGCTCTACAACTTCGAGTCGCAAGGTAGAGCTTGGAGGCTGCTGCTACAGAGCTTCTCGGCCGAAGGGAGCGATGTTGATGGGCTCGACCAACTGCGGCGACAAGTAGACGACTTCTGGGAATGGGCCGATGAAGGCCTGACCGAGTTGGAAAAGCTCGCGCTCGAGCTAGCGGAATCGAACCACGACACGGAGATCCTGGCAGACCCCCTGCTCGAGTCGCACATCCGCAAGTTGAGGAGGGGCCCTCCAGAGGGCGAGAGGCCCTGACGCATACTCGCAGCCTCTGGACAACCCATTTCCCCATGAATCTGACCCACACCGAAGAACACGCTTGCTTTGACTTGCGCTACTTCGTCGACGGGACCACCGGGAGACTCGGTCCTGCCAAGGGCGGAAGGGTCGAAATCTTGCGCAAAGAGGTGTGTGAGTGCTGCCTCGACACCATCGATCGGCTGCGCGCCATGTGTTGGGAGTGGATTCGCGAGCAAGACGCTCGCGACTTTCAGAAGGTGGACTTCCAAGCCACGGAGTTCTGACGGAGAGCGCGTGGTCGAGGCCAGCGGAAACTTCAGGATCTACTTCGCGGGGCCTGACGTCTTAGACGTTGATGCGTCAGCCCGGTTGACCCGCATCAAGCAGCTGGCCGCGGCACGCGGCCTGCAGGGCCTGGTCCCCGTTGACGTCCCCGGAACCGAGCAAGGACCGGAGAAAGCGGCGCGGATCTGCAGCGCAAATCTGGCGCTGTTACGTCAGGCCAACGTCGTGATCGCAAACCTCCGCCCTTTCCGCGGCCTCGAGCCGGATCCGGGAACAGTCTTCGAGGCCGGCTTCGCAGTGGCGCTTGGGATCCCCGTGATCGGCTACGGGCTGCCGTCCGGCACTTACGCGCAGCGCGTCAGTGCCGCGCTCCCATGCGGCACCGACGAAACCGGCGTGTTGCGCGAGACGCGAGACCGCGTGGCCGTCGAAGACTTCGACCTACCGGTGAATCTGATGCTTTCATGCACCGCTGTCGGTGTTGTGGGAACCGCGGACGAAGCCCTGGCGCTGGCGGCTGAGCTGGCGAAGGCTCAGCGATGAAGCTCAAGGTCAGCGAGCTCTCCACGAAAGAGCTCGATCACTTCATCGCGATTTTGGAGCGGAGGGAGCCTAGGCCCGACTTTTCCCCATCTACCCTGCATGCGGACGGAAGCCAGCTGCTCGACCGCGAAGACGTCATGCTGTCGCCGATGCCCATTGAGGCGCGCGATTGGCTAGCGGTGGCCATGGACCGTGAGGGAGCGCCGCGGGGGCTGAACCGCGGCACGTACCAGCGGGGTTCGAGCCAACTGATCGCAGGCATGCGTGCGATGCTTTCGAAATACGTCGGGCCGGAGTTCGAGGCGGCCGACGTTGTCGCGACATCAACGCGCAGACGGCGCCCGCGCTGAGCCAAGCAGCAGCACTGAAGAAGTTAGCGCTTGAGCTTCCCGGCCAGGTGCGCGCGCACCGCCTCGGCCGAGTTGCCCACCTCTTTCACTGCGTCGCGAAGCTGCGTTTCTGAGCACCCGAGGTTCTCAGTCCAGGAACGCACTTCGTGCGGTTCGGTGAGAGAAATCAGCTTCCGGTCCAGACCGGGCTTGCGGGGATCGTCTGTCATCGCAGCTCCTGAGGTCGAAGACAGCGTTTTTCCGACAGATGCGGAGGACCTGGCGTAGGCCAGGCTCCGACGGTCGCTGACAGCGGCGGCCGACGCCTCGTGCCATGCTGGATTTCACGTCGCTCCGCCCGATGCTCCAGGATGAGCGGCCGATCGACATTGCCGACCCCGGCTGGATCGTAGAGCTCAAGCAGGACGGGTGGCGGTTGATGGAGCAGGTCGACGCCGGCGTCGAACTGCGTACCCGAGGCTGGGCCAACGCAACCACGTGGTTCCCGGAAGTCGCGAACGGACTTGCCGGCCTGAAAGGCGGCCGCTTCGTATTCGACAGCGAGCTGGTTGTGCAGGACGAGCTGGGACGAAGCGATTTCGACCGCCTCCAGGACCGTGCGAAGCGCCGTCGGCTCTACCCCGGTGCGGATCCTGTCGTCTACTGCATCTTTGACCTGCTGGTGCACCGCGGCACCGACGTCAGTCAGCGCCCGCTCAAGAAGCGGAAGGCGATGCTGGCAAAGCTCCTCGCACGACTGCTGGCCAACATCCTCTACGTCAGGCACTTCTCCGGCGCCGACGGCGCAGAGGTGTTCCACCAAGCTGTGCTGCCGCTCAAGCTCGAGGGTCTGGTGGCAAAGCGGAAGACGAGCGTCTACCAACCCGGGATTCGATCGGCCGACTGGGTGAAAGTGAAGCGCAAAGGGGCCATCCCGCCGGAAAGGTTCAAGCGTTCGAGCCGCTGACGAACGCCTTGCGCGCGGAATAACCTACGGACCCAAGGGGAATTAGGAAAAGCGCTCTGCGATATCGAAGCCCTAAAAAAGGCGCTGCACAGGGCCTTTTCCTCGACGCCAAGCCAAAAAGCCGCTTCCTTATTGATTGGTCATCGGATTCAAATCGGCCCGAATTGGCCCGATCGCTTCCCATTTATTCGCGGGCAGCATTAGAATCACGCCGGACCGCTTTTTAACCCATTGAATAGAGCGTCCAGATGTTGGGAGCAGGCGGTCTCACGCGCCCGTCCCTTCATCTGCTCCCGTCGTGGCGAAGGGAGGCGAACCACTGCACTGAGCAATAATTCCTGCGTTGCCAGTGTCGCATGGTTCGGTAGGTCAAGCCAGACCCTTTTCCCCTAACCATTCTTGAATCATGAATGTAGATGTTCGTTATGCCACGAGGCATACAGACCCGGGACGCCCAGGAGTGGCGCTGATCGGGGCGCTTGACCCGTCTGGCAGGCTGTGGACGTGCCCAGAAGAGGACGCGATTGGGCGCATCCGCCATGGCGTGCGGCACTGGGTATGGATCGGCGATGTACGTATAGAGATTGTGGTCATTCCCGGCACCGCGCTGTGGAGTGAGCACCTCGGAACGGCTGCCGACGGCCAAGCGCGCCGTGTCCTGACTGCCCTGCCTTCGGTGCCGAGGACGCTGCACTGAACGTTTGAAATCAACTTCAAACGCTGAACCCCGGTTTTGAGTCAGTTCAAAACCGGGGTTTTTTACGCATGTTCTTTTTCGTTGAATTTGAAGTACCAAATTCCCGGCGCGCTCAACAGATCGTTAATAACGAACCGCATCAACGAAACGTGGCAAAAAGGTGCGACGAAAAACGCAGCGAATTCAGCATCGCAGATGTTGCAAACGTTAATAACGAAACGTTGCACTGTTCGAGATGCCGAAATCAAGGAAGAAGATGGAGGCGAACACGACATCGAATTCAGTCCAACGAAATCAAGGCTGTTGAAACAGCGATCGTGGAGCGTGTGGGACGGCAAGACAACGACCGATCGGTCACCTCGGGAGCGGACATCTCGGTCCGTAGGGGCCTACAGGGACGCGCAATCAATTGCGGCGCGATGCGCCAGGTCATCGCTCAGCTGGCACCGGCTGGCCACGTGTTGGCGGCGTCGCAGGGTTCACGCATGCGCCCAACGACGAGCCCTGGGACCTGGGGATCATGGACTTCGATGAGCTCGCGGGGCGGAAGCCGGGCGACGACCCCCCGCCCTATGCCGAGCTGCACTGCCGCTCGGCGTTCACGTTCCTTGTCGGGGCCTCGCAGCCCGAAGAATTGGTGGAGCGGGCGGCAGAGAAGCGCTACTCGGCGCTGGCTCTCACTGACGAGTGCAGCGTTGCAGGCGTCCGGGCCCACCTCGAGGCACGGGAGCGCGGCCTCCACTTCATCGTCTGTTGGCGCCGACCGGAAACTGAGCCACTTTTGTAGGTAGGGGATGCGGACACATCTGCGGGTCTTGGCGTCGACGACGATGGCCGTGATGATGGGTTCGCCCTCTCGCTTACAGTCATGGCCAAGGCGGCCCAGTGCGGTGGTCAGCGGGTAGAACGTCAATCCGGAGCGCTCCATCACCTCGGTGTACGTCAAAGTGCCCCTGGAGCGACACACCTGCTCGAACAAAGTCCGCATTGCCGGAATCTCGAGCTGGAAGGCGTCCGTCGAGACACCTGTCTTCATGGAGGCGTCAGCCGGAAGCGGACCCTCTCCGGCTGCGATTCTGAACGTCTGCGCATGAACTGCCAGCTCGCGCAGCGGCACGAAGTCACCAAGTACTGCGGTCAGCTTGCCGTCTGGACGCATTTCAAGCCGGTCGATGCAGAACACCCCGTCGTCCCGGTATTCCTTGATTTCTCGAGGACGCACCGTGGGGTCCTTGACAGTGGCCATCACGGTGTACGCGGCAACCCCTCCAGCCCACACTGCCTCCAGCTGCCGGTAGCACTCGTCGAGGCCGTAGGAGTCTCCAGCACGGTAACCGGCCGGCTCTCGCAACACCGTTGACCCGACGCACGCCGCCATGCCTGGTGAACTCATCCGACCAGGTGCGAAGCAGCAGCGTCGAGCCTGCTGTGGCGCCCCAGGACCATCGGATGTTCTTCAGTGGAAGCCCAAGGTCGCTGAAGAAGCGGCTGATTGATTTGGCCATGCGAGGGAGCTACGGCCTGAACAGTTCTTGGTCAACGAAGCGACCGGTTTGCCGGAGCGGAGGCACAAGCTGGTCGTCCGCGTACGGGCAACCGGTGCTCGCGATGGCCTTCTGCCCCTGCTTCTCGGCCGCCTCCGGCGAGTGCCCCTGTCCGGCCAGCAGCGCCAGCAGCATCGGCCCATAACCAGGCTGCCACGCCGTCAGTTCAGGGAAGCTGGACCGCATCGCCGCGAGGATGCGTAGGCCCGACCAGTCCAAGTCTCCCCAGAAGTACGCCGGCTGGGCGCCCTTGCCGAAGAGCCATGCTTTGAACCCATCTCGCAGGTCTCGCGCGTTGCCGCCGCGGTCGGAGAAGAACAACGAGCACCCGTCGGGCGTCCGCAGCCGCTGAGCACTACCCATGAAACCGGAGGCGTACACCAGGGCCAGCCCGTCAAACTCCGGGCTGGTGGAACGTACTGCCCTGTCGTACGTCATCAGGTTCTCGATGAAAAGGACGCCGCGAAAGCCGGCTGAGGGCAGGTAGACCTGCAGTTGCACCGGCGACTCCGGGAAGGGACAGTCGTCAAGCCCGAGCAGCGCGGCAACCAACGCCTGGCGCTTGTCCAGAACCTTGGACATCCCCCAGAACAGCTGAGCGGAAACCTCGCGAAGCAGCAGAGACTTGTTCCTCAAGGCAGGCAGTTCGTTCAGGCGGGCTACGACCTCGTCCACCGTGCGGTCGGGCATGTCGATGCAGAACTCACCGACCTGGCGTTTGACCTCCTCCGAGGCCGCCAGGCCTGCGAAGACGGCTTCTCTCCACCGTTCAGAGGCACTTCGAACTCGCTCGGGCCGGCCAACGGCTGCTCGCAGGGCGGCTTCATCGAGGACTGTGACACGCGGATCCCGGTCGTACCCGGAGCGCAGCTTGGTTACGCCATCAGGTTTGACTGCCAACCAGCCCCACCGCACGATCTCGCCGAGGTGTTCCCAGAGCGTCTCCTTTGCTGACTCAAATGGCGCGTCGTAGAGGGCCGGCCAGGTTTTGGCGCCGAGCGCCACTGACTGCGCACGCGTCCCCCGCTGGTCCGCACTGTCGAGCCGGTCAACCAACAGGTTAAGCAGCTGCTGAATATCAGCGCCCTGCAGCCAGAGCGGAGCGCGCTCGCTCAAGGTGCGGCCTCCGCGGAGCTTGCAGGTGCTGCATTGGCAAGTGCCCCTGGCATGAACAGGTCGCCAGGCTGCGGCACTGCGGGCGCAGGCTCCTTCGTTTCAAAAGCCAAGCGCGCTTGCTCCCTGGCCTTCTCGCGATGGGCCTCCCACATCTCGCGCATCCGGTCTTTCTTGAAGTGACGCTCGTCGCACTCGATGATGAAGTCGAGTTCGCCGTTCATCTCGTCGACACCGGCGCGGCTGTAGCTGAACTCACGGTCAAACTCAGGACGCAGGCCGCCGGCGCCGCGGGTCGGCATGGCGCTGATGAGCTGCAGGCCCAAGCTGTCACGGAGGTACCGAAGCACCGCTCGAGCGCGCAACTCGTCCATGCGCGAGAACGACTCGTCGCTCACAAGCAGCTTCAGACTTGGCCCCCTGTCGAAGAGCTTCATCCGATTGGTCACCACCGCGGCTCGAACTATATATGCGGGCGTCTCCAACTGACCGCCGGAGCCGGTGCCCCAGGTGGACAACGCGATGCGACCGCCACTGTCGGACTCGTTCCAGATTTCGTAGCGGCGGTAGTTCCGGTAGTCGGCAATGCGCAGGAGGTCGCGTTCGGCGCGTTCCTGGTCCTTGTCCAGCAGCAGCTTCACCAGCCGGTCGCGCACCGCTTGGTGCTTGTCGGAAAGCGTCGTCTCTGCGAACAGGTCCACCGTGTCGGGAGAGTCGGCCAACTCAGCCACCGCCTTGAAGAAGCCGTAGTAGTCCTCGAACTCAGGCTCCCACTTGGACCAGTCGATGGTGAAGCGGTCGGTCCCAAACTTGAGGTTCTGCAGCTCAGCGTTCATGTGCCGCAGCGTGCGGACACCGTCGTCGACCTTGGCTTTGATTTCGACGCAGAACTGCTTGGTGAAGACGTCGTGGAAGGACCGTTCTGCTTTTCCTACCTCATTGCGGTTGTTGTAGAGGCCCACACCTTCGAGGTCTGCGTGCAACGAGCCAACGGCACGTCCCAGCTGCACAAGCGGCCCGTAGCATGGGTCGAAACCCTCGCCTTCGTGCGAATAAGGCAGGTGGGTTTGGAAGCGTTCCTCGGTCTTGGCCAGGCTTTGGTGCTCGCTAAGACGCTCCCGAACTTCCCCGATGCGCATGGCCGGCAAGCTCCGAAGTGTTTCCCTTCGGGCCATCACCTCGTTGACTGACACCACGGTCAGGAGCTCTGTCACCTGCTCGGACAGCACGGTGTAGGTGCGCTCAGGGTTTAGCTCACAGACCTGCTTGAGCCGACCAATCTGTCGTTCCAGCTCACGCAGTCGGTCGTCACGGCGCCCTTGCACCGTCTTGATAACCTCTTCCGACTTGATGGTCCGGTCGTTGGCCAACGCGATGGCGTTCTCCGCGTCCTTTCGGTCTTTCGCCACAGCGGCCAGTTGACGCTGCAGTTCGGTCAGACGCGTTTCCAGTTCATTTACCTCAGTGAGGTCAAGCTGGCTCAGGTCTCTCTGGGCTTGGTCGATTTCCACCGCGTAGTTCAGCAGCGGGTCAGGGTCGAAGTTCGGCTCCCTAACCGTTGCCAGCAACGTCCGCACGTCACCCAGCGTCTGTTGAAGCTTCTGAAGGTCATCCAGGCGCTTCTCCGCCGCTTCCAACTGGGCAATCGTCCGCTGGAGAGCGTTCTCACGAGCGGCGCGGCCGAAGACCAGCTCCCTGAATTCCGTCGGATACATCGTGCGAGAGCCCGCTGCCTTACCGTCAATCGTGATGCCACGGTGGACTTCTCGAAGCTCGTCGGAACTAGCAACCTTCTCCACCCCGCCCCACTGGTCCACTAGATAAGCCCGGGCGATTGGATGGTTGGTCTGCAGCTCGTGAATCATCGAGTCCTGCGGAACGGTGGCGGGGTTGGCGTGCCGCATGCACAGCTTGCCCTGGATGACACGAGACTTGGACTTGATGGAGTGCAAGAAGTCGATGGTTCGCGCTTCCCATTCCGGCTTCACGATGAAGTTCAGCCGTGCCATGCCCATGTAGGCTTCGATGGCAGGTTGCCATTTCGAGTTTGGTACCGGCTCCACAAGGTCGCAAAGGACGAGCACTGACGCTTCTGGCAGCTCTTGGCGGATGCGGTTCAGGGCATAGGTCGTGGCTGGGTCGTAGTTGCCGCCGCCGCCGGCCATGTTGGCTTTAGCGGCGGCGAGGTCACGGACCATCTTCTGCTCTGCGGAGATGCGCGTCTGCAGTGACGCTTCATCGGCAGCGATGGCCATTGAAACACTGTCCAGAGGACCCACCAGCGCCTTGAATACGCCAGCAAGCGCGCCATTCAGGCCTTCGAACTGCTCACACAGTTCCAGCAGCTCGTTCGGGACGAGCGAGGGCGCTTGAACGACACGATGGACGGTCTTCACAAGGTCGGCGAGATGGCCGAGCTCCGTCTTCGCATAGGCGCTGGCTACGGCCTCGACGGCTGGTAGCAGGCGGTTGAACTCCTTGGGAATTTCCTTGCCAGCAAGCTGCCTGGCCACGCTGTCCAGATTGGCCGCGGAACGTAGTCCCTTGACCAGGTCGTCCAACACCTTGCGAGCGTTGCCGGTGGCGTTGCGCAGTTGCAGCTCCAGTCGCTCCTTCACGCCGTGTGCTGCGATGCCTTGCAAACTCGCAGTCAGCTGCACCCGACTTCTGTCCAGGTTGTCCCACTGGGTCGACAAGGTGGTGATAAGCGCGAGGTTTCGTTCCTCGATTTCAGCGTCCTTGGCAATCTTGCGGCGTTCTTCGTCGATGCGGGCGTCGTCGTCGCGAAGATGTACTCGGGCCAGCAAGAGGTCGTACTGCACCTGCTCTTCAAAGGAGCTGGCGGTATCGTCGATGGCAACCTTCAGCTCTTTCAATCGAGTGACGGTGGCCGTGAGGCGCTCACCCTCCTCCCGCAGGCTGGTCACCTGACGCATGAGTTCGCTGATACGCGAGATGCTCTCCTGAAGCAACTTTCCGTCGAACTCGAGGATGTCATCGCGCACCAGGTCGTGGACCGACCCGATGGGTTTGTAGGCGATGGACTGGCTCCAAGCCTTGGCGGCGTTAGAGGTCTCGTCCCAGGTCACCGACGTGCGGCCGCGGAACCGACCGTAGAGTGCGCAGAGGTAGTCCTTCTTGTGGCTGTCGAAGGACGTGACTTTGCGGTAACGCGCCTTCAGGCGTTTGACCAAGTCTTCGACGGCGACCCACTCGCTTTGCTGGGCATCCTTGAGGAAGTCGGCGACGCTCAACGCCTCCTCGTCGACGATGATGAGTTCTAGCCGCTCGAGGCGGGCTACCCTGCGCTCCCCTTGCCCATCAACCCGAGCTGCCGCGGCGACGACCGCAGTGAACGGCTTGGCGGTGGTCTCGCCATCCTCTGGGCGGAAGACCGCCGCCACACATCCGTGCGCCCCATCGGGTCGTGAGAAGAGGCTGTACTCGGCGCCACAGATGAACGACTCCAGCGTGCGCTTGGTCTTGCCGCGCCGCCCTGTGCCGTGCGTCTCTTCTTGGCCAGGGTTGTACGCGACGATGCCTTGGTACGACGCCGTCATGACGGTTTGCAAAGCATCGAGCATCGTCGACTTGCCGGCGCCGGTAGGACCGGTGAGCAGCGTCATGTTGCCAAGCTCGTAGTCCCCCGGAGGCAGCTGCCCCCAGTTGACGAGCACCAAACGGTCAAGCTTCATGCGGCCTCCTCGCCGACGGTCGTCACCTGCTCGACGACACCATCCGTATCGAGTGCTGCGCTCATCGCGTCGTTGGAAACGACGCCAAGGATGGTCGGCCGGATGGCCAGTAGCGCGTCTTCGTCCGCGATGCTGAAGGTTGGCGAGTAGCTCAGCAGGCGGTGCTTGCGCAGTTCTGCGAGCAACTGCATCTTCTCGGTCGAGCCGTTCGGAAGTTGCCGCTTGAGCTGTGTCTGCAGAGCCACGGCCAACTCCTCGAACCCAATAAGAGCTTCGCCTTGCGGTTGAATGTCGCCGGAGTTCAGCTTGTTCTGGTAAAGGAAACGCAGGGCAAGGGCTGCGGCCACGAAGTCGGCCGAGACGCGAGCGCGCAGCGCCGGCACGGCTTCGTGCGAATCCTCCGGCAGGCCATCGACGACAGCACCTGGCGCGTAGAGCCGATAGAACTGGTTGGTGGTGTCGTGATGAAGCAGGAAACCGGCGAGGTCGAAGTAGTCTTCGAGAAGCTGTTGGATGCGCCTCGCATCGTCATACAGCGCCTGCTCCGTGCGGTCCTCGTCGCGGACGATGACGCCATAGGAGAACAGCCGGATGACCAATTCCCGGAAGCGCTCCTGCTTCATGTTGACCAGCGCCAGCTGGTCGCGAACGACGGTGGACAGGTTCATTTCTTCAGGTCGATTTCGTAGTCGCTGCCGGAATAGGCCGGGTTGTCCATGCGCGTCGGCAGCCTGCGCACTGAGAAGTCACTTCCACTGGCCCGTGCGGCTTCAACCGCCTGCATTGCTTTGAGCACGTCTTCTGCGCTCTCTGTCGGCAAGGCGGACAGCCTCACCGGGTGGCGGAAGATGCGCAGGTCCGCCCGCAGGCCCTCAGCCACAAGTTCATTGGGGAGCGAGAAAGCCTCGGCTTCGGCGCGAGCCACTGCGGCAGCGAGGCGCTCCTCGCGGGTGGTTCGCGGCCGGATGGTGACGGTGACGGCTTTGCGTCGTTGCGTCACAGTTCGCAGCTTGAAGCTCGCTGGGTCGAGCAGCCGTACCTCAGCGCTCGCCAGGTGCGCGCCGTAGTGGAGAAGAAGCCGGTCCTGCGCTTCGCGGTCTTCCGTCTGGGCCACCCGCTGGATGCCCTGTAGGTAGGCGTGGCGCGTCTGCCCCGCTCGCAGCATCAGCGACTGCATCGCCAGCCCGTTGACACGCTTGAGGTAGGTCTCCATCGCCTTGAGGAAGCCTGGCTGCTTGGTTTCGCAGGCTGCATCGACGATGGCCTCGATGCGCCTGAGAAGCCACTCGTAGACCGTGGAACCCGCGTGCTCCTTTACTGCCCAATGGGCGATGTCGTGGAGCTGTTCGTCCATCCGGCGGAACTTCGCATCGTTCACCTGGCGCAGTCGCTCCAGGTTATGGCGGATGGCCTGCCGATTAAGCATGGCGTTGTCCGCCGTCAGCTGCTTAGAGTACTCGCGCTGGAAGCGGTCGAGGAACTCGACGAATTCGCTCCACTGGTGCTGCACTGATGCCGTCTGCATCAAGTGGCGCACCAGCTCCTGAAAGTAGTCGATGCCTTCTGTCAGGTCCTCGATGACCTTTTCGGCGTACTCGTAGGCGTCGACGAGGTCGTGGGCATCGCCACGCGGCTGCAGCGCCGCGTCCAAGGCATTGCGGCAGCCACGCATGTTCCGCTGCCGGCTTCGGCTCGGGCGGTCGAGCGTCCACAGCGCTTCGGCGAACAGCTTGCCCGGACGAGAAAACCGAAATGCCGTCACCAGGCCGTGTCGGTCGGCGAACTGTTCCAGCCACCCGTCAGTGATGAGCGCTCGCATCAGCAGGTTCGTCAGCTGAAGTGGCTCGCCGTCGGCGCTGCTGAACTCGTCCTGTTCAGCCTCGGCGGTAAGCCGGTCGGGGTTGTCTCGCACGACGGCCATGAGTAGTTCGCGCAGCGAGTCCCGCGTCATCGTGTGCGCGTAGTCGGCAGCTGGACCGTGCAGGCGCTCGTACAGCGCGCGCAGGCACGCCACGACGAGCTCCCGGCGGGAGCTGTTCAGCGGTCGGAAGAAGCGCTTGCGTTCGGCCTCGAAGAACACGGGTTGACTCATGGAGTATTTCTCCCGTGTAGCGGCCGCGTGGGGT
Organism: Variovorax paradoxus; assembly: GCA_016806145.1. Classification (NCBI taxonomy): domain Bacteria; kingdom Pseudomonadati; phylum Pseudomonadota; class Betaproteobacteria; order Burkholderiales; family Comamonadaceae; genus Variovorax; species Variovorax paradoxus. The sequence goes on from CP063168.1 coordinate 138,290, forward strand.
GCACCTGAAGACGGCGTCGCCTCATGCTGCTGCCACCCGTTTCACGGCGGACTTCTTCGCTGCAGATTTCTTGGCCGTGGTGGCCGCCTTGACAGGCGCGGGCACTTCGACGCCGTGACGCTCGCAGTACTCGAGGAGTGCGACCTCGAACATGTTGGCAAGGGAGCGACGCTCACTCGCGGCAGCAGCCTCCCAGGCACGCCGGCAATTGGGCGTCAGCTTGATGGTCGCCACTTCCGTCTTGGTCTTCACACGCACCACGGCGCCCTCCCTCGGGTTCAGGTATTGCCTTTATATTGCGCTTGGGAATGCCGCTCAACCTCCAAACAGGTGAAGACCGCGCCTAAATGCCATAGGTGCTATATCGGCGCGGCGTCTGTCTGGAATCGGCAACGGATGCTCGTTGTCAGCTGTACTTGCGAGCGTGTTTAACGCACAGCATGTAGAAGGCCTGCCGGTCAAAACCGGGTTTACCCGCTACGTCCACGAGTTCGCATCGCGCTGTCGCCTCGAATGCCGCCTCTGAAATCATTAGCGTGTCCTCTTCGTCGGGCTTGCTGCGGCTCTTGCGCACCCACGGTTCCATCGGCTCGTTCTTGATGAGCCTGGACAGCGCTTCCATGCGAACGGGCGCCGAGTGCGCCTTCTCGGGGTCGCGGTTGAACACCTTGATGCCAGCGAAGACCTTCGTCATAAAGCGGTCCTTCTCGTCGTCATCTTCGCCAATGGTCTCGTGGACCATGTCGCTGTAGCGCAGCAGGTCACTGGCGGTGAAGCGCGGCTTGTTGAAGCGCGCCAGCCACTCGGGCGTCACCGGGTCGCGTTCCGGCCCGATGGTCATGAAGGTGTTCTCGGGCTCAAGCTGGCCTCCTTGCGTCAGCACGTCGACCTGCCAGTCGAACTCGAGAACTGAGACCGACGCCGGCCGAATGCGGCCGTTCGGCAAGTCCTGGACGAACCGCGTTCCCATGCCCGCGCAGACCATGAGGCCAGCGAAACGGATTTCCTGGTTGAGCGCCTCGAGTTCCGATGGCGGTCGGTCGCCCCAATCCCTGCGCTTCTCATAGGGCAAGGGACACAGGGCCTTCAGCCTGTTTACCAGGCCTGATGCCACTGCAGGCGCGCCTTCAGGCTGCGAAACTACTGCGTCCATGCGGCTGAGCCACAGCGCCAGGTCAGTATGGTGGGGTAGCGGGACGCGAGGGGTCACCCGCTGCTGCACCATCAGGTCGTTCGGGTCCAGACCCAGTTCGGCCGACACGACATGAATCGCATCGAGGCAAGCGCGGCCGGCCTTGAGGTCTGCGACGTGCCTGGCGTCATCGTCCAGCGGAAATTCGAATAGCAGGTTATCCCAGCTCACTTGCGCCGTAGCAAGAGCGTTTTCGAGAAGCGGCGAATTGATGAGGCATCGGCTCGAAACGAGCAGCGCCGGCCGAGCTGAGGAGTTTGCGCACCCATTCGGCCAGGGACGTCTCGGGGTGCCGACGGGCGAAGAACGCGTAGCGCTTCCCGAAGTCCTCCCACTGAGCCTGTGTCAGCCGCGCTCTCGGGCTCCAAGGGACGTCAGCGGGAGCTCCTGCGGGCAGCTCGTGCAGAAGGGGTTGAACGGGTTCCAAGATGAGCTGGTCCGCGAAGAACAAGTCCGTGCGCAGTTTCGCGTCGAGCGTCGCGCCCTCGTTCGCCCTCACCGCTCTGCCCACCTCATATGTCCCGTCGAGCCACCCACCGAGCTTCCCTTCGACCAGCCGGCGATGTCTTTCGGCCAGGCGCTCCAACGGGCTAACCTCGCGGAAAGCCCCCTCCTTGCCGTTTGGTTGCACCGGGACCAGGAGCACCTTCCACAAGGAGCCGGTCGCCGCGCTTGTTCCGATGAACAGCAACTCGTCTCTTTGGACGCGCAGCGCTCCGAACGGCGGATCGTCCTCGTAGTTCTCGCGGATTCGCTTGCAAACCTCATCTGCCGCGGCCGCGAAGCTGGCCAGCCGCACCCGCTCGCAGCTGATGGCCGCGTCCGGGGACCACGACGCCACGTCGTATTGCAGGCGTTCACCCAAGCCGAGGTGCCCGCCAGTGCCGCGCGCTTCGGCCACAGCCTTCAAGGCGTGGGTGTGCTGGATGTTGACCCCGAGTGCCTTCAGGCGGCGCCGTAGCTCCTTGGCGGCTTGTTTTGGTTCTTCAAGAAGACCGTCCAGAGCCGCGGCGGCTTGCGGGGTGGTGATGACGTTGTCTCGCGCGGCCAAAAAGGCCAGAAGGGCGAGAGCTTGTTCCTGCAGCGGTCGACCCGCCGAGAGCATAGGGGAAGCAAGGGACATTGCATGTCTCCATACCGAAGAAGCCGTGACGGACGGTGTGCGTTGTCCCGGCTCCGGTGTGGAAACACGGGGTGTGAATGTGGGTTGCTGCCTTTGCCATGCCTTGCGGGCCGGGGCCCGCTCGGTGTACACGCTGACACGCGGCAACTTGCGTTAGCCGCTAAGGTAGCCGGAATCGCAGAGCTCCGTCAAGCCGGCGGGCCCCCGCCCGCCGTTCTGACAGTTCCGACAAGACCTTGTCGGACCGACACGGCCCTGTCGGAGGCGGCCTCAGAAGTTCCGGTGGCGTTCGAGCGGCAAGCCCTGCTCTGCGAACTGGTTGGAGCTTTCGAGCGCCCCCCGGTTTTCGTCGAGCCAACGCACGCTGCCCTCTGCGACTTCTGGAGACTTCGTCCGCCTCTGCGCACCCTGGAATGAGCGCCAGGCCCCCTTCAAAGCCTTGACGGCAGCGCTCGATGCGAACTGCGAGTGCAGGTAGTCTTCCGCTGCCTCGTAGGTGTTCGCGGTCACGGGGAAGCCCTCGTCGCCGAGGATCTCCCGTGCGATGTCGCCGGTCGGGCTGCTCCGTCCCTTCTGGCGCTCAAGCCAGCGATAAAAGGGGCTGCGCGATGCTTCGTGCGCGGCGGCCTGGGCACGAGCAGGAGCTTCCAGCATGTTCGGAGCGCCGAGCGGCCTGCGCGCCTGTTGCTCTGGCTCCCGAGTGGCCCAGCGGTTGATTGCGTCAAGTGCGCGTTTAAGCGTCTCACGCTGGTCGTGCTTTGCGAAGAAGTGGTCCGAGTCTACGAACTCATCGCAGGAGCGGCAGAAGAACTTCGTCGGATGTTCGGCGTGCTGGTCGCCGTGGAGGTAGTAGTGGTCCCTCGAGCCCATGACTCGCGCCGACGGCGGAGTCGGCGTCGCCACAGGCTTGGCGCCCGACTCGGGCAGAGCGTGCTTCTGCAGCAGCGACCAATTCTTGTACGTTGGCTTCGGCCAGCTGCTGTTGCGCTTCGTGGAGGGGTATGGATTGCTCGCGCACCATGCGTTTGGCGGCGCGCTTGAGCTGCTCGATGCGAGCGGAAGTGAGGGAAGTAGCCATGGTTCAAGTCCAAGGTCACCTTGACGCGATGCGCCCACACATCGAGCCACTGTGACCATTGAGGTCGAACCAGGACTCTGGGTCTCACGCTGCCGCGAACGGCTTAGCCTTGTGGGCGGGCGAGCCGGCGGGCGGCTACTGCTCCACAGTGTAGCCCCGACGCTTGTATCGAACAGAGGCACAGCCCACCGATGGCGCCTTTTTCTCTTCCTCTCCCGTCGCGGACTGCCCTTATGAGCGTTGCCTGCGAGTAGAGAGCGGCAGTCCTGCACCCGGCGGGCGGTACAGCTAACCATTGGTTTAGGGGGCCCGCGCGCGGCAACAGGGAGGCGAGATGTTGCAAGCCGTAACCGTTCGTGTATCGTGCTCTTCTATACAGAACGAAGAAAAAATGGCCGCCGAAAAAACCGTCGCAGTCAGCTTCCGGGTGTCGCAGCGCTTCAAAGTCCTACTTGAAGCCACAGCAAAGCACGAGCATCGCAGCATGACCAACATGCTCGAAAGCCTGCTGTTCGACTACTGCAAGAAGCAGGGGCTGGATGAGCTTGTCCCGTCCGAAACGTCGGCGCCTTCATCGGGAGCAACCACTTGAACGAAGCCGCGCCGCGCGTACTCGACCTTCTCACCTACATCGAGCAGGTCGAGAAACTCAAAACTAAACCAGCCTTCTCCGTCCCGACGGACTACTTCGTCGCCCATCAGCACGAGCTCAAGGGCCTTCCAGAGCTGCAGTTCAACCTGCAGGTGGAAGGTGACGACGTATGGCTGCGGCTTCCTCGTCTCCAAGAAATTGCCGCGCCTGAACCCGATGAGACGCTGAAGCTGTGGATTACTCTCCCCAAGACGCCAGAAAAGAGCCCCGAACTAAGGAACGAAGTCGTTCAGTACGAGGGCAAGCGCGAGGTGGGCCGCGAGCGGCTGCGAGACCACCCGGAGGTCCAGGCCCTGTTCGATTGGTACGTGGAAAACCAATGGAAGCCCTGGGCTATGGCGGAGCGTCCTCGCCGCAAGACGATTGCTCGCTACAACCAGCTGTTTGCTCTCCAGCAAGCCATCGCGTCGGACGGCGCCGAAACTGCGCTCGAGTTGGTGTGGGGAATTGGTTTCGCCGCGTGGAAGAAGGAAGGGTTTGGTACACCCGTCAAGCACCCTCTCTTTGTCCAATCCTGCGAAATCGCGCTGAACGAGAAGACGTTCGACCTCGAAGTTCGCCCGCGCGACGTCGAAGCGCGCCTTGAAGCGGACTGCTACGCGGAGATGGAGCTTCCTGGCGTCAGACAGTTGGACGCCTTCTGGCGGAGCAGCCTGGCCACGGGTGCTCACCGGGTGAACCCATTCGAAGCATCCACCTTCGATGGGGTGCTGAAGGCCGCGGTTGGTCACCTCGACCCCTCGGGGGCCTACGAGGTGAGAACGGATGATGTGACGCCTCCGACGCCCGCTGAGAAGCTGAAGATTACGAACACCTGGGTGCTGTTCGGACGGAAGCGCTCCGGAGACATCTTTCTGGAGGACGTGCGCCGCCTTAAAAAGAGCGTTGAGGCAGCGACAACACTGCCCGGCGTCATTCGCAGCTTCGTCGAGCACGGCGACTCGTCGGTCAAGGTGCGACCTGAACAGCCGTTTCGGGGCCTGTCTTCCAGCGACAGCCAGCCGGGTGCCTTCGAGTTGTACTTCCCGATGCCGTACAACGACGAGCAGGTTTCCATCATCCAGAAGCTGGAGAGCAACGACGGAGTCGTCGTTCAGGGGCCGCCTGGCACCGGCAAGACGCACACGATTGCGAACGTCGTAGCCCACTATCTTGCGAACGGGAAGCGTGTTCTTGTCACCGCCAAGGGCGAATCTGCTCTGGCAGTTCTCCAAGACAAGCTGCCGGAGCGCATTCGTCCGCTGAGCGTTTCCCTGCTCTCCGACGAGCGCGACGGCATGAAGCAGTTCGAGCACTCGATCCAAACCATCGCATCCGAAGTCGCATCCATCAATCCGACACGAGCTCTGGCCGCAATCTCAGCCGCTGAAGAGAAGCTGAACCAGCTGCACGCAAAGATTGCCAACGTCGACCAGACAGTCGCGGCGTTTGCGTCCAAGCACATGCGCAACTACATCTTCCAAGGACGGGAGGTGACGCCGGAGGAGATGGCGAAACTCGTGCTTCAGGACGCTGAGAAGCATCAATGGTTTGATGACGAGCCGACGGCCGCGGGGGACAAGCTGCCATTCGGGGATGCAGACATCTCGGCGCTGCGCGACGCACGCATGAAGGCGGGCCAAGACATCCTGTACCTGAGTGCCTCCCTGCCCTCTCCGGACGACTTCCCCGCTTGGTCAGAACTGCAGGGCTTGCACCGCGACCTGGTGAAGGCCCGGTCCATCGAAGCGAATGTTGCTCACGGGAGCATTCTCCGGTTGGTGGACTCTCGGTTCGAGACGTTCGAGAAGGCGCAGCAGTTGCAGGCCTTCCTGGACGCGCGCGTGGCCTGCAAGAGCAAGCTCAAGAGCCCGGGCTTGTCGTGGCTTACGACGCTGGGCCAACGCATGGCTGATATGCACCCTGACGACCCGCTGCTCACGGCGCTGCTGGAGACTTGCCAGCAGGTCCAGCAACTTGAGGCTACGCGACGTCAGCTCGTATCGAAGGCGGTGCAAGTCCCGGCTGACGCAGAACTCAACGCTGACTTCAAGCAAGCCGTGGCACGCATGGTCTCGGGCAAGAGCGCATTCGCCCTGCCCTTCGGCAGCGGCGACGCTCGCAAACTCGTTGCGGCGGTCACCGTCTTGGGCACGGCGCCGGCAGCAGCGGCAAAGGCTGAGTGGAGCGAAGTCCAGCGCATGCTGGACTGGCGAAGCGAGGCTCGCAAGGTTGTCGCCCGTTGGAACTCGATGTCCGAGGAGTTTGGTCTCGAACCAGCGGAGGGCTTCGAGGTTGGGTTCAAGAAGCTCGCGCTGGACCAAGCCCATGTCGACGATATTCGCCAGCTCGTATTCGAGTTCGACGCCCACATCACCGGACGCGTTGCTGCGGTGTTCGGCAGGCCGATTGCCGACCGACTCGTCGACGAAGATGAGCCATTCCTAAAGACGATTTCGGAGAGCTTGCAGGCGCACGTCGACAAGGGCCGGCTGGCCTACGCGATGAAGCGCGTCAAAGAGCTCATACAAAAGCTCGAAGGCCGTAGTGGTGGGATGGTGAACGAGCTGCGCGAGTTCCTGACGAACAACCTGGGGCGAGCGACCGCTGATGAGGCTGTGCTGCAAACCATGTGGGGCGCGCTGCAAGACGAGCTGAGGCGGCTGACTGCCTTGCGCCCGGCACTCGACGAGATTGGCCGGGTCGGAGCAGCGCTGCAGGCCGCCGGCGCCAAACTCTGGGGCGCTCGTGTGCGCACTGCCGCAGCTTCCCCCGACCACGACCCGCTAACGCCCGCCACCTGGCTGGACGCCTGGAACTGGCGGCTGGCCGTCATATTCCTCGAGCGCATCGACGGGCATCGCAAGCTGCGGGAATTGTTTGCCGAAAGGAAGACACTCACCACGGCGCTGGCCCGGACGTACCAGGACCTGGTCGCTGAGAAGACGTGGCTGGGCGTCTTCAACAATTCGCCTGACAACGTTCGGCAGGCGCTGCAGGCGTACCTGAACGCTGTGCAAGCAATGGGCTCCGGTACCGGCGTCCGCGCCATCCGTCACCGAGCGACTGCCCGCGCAGCGATGCTGCGGGCTTATCAGGCGGTACCCTGCTGGGTGCTTCCTCATTGGCGAGTGTCCGAGACACTGCCACCCGAAATCGGTTTGTTTGACCTCGTCATCGTCGACGAGGCATCCCAGTCGGACATTTGGGCACTGCCAGCTCTGCTGCGCGGCAAGAAACTTCTTGTCGTGGGCGACCACAAGCAGGTGTCTCCGTCGGCGGTCGGCACCGCAGAAGAAAAAATCAAAGAGCTCAGCAACCGCTTCCTGAACAACCAGCCGCACGGCTCTGAGATGACGCCGGACAAGTCCATCTACGACTTGGCCAAGGTTGTCTTCGCTGGTAACTCGGTGATGCTCAAGGAGCATTTCCGCTGCGTTCCGGCCATCATCGAGTTCTCAAACAGGGAGTTCTATCAAGGGGACATCCGCCCCTTGCGACTGCCCAAGGCGAACGAACGGCTGGACCCTCCGCTAATCGACGTTTACGTCAAGGGCGGCTACCGCAAGGGAGATACGAACCCTGCCGAAGCGAAGGCCATCGTCGACGAAATCGAGGCGCTGCTGGCAGACCCGCAATTCGATGGAAGGACCATCGGTGTCGTCACCTTGATGGGGCCAACGCAGGCTGCCTACATCCAGGCGCTGGTCAGCAAGCGACTGGCGCCGTCGGACATCTTGGCCCGCAAGATTGCGGTTGGTCCGCCCCCGGTGTTCCAGGGCCGAGAGCGCGACATCATGATGGTGTCCATGGTGCTGGACCCCAGCAACCGCGCGGCACAGCACAAGGCCGACATGCTGCAGCGGTTCAACGTGGCCTTGTCACGCGCCCGCGACCGGATGTACCTGTTCAGGTCCGTGACCGAGTCGACATTCGGCGAAGACACCTTGAACTCTCGGCTCATCCGGCACTTCCGACAGCCGTTCCGGCAGGACGCCCGCAAGGTGCTCGCTCTCCGGGACCGGTGCGAGTCTGGCTTCGAGTTCGAGATGTTCGACGAACTCGTGAAGCGAGGCTACCGTGTCGAGCCGCAGGTTCCATGCGGCGGTTACCGAATCGACTTCGTCGTCGAGGGCAACGAAGGTCGCCGCCTTGCCATCGAATGCGATGGCGACCGGTTCCACGGGCCAGGGCAGTGGTCAGACGATATGGCGCGACAGCGGGTGCTCGAGCGCGCTGGTTGGACGTTCTGGCGGTGCTTCGCTTCGAGCTTCGTTCGTCGCCGCGAGGCAGTCCTTGCTGATTTGGTCGAGACCCTCGACCGCCTGGGAATCGAACCTCTGGGCTCGGAGTCCGTGGACAACACGGTGTGGGTCCACAGCAAGGAGGTCGACCCCTTTGGTGTTGAAGAGGCCGACACGGCCGAAGAGCTGGAGGCGTCGTAACCCATGGCTCCCATGGCTCGTCCTCTCATGCAGAAAGGCATCACCGAGTTGGAGGCGATGTTCGGCGCCGCGCAAGGTGACGCTCGAGTCCTCAAGCAACTGGAAGCAGAACTTCGGCACCGTCAGGTGCCCCGGGCACTGACTCTGTTGGACAAGGTGCAACGGGTGCTCTCCACGGCTGCCCCGCCAGCCCCGCGTTCCATAGAGCCACCGCGGCAGCCTGCGGCGGCGAAGGTCGCACCTCAACCTGAGTTGTGGCCTCCTGTAGTGCCACCGCCTCCTACCCCCGTACCGCGAGAGCCAAAGCCATCTCCGACCGGTCAGGTCGGTGCGCAGCCTCCCGCGGCGCCCTCGCCAAGCTTCTCGGTAGAAGCGGCGTACCAGATGTTGAAGGTGCCCCCGACGGCCTCTTGGGAGGCAATCGAGCTTGCTCGTCGAAAGCTCGTCGATTTGGCCCATCCGAGCCGCGTGGCGGCGCTGGCTGCAGACAAGCGAGCCGCCGCTCAAGAGATAGCCCGTCAGGCGAACGCCGCCTACACCGCCCTGCACCTCTCGCGGACGACGGCCAGCTGAAGACTACAGGAAATTATTTAGCGGTTGTATATTTATACAGCTTCGTGTTCTGTCAGGACCATCCATGAACCAGCCTCTCCTCTTCGCCGGTGTCGCGGCTATAGCCCTTCTCGTCGGGCTTGTCGTAGGTTGGTTTGCCGGTCGAGGGCGCTCTGCTTCCCTGGTTGCGGCCGCGTCCACAGAGGCCAAGGCAGGCGTTCAAGGCGAACTAGCCACCCTGACGGAGCGGGCCAATGGCCTGGCGGCTTCACTGGCAGACGAACGTCTACAGCATTCGGCGTCTAAGCAGAGCCTCGGGGCACTGCGCTCCCAGCTGGACACCGCTTCCAACGAAATCGCCACGTTGACCGAGCGGTCCCGGCGCGTACCGGCGCTGGAGGCTGAGATTGGGACGCTGGAAACCGCCGCCGTGGCACGTGAAGCGGAACTGCGTCAGGTTTCGACCGCCAACGCACAAAGCTCGGAGCGAGCCGCGCAGCTTGCTCAGCAGCTCGCGGACGTGAACCGCGACCTGGACGAAGCTCGTGGGCAACTGCAGTCCACAGCATCCGCGCTGCATCAATCGAACGAAGCACGAGCGAGCTTGGAAGAGCAAGCACGCCGCGTCCCTACGCTGGAGGGTGAGGTCACCACGTTGAGCGCAGCTCTCGAAGGTCGTGAGGCCGAGTTGCGTCAACTGTCGACCACGAATGGCCAGAACGCTGAACGCGCGACCCAGCTCGGTCAGCAGCTTGCGGACAAACTACCCTGCTCTCCGAAACACAGCAGCGTCTCGAAACCGCATCCAGCGCGCTGCAACAATCTAACGAGCTGAAGGCCGCTCTCGAGCAGCAGGCGCTACGCGTCCCTGGCTTGGAGCAGCAGCTGACCGACCTGTCGGCTGCGCTGACCGCAGCGCGGGACGAGTTGGCTGGGGTGCGAGAGTCGACCGGCAGCGAAATCGCACGGCTTGCGGCCGAACTGGCCGCCGAGCGCGAGGCCTTGGGCCTGACTCGCCAAGAAGGAGGCGACGCACGGACTGCCGCATCGAACGCCGAAGCGCGCGTCGCGGAGTTGACTACTGAACTGACCGAGCTGCGCACGCGCACCGACGATGAACGGACGCACTCGGAGGAGAAACTGCAGATGCTTCTCCAGGCGCGTGATGCTCTGTCCGACCAGTTCAAAACGCTGGCTAGTGAAATCTTGGAAGAGAAGTCCAAGCGCTTCGCCGAGCAGAACCAGACAAATCTTGGGCAGCTTCTCGACCCACTCCGCACTCAGCTTTCCGAGTTCAAGGGCAAAGTTGAAGAGGTCTACGTCCAGGAGGGCAAAGACCGCTCGGCTCTGTCCGAGCAAGTGCGTCAGCTGGTCGCTCTGAACCAGGCGCTTAGTGAAGACGCCAAGAGCCTGACGCAGGCGTTGAAGGGTCAGGCCAAGACACAGGGCAACTGGGGCGAGCTCATCCTTGAGCGTGTCCTCGAAGCTTCGGGGCTGCGCAAGGGCTTTGAATACAAGGTGCAGGACTGAAGCGCCCCGGCTTTGAACTGACCCCCAGAAGTTGGACAAACTTCAAAGGGTTCCATGAGGAAGTACGAAACAAAGTTCAAGCTCAAGGTGGTTGAGAGCTTTCTGGCTGGAGACGGCGGCGCGAAGCTGCTCGCGCGGCGTTGGTCAGTGTCCGAGGAGAAGATTCGGACTTGGGTCAGCCACTATCGGCTGCACGGAGTGGCCGGCCTGCAGCCAAAACGCAGCGCCTACACTGCTGATTTCAAGCTCCAAGTGCTGGCGCATCAAGATCGTGAGAGGCTCTCCAGCCGGCAGGTTGCTGCGATCTACGATATTCGCAATCCGAACCAGGTTGTCGTATGGCGGCGCGCCTTCGATGGCGGCGGTGCCGCGGCACTCGAGGGCAGCAGAAAGGCGCATTCTATTGACCTGCCCGGTTTAATCGAGACAGTTTTTCCTAGAAGACGGCGGGTTGCAGGTCTTGGCGGGGTTGCTGTTTGAACTCCGCCGGGGTCAAGTATTGCAGGCTGCTGTGCGGACGCACCTCGTTGTAGTGATTGCGCCAAGCTTCGATCAGGACAGCGGCTTCGCGGCGCGAGCGGAACCACTCGATGGATAGGCACTCGTCGCGGAACTTGCCGTTGAAGCTCTCATCGGTGCCGTTCTGCCAGGGCTTGCCCGGATCGTTGAGCACGGTGGCGATGCCCGAGCCCGAGATCCACTCCAGGATGGCCTGGCTGACGAACTCGGGCCCGTTGTCCGAGCGCATGAACAGCGGCGCCCCATGCAGGCTCACCAGGCGCGACAGCACCTCGATCACGCGCTTGGAGCGAATGGCGCCCGCCACGTCGATGGCCAGGCACTCGCGGGTGTATTCATCCACGACGGTCAGGCACTTGATCTGTTGGCCGCTGGCCGTGGTGTCGAAGACGAAGTCATAGGCCCAGACCATGTTGGCCTTGAACGGTGTGTGGATGCGTGGGCGCACCGAGGCGATGCGCTTGCGCGGGCGCTTCCTGGGCACCAGCAGGCCCGCCTGGCGCCACAAGCGATGCGTGCGCGACCAGCTCAACTCGAAGCCACGGCGGCGCAAGAACACGCGGATGCGGCGGTAGCCGTAGCGGGGGTACAAGGCCGAGAGTTCCTTCATCGCCGCGAGCACCGGTGCATCCTTGGCCGGCAGGCGCAGCTCGTAGCTGGGCGTGGCCCGCGACATGCCCAGCAGCCCGCAGGCACGACGCAAACTCAGGCCCCGTGCGCGCACGAAGGCCAGTTGCTCGCGCCGCGCCAGCGGGCTCACCATTTTTTTGTGTTGATCTCCTTGAGGATCTCGATGTCCAGATCCCGCTCGGCAAGCAGCTTCTTCAGGCGGCTGTTCTCAAGCTCCAGGGCCTTGAGCCGTTTGACGTCCGCTGCCTCCATCTGGCCGAAGTGCTTGCGCCACGCATAGATGGTGGCGTCGCTGACCTTGTGCTTCTTGGCGGCCTCGGCCACCGTGGTGCGATCTGCTTCGCGCAGGATCGTGACCATTTGCTCTTCCGTGAATCGACTCTTCTTCATGGGCTCCTCTTCGGGCGGGAGCCATCTTCCTAGAAATCAATGTCTCGGAGAAACCGGGCAGGTCACTATGAAGGCTGGCAAGCAGAATTCAGAGCTGCTGGACACGGACAGCGCCAGCTCGAACCGTGCGTTGCGTGAAGAAGTTGAACGACTGCGCGCGGAGGTAGCCTACCTAAAAAAATTGGAGGCCTTGGTTCGAGCCAATCGGCAAGCTGCGCAGAAAAAGCGCAAGCCGTTCTCGAACTGAGGCCAGACTACCCATTGCCGGTTCTGTTGACCGCGGCGCGCTTGTCGCGCAGCACGTTTTACTACCAAGTTAAGGTCTTGGAGACCGGTGACAAGCACGCGGGCTTGAAATCGCGCATCAGGGCCGTTTATGAGCGTCACAAGGGTCGTTACGGCTATCGGCGCATCACAGCCGAGCTGCGTCAGTCGGGCCAGGCGGTGAACCACAAGACCGTGCAGCGGTTGATGGACGGTCTCGGCCTGAAGTCGCTGGTTCGGCCGAAGAGATATCGCTCCTACCGGGGCGAGTCCGTCTCATCGCCGAATGTGCTTGATCGCCAGTTCGACGCAGCGCGGCCGAACGAGAAATGGGTGACTGACGTGACCGAATTCAATGTCCGCGGCGCAAAGCTTTACCTGTCACCTGTCATGGACCTCTACAACGGCGAAATCGTGACCTTCGAGATGCAGGAGCGACCCCTGTACTCCCTTGTAGGGAACATGCTCAAGAAGGCGCTCTCGAAGCTGAAGGGACGGGCCGCTGCGCCACTGCTGCACTCCGATCAGGGATGGCACTATCAAATGCCTGCCTACCGCAAGCAACTCAGCGCTCACGGGCTGAGGCAAAGCATGTCACGCAAAGGCAATTGCCTGGACAACGCCGCCATGGAGAGCTTCTTCGGTACGCTCAAGTCCGAGTTCTTCTACCTCAACAAATTCGCCGACATTGAAGAATTGAAGACCGGCCTACGCGGCTACATTCACTACTACAACCATGATCGCATCAAGCTCAAACTCAATAGCCTGAGCCCGGTGCAGTACCGAACTCAGGCATCGAGATGCTAGCTCCCAACCGTCCAACTTCTGGGGGTCAGTTCAAAGCCGGGGCGATTCAGCGCGCCTATCCTTCTCGCCAAAGGTGCTACGGGATCGCTGTCGATTTGCTAACTCCGTCCAGTCCCTAGCGCGACTACTGAGTTGATACTCGGCTCTGGATTTAAAACTCAGCCTAAAATTACTTAAGCGATCTTTGTGCAGCGGGAGTCGTTGTCGCCGTCCAAATCAGAAAGTGCAGAAAGATCGTCACTGCCGAAGATCCAATTTCGCATCGGAAATTATCTTGCTCCACCGCTGGTGTTCTGAACGAATGAACGCTTCAAATTTTTTTGGCGTCGACGCCTCAAGTTCTACTGCTTGATCTTTAAGGCTAGCGGCAACGTTGGCGTCACTAACTGCTCTTGAAACAGATAATTGAAGTCTGTCGATAATTTGAACTGGAGTAGCCGCCGGGACAACCAGCCCCATCCATGCACTTGAGTTGAGTTGAGGAAAGCCTCCCTCAGCGGTGGTGGGAATAGCGGGCAGCGTCATTGTCCGATGGTCCCCTGTCAGGGCCAATGCCTTTATCTTTCCGTGCTGGATCAGCGGGACGGCTGCGCCTGCCGCAAACACAAGCAAATCGGTCTGTTCGCCCATCAGGGCACTGAGCGCTGGAGCGCCTCCTTTGAAAGGGACATGCAGCACGTCGATCTGGCTCAGCATCTTGAACTGCTCCATAAGCAGGTGGCCTGAACTTCCGGCCCCAACCGAGGCGTACGACAGCTTGCCTGGCTCCTTCTTGGCCTGTTTGACAAAGCCCTGCAGATCATTGAAAGAAGCCTTGGGGTAGGTGGCAAATACAAGCGGCACCCTCCCAACCAAGGAGATAGCCGCAAAATCCTTGAACGTGTCGTACTTCAGACCTGGATAGATCAAGGGATTAACCGCATGGGTGTCGAACACCATCAGCAAGGTGTGCCCATCCGCCGGTGATCGGGCGACAAATTCTGTGCCGATGGTGCCTCCAGCACCGGGGCGATTGTCGATGATTACAGGCTGGCCCAGGTCATCAGCCATCTTCTGCCCAACCTTCCGAGCTGTAATGTCCACGATTCCGCCCGCCGGGAATGGCACAACGATTCGGACGGGACGATTGGGGAAACTTTGGGCGACGCTCGCCGCTGCAAATGCAGTCGCACAAGCCAAAAGGGCCCATTGCCAAAATCTCGTGAGGGTTGAGCTATTGCGTGAAGGGGGAGTGTTTAATAGCATGGTTTTTTAGTCTCCGAATAATTTATTGTCGGTGCTCTGCTTATCGACCTAGGTACGATGCCTTTCTCTTTTCGCGAAAGGCTACTAACGCTTCGTCAACGTCATAGCTGTATTCCAAAGAGGTTCGAAGAGCCCATGACAGCTGATGAGCGGCTGCGTCTCCCGCGCTGACCTGCAGCTGTGCGACACGTTTCGCGCCCCTTAGCCCGAGTGGCCCCTTGGCCGCGATTTGCGCCGCGATGCCTGACGCATGGGCCTGCAACTTCCCTGAAGGCACAATCTCGGTTACCAGACCGATGCGCAGCATCTCGTCCGCGGCAACCTCCCGCCCCGTTGCCATGATCTCGAGTGCCCGGCCCGCGCCGACGATGGATGTCAGACGGACCGGCGCTCCGGCCCCGGGAAAGCAGCCGTAGCTGGTCTCATGGAAGGCCAGCGACGCATGGTCTGCGCATAGCCTGAAATCGCAGGCCAGCGCCAGCTCCCCGCCACCGGCGCGGACGGCCCCATTGAGGGCCCCGATGACGATCTGCGGCAGCGCCTGCAGCCCGTCGAATGCGTCGTTGGCCAGCTTGACGATGGCAAGAATGTCTTCCTTCGAGTAGCCCGCACGCAGCTCGGCGTTGAAGATCCCCGACGAGAAGTGCTCGACCCCTTCCGCCGAAACGACGACGCAATTCGTGCGTGGATCGACAGCCAGGGTCTGCGCGATCTGGGCGATGTGCGCCAGCGAGGCCGGCGTCAGGCGATTGTTTTCCGGCTGCCGGTCGATCATCAGAAAGGCGACGTTGTCGACAAGCCTGAAGTGGATGTCGGAGTCTTGCCGAAGATCGTCTGCGAGACTTCGGGTATAGGTTGGCATGTTCTCTTCCTTGTGACGTGGATCGATGGGTCGCCAGCGTGTCGCCGCCTCAGCTCGGGAGGTCCGGCAAGGGCTGGCGTTGCTCTTTGTACATCCGGACCATGGGGCTGAAGGCAGCCGCGACCAGAATGCGGTTGCGCTGCGTGACGATCAGCGGGCGCACCAGGGCCGTCTGGGACGACCAGTCCGGGTGGCTTGCCAACCGTGCGCGTCGCCGTTCCCGGTCGGCCATGTCGTCGTACGCCCAGAGATGGACCACCTGGTTCAGCGTACCGACCTCCGTGTGGAAGTAACCCATGAAGCCGCCGAGCATCACGCGTTGGAGCGGCAGCAGCTGGGTTTCCACGATCTTCAGGTACTCCGGCGCCTTGCCGGAGTGGAGCGTGTAGGTTCTTTCGTCGATGATCATGTGGCTCGAGCGGCTCAAAGATCGATGGAGATGTGCGTGCGCTGCCCCAACCGCGAATACACCTCCATCTCTTTCGAGATCGCCTCCTCCGTCGCTGCGGCGTTCTTGAACAGCGGCGTGACCGCGGCGTCGGAAAGGCGCGATTGAAGCTCCTGCTCCTTCATGACCTTCTCGACTGTCTCGCCAAGCCGTCGCACGACGTCCGCAGGGGTGCCAGCGGGCATCGACAAGCCCAGCCAGGTTTCGAATTCGAAGCCCGGGCTGGGCTCCGCCAAAGCGGGGACGTCTGGCAGTTGCGGCACCCGCGCGCGGGTCGTCACAGCCAGTGCCTTCAAAGCGCCGCTCTTGATCTGTCCGATCGCGGAGCTGAGCCCGACCACGGAGACATCGACCTGGCCACCGATCAGGTCCGCCAGTGCGGGCCCTGTCCCTCGATAGGGCACGTGCATCCAGTCCACGCCGAAGGCCTCCTTGATGAGCTCGGCACCCAGCTGCGCCGGCGAGCCGTTGCCAGCCGATGCGTAGGCGAACTTTCCGGGCGACGCCTTGGAGGCCTCCATGAACGCCTTGAAACTTCCATACGGCACCCGCTTGGGGTTCACCACCACGACCAGCGGGACCGAGGCGAAGGTGGCGACATGCCGGAAGTCTTTCGCGGCATCGAACGGCGGCTTCTTCGCCAAGGCGGAAGCGATCGGCAGCGCGCCTGAGCTCACGAGCACGGTGTAGCCGTCCGGCGTCGCGCGTCGCACTTCCATAGCGCCGAGCGTGCCGCCCACGCCCCCGCGGTTCTCGACCACGAAAGGCTGCCCTGTCGCGCGACCCAGTCGCTCCGCCAGGATGCGCGTGGGTCCGTCGAAACTTCCGCCAGGCGGATAGGGCAGGATCAGCTTGACCGGCCGCTCCGGATAGTCGGCCGCCAACGCCGGCCCGCACAGTGCCAGCAGCCCAAGGCCCGCGGCCACGAGAATCTTCTTCCACATGTCAATGTCTCCTGTTATTAACTCGAAAAAGCGGCAAGGATCCGCTCGGGTGTGATGGGCACCTCCCGGATCCGAATGCCGAGCGCGTCGAAGACCGCATTGCCGATGGCCGCGGCAGTGGGCCCCTGGGCCGCCTCCC
This sequence comes from Variovorax paradoxus, assembly GCA_016806145.1. Classification (NCBI taxonomy): domain Bacteria; kingdom Pseudomonadati; phylum Pseudomonadota; class Betaproteobacteria; order Burkholderiales; family Comamonadaceae; genus Variovorax; species Variovorax paradoxus. Next base: position 155,089 of record CP063168.1, read on the forward strand.
CCGCCCCGACCGAAGGCTGATCGGGCCTGTCGATGAGCGAAACCTCCACCTTCGGAACTTCCGAAAAACCGAGGATCGGATAGTCCTCCCAGCTGCGCGTGGTTACTTCGGTGCGCGAGAACTGCACCGACTCCTTGAGCGTCCAGCTGCAACTCTGGATCACGCCCCCCTCGATCTGATTGCGCACCCCGTCCGGGTTGACCACCATGCCCACGTCCACGGCCACCGAGACGTCCAGCACCCGGATACTCTCCTCGGCGAGCAGGCGCACCGCCACGGCGCACCATGCGCCCGTGTTCTTGTACCGGGCGTAGGCGAGGCCTCGTCCCATGCCTTCAGGACGCGGGTCGTTCCACCAGGGCGCGCCCTCCACCGCCCGCTCGATGACTTCCTTCGCGCGCTGATCGCTCAGATGCTTCAACCGGATCGCGACGGGGTCCTGACCAGTCTCCGCCGCGATTTCGTCGAGGAACGACTCCATCGCAAAGATGTTCGTGTAACCGCCGAGCGCCCGGATGGCCGATGCCCGGATCGGCATCTCGAGCAACCTGTTCGCCACCACGGTGATGTTCGGGATGTCGTATAGGGGCACCGCGTTGCGGTCTGCGCCGCCGCCTGCACTCGCGGGAGGGTCGAGCGACACCGGCGCAGCGAAGCCGTTCTCGATCTCGCTCGCAGCGAGAAAAGAGAGTGAGCCGGCGGCCGAGCGGCCCGGTCGAGAGGTGTACCCGTTCGACCAGATCGTGTGCTCCAGCGCGACGAGCTGCCCCTGGGGGGACACGTCCGCCCTGATATCCACGAGATGGGCCGGACCCAGAGGACCGCAGCTCAGTTCGTCGGCACGCGACCAGAGCACGCGCACCGGCAGTCCCGCGGCGGCCCGGGCCAGCAACACGGCGTCGAACGCGACGTCGTCCGCCGGATTGTGCCCATAGCATCCGGAGCCTTCGACATGATGGACGGCCACCTTCGCAGGCCTCGCGTCGGCATGGTTGCGCTGCAGAAAGACCTCCAGGTCGGCCTTCACGTTGAAGATTCCCTGGCTGTGCGTCCAGACGTCGAGCGACTCGTCCGTCCACCTGGCTAGCGCGCACGATGGCCCGATCGACGCATGGGCGATGAACGGCCTGGCGTAGGTCGCGCTGAAAGACCTGGAGGACTCGACGTGCCCCGGATCGGGTTGCCCGTGTCGCTCGGCGACGACCCTCTTCTCGCAGGGAGCGCGGCGCAGGTAGTCCACGAGCGTGCCCCAGTCCGGGAGCGAGGCGGGGATGTCCCAATGCGCCAGCGCGGCCAGCTGCGTCGCGGCGCGTATCGCAGCCTCCTCGCGCTGTGCCAGTACGCCGAGGAACGAGCCGTCACGCACCACCGTGACGTCCGGGCATGCGGCGCGCAGTCCGTCCATATCGACGTCCCGCAGCCGTGCCCCCGGATTGGCCACGCGGACGACGCGCCCGTGTAGCATCTGTGGCAGGACCATGTCCTGGATGAAAGAGGGCTGGCCGAAGATCTTGCGCGTGAGGTCGTCGCGTTGAACCGGGCTGCCGACCAGTTCCAGATCGGCCATCGGCCGTGTGGGCGCCGTCGGCGAGACGGGTTGCGCGAGAAGGTCCTGGACTCCGAGTTGCCAGTAGCTGCTCGTCGCATCCGACGATGACGATCCGAACCGGCCGCCGCGGATGGACACGGCATGCGCAGCCTGGTCGAAGCGCTCGCAGTACATCGCCATCGCCACTTCACGCAGCGTCGCGCAAGCGTGCCGGATCGCCGCCCCCGAGTGCTGCACCGAGTAGCTGCCGGAGGTCACGCCTTCGTCGGGACTGGTCTCGGTGCTGACGGGCACCATGCGAACCTGGTCGAGGCTCACGCACAGCTCATCGGCAGCGACCTGCCGAAGCGCGGTCCCTATGCCCTGCCCGATCTCGACCTTTCCGGCTTTCACGGTGACCACGCCATCGTGTTCGAGGGACAGCCACTGGCTCAGTAACGGGTTCTTCTCCAGGCTCCCCTGCGAGAATCCGCGGGCCTGCGCGGTCATGCTTGCTCCCGCAGGGTTGCCTGGGCCCGCAGCACCGCCTTCACCATCCGCCCGTGCGCTCCGCAACGACACAGGTGGCGATCCAACGCGGCCCGGATCTCGCCTTCCGTTAGGGGTCGCCCCGTGTCGAGCAGCGCAGCCGAAGTTACGAGGATGCCGCTCAAGCAATAGCCGCATTGGCCCGCCTGCTCTTCGACAAAGGCGGACTGCACGGCGTGCGGGCGCTCTGGCGAGCCCAATCCGCGCACAGTGGTGATGTTCTTGTCTTCCAACGCCCACAGGGGCAGATCGCAGCTCGTGGTTGGCTTGCCATCCACGAGCACGGTGCAGGCGCCGCAGTACCCCTCGCCGCATCCGATGCGAACGTCGCACAGGCCGAGCTCGTGCCGCAGCGCATACGCCGCCTTCGTGGACGTTGCGTTCGTCAACTCTACGCTTCGACCGTTGACACAGACCTTCATGGTGGCATGGGCCTCAGAACGCTACCTTCTCGGCGCCCTTGAGCGCTAGCATCTGCCGTGCTTCGTCGGGGGTTGCCACCGCCAGCGACAAGCTTTCGATGATGGTTCGGATGCGACGCACCTGGTCGGCATTGCTGCGGGCCAGCTGCCCGGGGCCGTCCCACAGCGAGTCCTCGAGTCCGACACGAACGTTCCCGCCCATGGCGAGCGACGTGGCGGCGATCGGCATCTGCGCGCGTCCGGCACCAAGGACCGACCAGAGATAGTCGTCCCCGAAGAGGCGATCGGCCGTCCGCTTCATGTGGGCCACGTCTTCCGGATGCGCACCGATGCCGCCAAGCAGGCCGAACACCGACTGGATGAGCAGCGGCCCCTTGAGAATCCCGCGGTCCAGGAAATGCGCTGCCGTGTAGAGGTGCCCGATGTCGTAGCACTCGATCTCAAACCGCGTGCCGTTGTCGGCGCAGGACTCGAGGATGTACTGGATATCGCGGAAGGTGTTCTTGAAGACGATGCCTGCCGAGTTCTCCAGGTAGGAGCGCTCCCAGTCGTGCTTGAACTCGCCGAACCGCGTCAGCATGGGATACAGCCCGAAGTTCATCGACCCCATGTTCAGGGAAGCCAGCTCCGGCTTGAGCTGGAGCGCTGGCTGCAGGCGATCCTCCACCGTCATGCTGGTCGATCCACCGGTCGTCAAGTTGATGACGGCGTCGCAGGAGGCTTTGATCTGCGGCAGGAATTCCCGGAACAACGCGGGGTCCTGGACCGGCACGCCGGAGACCGGATCCCGCGCATGGAGGTGCACCACGCTCGCCCCGGCCTGCGCCGCCGCGATCGATTCGCGTGCGATCTGCTCGGGGGTGATCGGCAGGTGAGGTGACATGCTCGGCGTATGAATCGAGCCGGTGATGGCGCAGGTGACGATGACTTTTCGGGATTTCGAGGACATAGGGATGCTTTCGGTCGGGTCTTGATCGATCGCGAGCACCGGACGAGCCGACGTCGCGCACCCAGCACCGGCAGTGCTGTGCGTGGGCGGAGGGTGAGCTATCAGCGCGAGAAAGGATGAGGAAGGTCGCCGAACAGGCCGCTGCGCAACCGAAGCGCATCGACATTGATCGCTTTGTCCACGGCGTTCATCTCGGCCTGGATGCCGCGTGAACTGCCTTGATTCTTCATCCTCTTCATGGTGGCTGTCTCCTTTGCAGAGAATTATTCAGCCACAGCCGTCTCAAAACAATGAGACAGAATTCAAAATCATTCTGTTGATTTTCTGACAGAATCGACGAAGTCGAGGAACGCTCGCACTGTCCGAGGTGTGTGATGCTGCTTGTGGTAGTACACGTTCCAGCACGAGCGAGGTGGGGACCAGTCGTCAAGAAGTACGATCAGCAAGCCATCTGCAATGAAGGGCGCTGCAAGCTGCTGCGCGATAAAAGCGATGCCAACGCCCTGGAGCGCCGCTGAAAGCGCCAAGTTGCGTTCCGACACGACCAGCGTCCCTTCGACGGCAACCGAGTGCGTACGCCTTCCTTTGCGGAACTCCCACTTCCCCACGCCGCCGCTGCCGTGTTGACGCCAGCTGATGCAGCGGTGAGTCAGAAGATCGGGTGGTTTTGAAGGCGCGCCACATTCTGCAAGGTAAGCTGGTGAGGCGACGGCTACATAACGCATGGGGGGGCCCACCGGCAGCGCCACGACATCGTTGTCCAGCTCTTCGGTCAGCCTCATGCCCAGATCGAACCCGTGCTCGACGATGTTGACGAGCGCGTCGTCCACAGTAACGTCCAGGACGATATCCGGGTAAGCACTTCGGAAGCGCCCGAACAAAGGTTCCAGGAATACGCGAGCCGCCAGCCTAGGCAGGTGGAGGCGAAGCGTCCCAGTCGGTGAGCCGCCCAAGTTGCCGAGGTCCGTGACGGCTGCGTTGATTTCGCCGAAGGCAGGCTTGATGCGAGCATGCAAGCGCGCACCAGCGTCGGTGGGCGAGAGACTTCGAGTCGTACGGTTAAGCAAACGTGCGTTGACCCGCTTTTCAAGCCCTCGGATTACCTGACTGAGGGCCGAGGGACTAAGGCGCAGTTGCTCAGCCGCTCTCTGGAAGCTTCCCTGCTCCAGCACGGCTATAAACGCACTCAATTCAAAGTACTCAGCTCCTCGCATGGCCTTTTCGCATTTTGTCGATGCGAGCATATCCCAGGTGAGCGTCCAGTCATCCCATCCTGACCGGACAAGCGCGGCTCACTTGGCCTGCAGCTGTACTCCGACGTAGGCTACGTACTCCACGAGTTGAGGGCGGCCAGCAGTAGGTATCTCTCGGGGTCAGTTTCCACACGCCGGCACCGACGGACTCGCATTTTTATAGACTGCGATACTGACCACTGAGTTTTGCGATGATCGTCTGGCGCACTTGGTCGATGTGTTGCTCCATCGCACTACGCGCTGCATTCGCATCTCCGGTGGCTAACGCTTCGACAATGGCGAGGTGCTCCCGCATGACGTCATGCCGGCGCGACGGCAAACGGCCGAAACGAAACATCGACGTACGCGTGCGCAGGTTTCGGATCATCTCTTCCAGGACCGGATTGCCCCCTGCCGCAGCGATCACCGTGTGCAAATCCTCGTCGTCCTGAGCCTCCGGCACAGCAGCACCCGGTGGCAGACCTAGCACCGCGTGCGCACGGCTGCGCAGCCGCTCAAGTTCGGTGGATGGGATGCGACCTGCGGCCAAGCTTGCAGCCTCGCTTTCAAGCACGCGTCGCACATGCAGGATGCTGATGTATTCCTCGATCGGCAATGCCCGCACCACAAGCGTTCCGGAGCGTTGCCGTTCCAACAGCCGCTCGCCCTCGAGGCGCCGGAAAGCCTCGCGCAGCGGGGTCCGCGAAATGCCGAGTTGAAGCGCGAGCTGCCTCTCCGCAATGACCTCGTTCGGAGCCAACTCGCCGCTGAGGATCATGGCCATGAGCGACCGGTGCGCGCGCTCGGAGAGCGGCTGAGCGTCCTCGGCGTCAGCGTGTTCAAGGACATCGGGCACAGCTGGCACGGGCGACTTCGAAGGCATCCTGGAAGTATCCCACCGCCGTCGGACCATCTGCATGCAGGTGGTATACCATTTGACGACCAATGGAATTTTGTTTACGCTAGGTGCATGATTTCCTCCTCCACCATAAATGTCCTGGTGCCGACCGGCGCCCTCGGCGCTGGCATCCGAGCTGAAGACGTGGACGCCGGCCTTGCGGCTGGCGCCCATGCGATCGCCTGCGATGCCGGATCCACCGACAGTGGCCCGGCATACCTCGCGCAAGCCAGATGCAAATACTCGCGCGCCGCCATCAAAGCAGACCTCGCCATCCTCATGCGCGCTCAGGCGCGCTCCAGGGTGCCACTGCTGATCGGCTCGTGCGGCACCTCCGGCTGCGACGAAGCCGTCGACTGGACGCGTGACATAGCACTGGAGATCGCGCAGGAACAGGGACTTGAGCCGCGCATCGCCCTGTTGTACTCAGAACAGGCGCCGGCGCAGATGCAGCGCGCTGCGCAGCGCGAGGCCATCCGCCCACTCCCTCCGATCACCACGGTCGACCCGTCAGCTTTCGTGCAGTGCGATCACATCGTCGCTCTCATGGGGCCTGAGCCCTACGTGGCCGCTCTCGAGGCGGGCGCGGACATCGTCCTCGGGGGGCGCACCACCGACACCGCCGTCCTGGCGGCAGTTCCGCTGATGAGGGGCATGAGCGAAGGCGCAGCCTGGCACGCGGGGAAGATCGCCGAGTGTGGGGGGCTGTGCGCAACCAGCCCACGTGAAGGCGGCGTGATGGTGCGTGTCGGCGTCGATTTCTTCGATGTGGAGCCCCTGCGTTCGAGCAACCGGTGCACGCCGTACACCGTATCGGCGCACATGCTCTACGAAAACAGCGACCCGTTCCTGCTGACGGAGCCCGGCGGCGTACTGGATGTGTCGCAAGCAAGCTATCGGGCGCTCGACGAGCGCAGCGTTCGCGTGACAGGGTCGCGTTTCGTTCGCACGCCCTACACGATGAAACTGGAAGGGGCCGCCGCCTCGGCGTACCAGACGATCATGCTAACGGGCATCCAAGATCCCAAGCCTCTCGCCGATCTTGGGCCCTTTCTCTCGCGCATGCATCAGGCATTGACTGCGAGGGTGGAGGAGACCCTGGGTGCCGCCGCGGGCAGCTATGACATTTCATTGCGTCCCTATGGATGGAATGCTGTGACTGGCATCGAGGAGGACTTTGTCCCGCGGGAGATTGGATTGCTGTTCGTTGCGACCGCGGCAACGCAGGATATGGCGACACAGATCGCCAAGACCTGCAATCCGTTGTTCTTCCACATGCCCGTGCACCGGGAAGCAGAGCTACCGAGCTATGCCTTTCCCTTTTCACCGGCGGAGATCGAGCGCGGGGCGGTCTACGAGTTTCGCCTCAACCATGTCATCGAGGTAGACGATCCGCGCGAGCTGGTCCGCACCACCTTCATCAACCTCGGAGAGAAAGCCCATGCCTAAGCTGATGGATGTCTGTCGACACGTCCGTTCGAAGAACGCCGGACCGTTCTGGATCACCGTAGATCTCTTCTTCAAGGATGCCGAAGCCTACTCCCAGCACGTCGATGCTCTCGCGCTTCAGCCCGAGGCTGTAGCGCGCGTCTTCGGTATCCAGTCTTCCGCCGTCAAGCGCTTTCCGGTTCCAGATCTCGATGTGCTGAAGCTCTCGTTTCCCCGCAAGGTTCCGCAAGGGGGAGTCCTTGAGCGCGACATGCACGGAGGGCAGCAGTACGTCCGACTTCTGTCCATCGAGCTCTGACCTCCACCACCGATTCCCGCCCCTATGAACGCCATGAATCGCTCCCCAATTTCACGCCGAGCCCTTGTCCTCCGCTCCCTCGCGACGCCTCTCCTGGGCTTGCCGCTGGGCGCCTTCGCGCAGCACGCGTGGCCCAGCCGTGCAGTACGGCTGCTCACCGGCACGCCCGCAGGCGACTCCACCGATGCCAGCGCACGACAGATCGCGCAGCGATTGTCTATAGCCCTCGGCCAGTCCGTTTTTGTCGAAAACAAGCCCGGTGCGCACGGCTTCATTGTCAGCGAGACTGTCAAGAATGCGCCCAAGGATGGCTACACGTTGCTGATGTCATCGGGAGGCCAGATGGCGATCAATCCCTCGCTGTACAGGAAGATGCCCTACGACCCGGTCAAGGACTTCGTTCCCGTGATTCAGATCAATAACGGCTTCCTGTACCTTGCGGTCAACAACGAAGTACCGGTAAAAACCGTGACGGAATTCATCGCATACGCGAAGGAACGGGCGGGCAAGCTGAACTACGGCTCTGGGGGCAGCGGGACGACGCAGCATCTCACGATGGAACTGCTGAAGAAGCGGGCAGGCCTGTCGATCTCCCATGTTCCCTATCGCGGCTCTCCCCTCGTGCTTCAGGACCTGATGGGGGGTTCCATCGATTGCGCATTCGACGCGGGTGCGTCGATCCTGCCACAGGCCCGACAGGGCAAGGTGCGTTTGATCGGCGTCACCAGCCCCACCCGCCTGCCCTCCTCGCCGGAGGTGCCCACCTTCATCGAGCAAGGGCTGAGCGGTTTCGAGTCTCGCGTGTGGTCCGGGCTGTTCGCACCTACGGGCACGCCGCCGAACGTGGTGCAGCGCCTGAACCGCGCGGTGAACGACATGCTTCGCGACCCCTCGTTCATCGACTTCATCCATCGCTCCGGCGGTGAGCCTGCGGGCGGGAGCAGCGAAGCGCTCGCAAGCTTCTTGTCAGCGGAAATCGCCAAGTGGGCGCCTGTGGTGCGCGAATCGGGAGCGCAGGTTGACTGACTGGACCAGCGACCCCATCTGTACGCCCAATGCGCCGTTTCAGGATGGCCTTCCACGCGCCCGCGCTGAGGAAAAGGGCCTGAACCCACGGGCCATCGAGGCTTTCATCGAAGACGCAGAGAGGCTCGGTGTCGTTTTTAACAGCCTCATGGTGTGGCACTCAGGTCACGTGATCGCCGAGTCCTGGTGGTGGCCATACCGCGCCGACCGCCCTCACATGATGCATTCGGCCACCAAGAGCTTTTTGTCAGCCGCGGTGGGCATTGCTCTGGCCGAAGGCCGCTTCGGCTTGCAGGATCGCGTGGTCGATTTCTGCCCGCAACACTTGGTTCAGCCAGCCGACGCCCGCCTCGCGCGCATGACGGTCGAAGACCTGCTCACGCAGACCTGCGGTCACGGCCATGGCACGTCTGGCGCCCAATGGCGAAGCATCTCCACAAGTTGGATCGCGGAGTTTTTCAAGATTCCGGTGGTCTTCGAGCCAGGCACGACGTTCCGCTACACGAGCGCGACGAGCTTCATGCTGTCCGCCATCATCACCCAGACCACGGGACAGAGCACGCACGCCTACCTGCAGTCGCGCTTCTTGCAGCCAATGGGTATTCGTGGGTTGCAGTGGGACATGGGTCCCGAGAACGTCAATCCGGGCGGCAATGGGATCAGTTGCACCACTTCCGATTTGCTGAAGCTCGCAATCGTGCATTTGAACGAGGGCCAATGGAACGGAGCGCAACTCCTGCCGGCTGACTGGATCCGCCGCGCTACGTCGCCCTTGCGCGGCAATCCGTATGGCTACCACTGGTGGGCAGGGCCGAGCAACAGCTTCTATGCGTACGGCGTGTTTGGACAGTTCGCGATGGTCTTTCCGGAACACGATGCAGTCGTCGCCATCACCAGCGCCACGCCGCCAGGCGAAGAAACATTGCGCTCCGTCATCTGGCGGCATTTCCCAGGCGCCCTGTCGATGGTGGGCGTTCCCGGACTGCGAACAAACGCCCCGGCCCCCATACTGCCGGACCATTCGGCTTGCCGCGCATCGCCGCCGGCACACCTACGCCAGGACTCACCCACGATCGCCTTGGTTCATGGGAAGAGGTACGTCGCATCGCCCAACGACGACGGCATCTTGTCTGTTCGACTCGCGTTCGACGCCGTTTGCTGTCGACTCCACATCGAAGACGCGCGCGGCGATCACCTGATTCAAGTGGGACTCGACGACTGGCTCGAAAGTGAGACGACACTGAGCGGCGCGGCACTCCATCATGGCTACGAACCCGGCTCGATGCGCGTCATCGCGGCGGGTGCTTGGGCGGCGCCGGACCGCTTCGTTGCCCAACTACGATTCGTGGAAACATCGTTTTGCGACGAACTGGTGCTGAGCTTCGATGACCGAGAGATGAGGCTTGAGCGTCGGGTCAACGTCAATTCCCGCCTGACCTATCGCCCCGTCGTGTCGCTGCAGCTTCTGCAGGAGAACTAAGTCATCGCACACGCAGCGTTTTGAATCAGCTGCCTCTGCCACGAGGCGCGACATGGCGTTCACGCCAATGAGCCAGCTACACTGATTTTGCGCCGTATCTCACGCGAGGCGCGCTGTCGAGCAAGGCGCATAGCGCTTCACCGCATCCGCATCCCAGACCATCCCGTAGCCCGGCCGCTCCATGGAACAGGTGTGGAAAATATTCGACGCGCGCGCGTGCGGATCTCACAAAGTGCTTGGGCTCTCGCCTTCGCCGCCGCACCGCTACTCCGCCCTGGTTCGACAGCCTCGCGCAGCAAAGCCGTACCGAAGCTATTGAACCAAATGCGGTCGCTTTGCTTCGCTCGCCTCGGCCAACTGGGCGCTTCGTGACACTTGCACGGCCGGGGCGCAGTCCTGAAACCCTGCCGCGCTGCCTAGGGACGGCGAGCACGCCTATTTTTATGGCCCCGAAGTGGGTCGAAGTACCGCCACTAAAGGCTTCCCACGCTTTTGTCAGGGCGCGCGTCCGGGCGCTTTGCCGCACTCAGTCCAAAGGAACCGCCATGAACGCCGCTCCCGTCGCCCTTTGGCAGACTGCTTCAGGCCTCGCCAGCCGTGAAGCAGCGAGCCTCTACGGGTTATGCGAGTGCCTGTAGGGATTGCGCTCGCCCGCCTTCACGAACGGCACCGTTCGCAGGCCATATTTACTCTATGCAGGCCGATTTTGCAGATTTTGTGCAAAAATGTCGTTTTTGGAGGCCTTTATGCTGATCGATTTCCGCGCTAGCAACTTTCGGTCGATTCAGGAGGAGGTCGTCTTGTCGATGGTTGCCAACGCCGACAAACAGTTCATCAATACGAACACGGTGAAGACGGAGGTGCGGGGGGTCGATCGCCTTCTTCGCGCCGTCGCGATCCTAGGAGCCAACGGGAGCGGCAAGTCGAACGTTCTCCTCGCGCTTTCGAGCATGCAGCACCTGGTAGCTGCCTCCGCCGCTCGATTTAAACCGGGCCAGCAGTTACCTTATCAGCCGTTTGTGCTGGGAGACAGCCTCTGCGAATTCACCGAGTATGAACTAACCTTCGTGCACGAGGGAGTCAGACATCAGTACGGGTTCAAACACGATGAGACCCGTATTTTGGAAGAGTGGCTGCTAGTTTATGTCTCCAGCAAGCCGCAAACCTGGTTCATCCGCACTTATGACCATGAAGCTCAAAAGTACGTGTATCGCAACAGCGATTTTTTGAAAGGAAAGAAAGAGTTGTGGCAAGAGGCAACGCGTGAGAACGCCCTCTTCCTCTCAACCGCGGCACAGCTCAACAGTGAGCAACTACTACCAATCTTTCGCTGGATTACCGAAGACATTGTTGTCCTAGCTGCCGGTCAGTCGCTGTCGGCGGAATCAACCTTGGAAAAATTGCAATCCTCGCAAGACCACAAGCTCATCCTCGACCTCTTGAACGCAGCCGACTTCGGAATTTGTGAGGTCGATGTCACTCAACAGAAAGTCAAGAGCGTCGAATTTCACAAAGACGGCACGGTTGCATTTGAGGACAGAGATGAGAAGACGCCTGTCTTCAGTCATCGATCGGCGTCGGGTGCGGTCACGAAATTTCTGCTCGAACAGGAATCTCTGGGAACGCAGCGATTCTTTCTGTTCGCTGGCCCTCTGATCGATATCCTGAGAAATGGCAAAGTTTTGGTCGTGGATGAACTCGACAACAGCATGCACACCTTGCTTTGCCGGCGTATCATCGAACTCTTTCAGGTAGATGGAGTTGGGGGGCGAGCGGCTCAGCTTATCTTCACAACCCACGATACCTCCCTCCTAGACGCATACGGACTTTTGAGGCGCGATCAAGTTTGGCTTGCAAAAAAGTCCAGCGGCCAAAACTCGGAGTTAATCCCTCTGACCGACTACATGCCACGCAAAGGTGAAGCACTCGAGCGCGGCTACGTTTCCGGCCGATATGGCGGAACCCCCACGGTCGATGTTGATCTCTTCTCACAAGTGAGAGATGCCACTCAGTCGGATCGCATACGAATCAATCTCAACGAGCCACATGAGGTGCGATTTTGGGCCGGGTCGTTTGGCATCGACGAGGATGGCTTGCGTCGTGCAGTAAAGTCCGCGGGTAACAATGCCGCGGACGTCCGCAATTTCTTGGCCCATCGCGATCCCCGCGCGGTTCCAACTACTCCCGCTCGGGGCTGACGACTGCTATGGGCGCGGACAACAGTGCAAGGCATCGGCAGGCCAGCAAGCTAAAGCGAAGGGAGCAGGCGCGAAGAGGGGCGGGAAAGCGCGTGCTGATCGTCTGCGAAGGCGAGAAGACTGAGCCTGAGTATCTCAAAGAAGTCAGACGCGCTCGGCAATTGCAGGCGGCAAACGTACAAATCATGCCCTCGGCGTTTGGTACCGATCCTCTGAATGTTGTCAGGTACGCAAAGCAACTCTTTGAGGAAGGTGATTCGCACAGGAAGATCGAGCCGCGAGCATTCGACGAGATCTTCGCGGTATTCGACCGGGACGAGCATCAAAACTATGTTGTTGCTCTTCAACTGGCCGCGTCGATCAGCAACACCCTGCGCAACGACCTCCGACAATTAGTCCGTTTCGTGGCGATTGCTTCTGTCCCCTGCTTTGAGATCTGGCTGTTGCTGCATTTTGAAGACATCCGGCATCCGATTTCTCGTTCGGAGGCGCTACAGCGGCTTCGGCAGTACTTACCTGGCTACGAAAAAGGGGCTGGCTCCCATTATTCCGCTACCAGCGACAGGCTGGAAGTTGCGATCGGGCGCACGCTCGCGCTGAATGCACTCCACAACGCCCAACAAGGCGTCGAACTTCACTGCGACATGCCTCAGCTTCTCGCTGCCATGGTCTAGGCTGAATCTCTCGGACGGCTGTTGTCCCGCACTAATTCTGACACCTTGCGGCGCATCAGAAGCTCCTCATCCCCAATCGATCCTGAGCGGTCCTATCCCCGGCTGCTGATTTCCATCCAGAACCCTGGGGGTGCGGATAAAAACTTGGACTGGTTTTGAGTCCAGGTTTTCGTCCACAACCCCGAATCGGCCCGGATGGAATTGCTGGGCGCTCACGTGAGAGTGGAAGACTGCAATGATTGACAACATGAAGCAACTGCGATTGAGTCGTAAGCTGCGCTGTCCGTGCCTGAAAGATCTTCCGGCGTGATTGCGGTGTAGAGGAAAGACTGGGGCGTTGACGCACACCAGCAGTGAGTCAAGTTCCCCGGGTATCGAATACAGCAGCAGGCCGCTCGCCTGCTAGCGCTTGTAGCAAGCTTGTCGTCGCAAGCGCCGCCATTGCGTGTCGTGTTTCGTGCGTTGCCGAACCGATGTGAGGCAGAGGCGTCACGCGGGGGTGTGATCGTAGAGGCGATTCCCAAGGTAACGGCTCGTTTGCAAAAACGTCCAGGCCCGCTGCGCGAAGACGGCCGCTGTCCAAGGACGCGAGCAACGCGTTTTCGCTGACTGTTGCACCTCGTCCGCCATTGATAAAAATCGCTCCAGGTTTCATTGAGTTGAAGACTTGCGCATCGATTAACCCTCGCGTTGCTTCGGTGAGCGGAAGCATCGCGACAACAAAGTCAGATTGAGCCAACAGCGCTTCGCGGGTTGCGTAAGCGACTTTGCCCACCAACTCAGGGGCTTGCTTCGCTAGATCAACCTCTCGGCGGACGTGGTAGTGCACCTTCATGCCAAAACCGAGGGCTGCGCGTCTTGCGATGGCTTGGCCAATGCGCCCAAAGCCAATTAGCCCAAGCGTCTTACCGTGCACGTCAAAGCCGAAAAGATCTTCGCCGAACTCGCGTGGCCATCGGCCTTCTCGTACCAGATTGGACAATTCGACAAAGCGTCGGCTGGTTGCGATCAGGAGTCCGAACACCGTATCCGCGACGGTCTCGTCGAGAACGCCGGGTGTGTGGCACAGGAGAATATTGCGTCGCTCCAACTCCGCCAGGTCGTAGTTGTCCACGCCCACCGAGGCGCTGGAAATAACCTCTAGTGAAGGCGCTTTGGCGAGTAGCTCCGCCGTGATGGGATAGCTCGCGCCGATCAGGCCTTGAGCCTTGGGAAGAGCCTTATAGAACGCGTCCGGTGCGGTTTGAGGGTCCGCAACGGTGACGTGATGCACGGCGCTGAGGCGTTCAAGCTGGTCGGATGGAAGCGCCTTGAAGACGATAACGTTTTTCATGAATGGAAACCGAATTAAGTGGCCGAAAGGCACTCGCGTGCCCGTAGACAAAACCGAGTGGCGTCAATGTTTCGGTGGTGAATCGAGGATCTGGCCCAGGAACTGCCGGGTCTTCTCGTTCTTCGGGCTGCCGAAGAATTCCTCGGGCGGCGCCTGCTCCACGATCCTGCCCTCTGCCATGAAGATCACGCGGTCGGCCACGCTGCGCGCGAAGCCCATCTCGTGCGTCACGCACAGCATGGTCATGCCGTCCTCGGCCAGGCCGATCATGGTGTCGAGCACTTCCTTCACCATCTCGGGGTCGAGCGCGGAGGTGGGCTCGTCGAACAGCATGATCTTGGGCGTCATGCACAGCGCGCGCGCGATCGCCACGCGCTGCTGCTGGCCGCCCGAGAGCTGGCTCGGGTACTTGTTGGCCTGCTCGGGAATGCGCACGCGCGTGAGGTACTTCATCGCCACCTCCTCGGCCTGCGCCTGCGTCATGCCGCGCGAGCGCATCGGCGCCAGCGTGCAGTTCTGCAGGATCGTGAGGTGCGGGAACAGGTTGAACTGCTGGAACACCATGCCGACCTCGGCCCGCACCGCGTCGACGTTCTTGCCGCCGGCCGTGAGATCGATGCCGTCGACCTCGATGCGGCCCTTCTGCACCGTCTCGAGCCGGTTGATGCAGCGGATCAGCGTCGACTTGCCCGAGCCCGAGGGCCCGCAGATCACGATGCGCTCGCCCGCGCGCACGCTGAGGTCGATGCCGGTCAGCACCTGGAAGTCGCCGTACCACTTGTAAACGTCGTCGAGCTGGATAATCGTATCACCCAGTTTGTGTCCTGCCATTGTTGGCACCCCTCAGGAGTTCGGCAGCGCAGGGAAATCCGTAGCCAGCCACTTCTGGTAGAGCTTGTTCAGCTCGCCGTTGGCCTTATTGCGCACGACAAAGTCGTCCACGGCTTTCTTCAGCTCGGGTTGGCCTGGGCGCAGCACAATTCCCATGACTTGCTCACGGAGGACCATCTTCTGCTCGAATGTGTTTGCCGGTGCCCGTTTGGCGATCTGCGCCGCCACCGTGGTGGAGCATCCAATGGCGTCAACCTGGCCGGAGAGCATGGCCTGCATGGCCGAAGCGTCGTCGTCAAAGCGACGGATCTCGGTGCCCTCCGCGGCCATGGCTGTCAGTGCGACGTCTTGCGTGCTGGCTCGGGCCACACCCAGACGCTTACCTTTGAAATCTCCGGCCGTCTTGATGTCGACCTTCTTCGCGCCGTAAAGCACCACGGAGGCGGCCGCATAGGGAATCGAGAAGTCAACCTGTTTCGCGCGCTCGGGCGTGATGGCCAGCGAGGCGACCAGCAAGTCGACCTTGTTGGTCAGCAGGAAGGGAATGCGGTTCGGGCCCGTGACCGGCACGATGTTGGCCTTCACGCCCCAGTCCTTGGCCAGCAGCTTGGCCACGTCGGCGTCGTAACCGTCGGGCTGGTTCTTCGCGTCGGTGGTGCCATAGGGCGGGAAGTCGACCAGCATGCCGATGGTGATCTCGCCCTTCTTCTTGATGTCGGCCACGCTCTGCGCCGAGGCGAAGGGGGCGAACACGGTGAGGGCGGCTCCCAGACTCAGGGACGCGAGGGCTGCGATCGCTGCGCGGCGGGTGGTGGTGGTACGGGTCATGGGATGTGTCTCCTGAAAAAGAAAGGAAGCGACGGAAAAAACGAAAGCGACGGGGAAATCAGCGGGCCAGCGCGCGAGCGCGCTTGCGTTCCATGCGCGCGGCCAGCAGCGACAGCGGCCAGCAGATGACGAAGTAGATGGCGGCCACCACCGAGAACACGACCAGCGGCTGGAAGGTGGCGTTGTTGACGATCTGGCCGGCGCGCGTGACCTCGACGAAGCCGATGATGGCCGCGAGCGAGGTGCCCTTGATGATCTGCACCAGGTAGCCCACGGTGGGCGCGAGCGCGATCCTGAAGGCCTGCGGCAGCACGACGTCGCGCATGCGCGCGCTGTAGTTGAGGCTCAGCGCCTGCGCCGCCTCCCACTGGCCGCGCGGAATGGCCTCGATGCAGCCGCGCCAGATCTCGCCGAGGAAGGCCGCGCTGTTGAGCACCAGCGCCACGCCCGCGGCAACCCAGGGGTTGATGTCCAGCCCCAGCACCGGCGCGCCGAAGAACACCAGGAACAGCTGCAGCAGCAGCGGCGTGCCCTGGAAGATCTGGATGAAGGTGGTCGAGACGCCGCGCGCCCACGCCGATTCGGACGTGCGCATGAGCGCGATCGCGAGCCCCAGGATCGCGCCGCCCACGAAGGCGATGGCCGAGAGCGCGAGCGTCCATTGGGCCGCTTCGAGGATGAACAGGAATTCGGGAAAGCCGAAGGTGCGCATGGTGTGGTGGTCTCCGTCGGTCGACGCTTACCGGCGGTCCGGGTAGTTGAGCGTGCGCTTGTAGATCAGCTTGAACATCGCCGAGAAGGCGAGCGCCAGCGCGAGGTAGATGGCCGCGACCACGATGTAGATCTCGAAGCTGCGGAAGGTCTGCGACTGCAGGTTGGCGGCCACCGAGGTCAGGTCGTCGGCCGAGATCACCGAGACCACCGCCGAGCTCAGCATCAGCAGGATGAACTGGCTGGTGAGCGCGGGATAGATGGCCTTGAGCGCGGGCTTGATGATGATGAAGCGGAAGATCTCCCAGGACTTGAGGTTGGGCGCGCGGCCCGCCTCGATCTGGCCCTTGGGAATGGACTCGATGCCGGCGCGGATGATCTCGGTGGCATAGGCGCCGAGGTTCACCACCATCGCCACCAGCGCGGCCGTCTGCGGCGACCAGCGCAGGCCGATGGCCGGCAGCGCGAAGAAGAAGAAGAACAGCTGCACCAGGAACGGCGTGTTGCGGATCACCTCGATGTAGGCGTTGATCACGAAGCGCAGCCAGCCCGGCCCCGAGGTCTTGCCCCAGGCGCAGAAGATGGCCACCACCAGCCCGAGCACGGTGGCGACCAGCGACAGCTGGACGGTGATCCACGTGCCCTTGAGCAGCAGCGGCCAGGCGGCGAAGACGGCGTCGAATTGAAACTGGTAGTTCACGCCGGTCCCTCTGTAGCGGTTGTGGAAAAGCGCCGCCCAGGCATCGCTCTGATCGAACAAGGGCCGCCTTGCGTTGGTATGCGATGGCCGGTATCGCCCCAAGCGCCGTCTTTGAACCCATATACGGCCAACATCTTCTCCACGTTGAACTGGGCTAGGATGTACTGGCTGTCCGCCGTGAAGACGATGCCCTGCCCGGCCTCTCCCGCCGGTAAATCGCCTGCTGCGTGCGCCTGACCGTCGCGAAGCTCGAAAAGTCGTATTCGTCCCCGTTCGCGTCGGCCGGGATTGTCTGGCTTGAGGTTGGAGCCATCCATAGTGAGGGCGGCGATCCAACGACCATTCGGCGAGATCGCCACGCCCTCCGGCAAGGCGGGAACGGACAAGTGCTGCACGGCCCGAAAGGGACGCCTGGAGATGTCCACGAGCGTGACCGTGTCCGCATCTCCCGCCAATTGACCGGCGAAGCCGGGAAGTCCGGCGAGGCCGACATTGCCGATCACAGCCCAGCGTCCGTCGCCGCACACGTCGACGGCATACGGGGCCACGCCGGTCGATATGCGCTCATTCGTAAGGTGAACCGAGGACCCTTCAACCTCGAGCACCGCAGCACCTTGCGCGTCGCGCAGCAGGACGATGGCGGTCGTGCCGTCGGCGGTGAAGGTCACGCCCGAAAGACGGCCGCTGGAGACAATCATCTCGCTCGTGCGCACCAATCGCTGTCCTTCCACAGCAAATGACTCAATCGTGCCGCCCACCGTTGCGGCCAGTAGGAGGTGGCCGCTCGGGTGAAACGCCACGCCTTGCGGATGGTGCGAGGTGGGGACACGCTGGACGACGCGAGGCGACTCGATGCTCAGGTCCACCACCTGAAGGTAGTTCTCGAACACGCACTCGTCCCGGGCCGCGGCGTAGCGATTGGGTGCGGACACAACAGCCAGTTGTCCATCCGGCGAAAGTGCAACGGCCTGCGGCGGGCCGACAATGGTGGTGCGCACATCCACCGTGGCGACGACGCGTTGCGGGAACGACGTTGCATCGATGAGGTCCATCGTGTCGCAAGGTGCGTCGCAGGGATAGGTGTCCCCGCCCGCCACGCGCTGATACTTCGCATCGTTGGTCGACACGATCCAGTCGGGCCTCATGGCCGCATATCGCTGCGAGTTCAATGGCTCTCCCGCGGCACAGCGTGGCCTCGACAGCCGACGAGAAAATCCAGGTCCGCCCCCTTGTCCGCCTGCAGCGTTCGCTCGACGTAGAGCGACTGATAGCCGCCCTGCATGGCAGGCTGCGGCGCGGACCATGCTGCTCGGCGCGCGGCCAGTACCTCCTCGGAAACATGTAGTTGGAGCCTTCGAGCTGGCACGTCCAGTTCGATTTCGTCGCCATCCAGCACCAAGGCCAGAGGGCCGCCGACGGCTGCTTCCGGAGCGACGTGCAGGACCACGGTCCCGAAGGCGGTGCCCGACATTCGGGCATCGGACAGCCTCACCATGTCCCGTACACCGCGCTCGAGCAGCTTGCGCGGAAGCGCCATGTTGCCCACCTCGGCCATCCCAGGATAGCCCTTGGGGCCGCAGTTGCGCAGAACCATCACACAGCTTTGGTCTATGTCCAGAGCAGGGTCGTCAACGCGGCGCTTGTAGTCCTCGATCGTGTCGAACACGACAGCCCGCCCGCGATGGCGCATGAGTTCCGCAGACGCGGCGGACGGCTTGATGATTGCGCCGTCGGGCGCGAGGTTGCCTCTGAGCACCGCGATTCCGCCGTTCGCCGTGAGCGGATTCGTCGCAGGGCGGATTACCTCCTTGTCGAAGTTTTCCGCCGCTTCGATGTTCTCGCCAAGCGTTCGCCCCGTCACGGTAAGCGCGTCGAGATCAAGCGCAGACGCCACTTCCTTCATGAGTGCCGGCAGGCCGCCCGCGTAGCAGAAGTCTTCCATGAGGAAGCGCCCGGACGGCATCAAGTCGAGGATGGTGGGCATGTCCTGTCCCCATCGGTCCCAGTCCTCCAGCGTGAGCGGCGTGCCTATGCGCCCCGCGATCGCTAGCAGGTGCACGACTGCGTTTGTCGAGCCGCCGATTGCACCGTTGACGCGAATCGCGTTCGCAAATGCTGCGCGCGTCAGAACACGCGACAGGGCTAGATCTTCGTGAACCATTTCAACTATGCGTCGGCCCGTCATCCGGGCTAGACGAGAGCGACGCGCGTCAACCGCTGGATAGGCGGCGTTGCCGGGCAACGCCACTCCCAGCGCTTCGACCATGGAGGCCATGGTCGAGGCTGTTCCCATCGTCATGCAGTGCCCCGGCGAGCGCGACATGGCGCTCTCCGCCGCCATGAAATCGCTCCGGCTCATCACGCCCGCGCGAACGTCTTCCGAGAAGCGCCAAACGTCTGTGCCCGAGCCGATGTCCTTGCCTCGGAACTTGCCGTTGAGCATGGGACCACCGGAGATCACGATGCTTGGCAGGTCGCAACTCGAAGCGCCCATGAGCAGCGAAGGCGTCGTCTTATCGCACCCGGCCATCAGCACCACTCCGTCCATCGGGTTGCCCCTGATCGCCTCCTCGACATCCATAGACGCGAGGTTTCGGAAGAGCATGGCCGTCGGCCGCAGGTTGGACTCCCCGCAGGAGAACACCGGGAACTCCAACGGTACGCCTCCGGCTTCGAGGACACCTTTCTTGACGTGCTCCACCAACTCTCGGAAGTGCGCGTTGCACGGCGTGAACTCCGAGAAGGTATTGCAAATTCCTATGATGGGGCGCCCGTCGAACGCATCATCTGGCAGCCCGCGGTTTTTCATCCAGCTGCGATGGATGAATGCATCTTTGTCGTCGCCCGCAAACCAGGCAGAGGATCGAAGTTTCTTTGTCATGATGGTTTTTTTGCGACGGGGGGCGTTCTGCAATCCGCTCGACTACATCACGCCGAATGTTTGGAAGGCTTCGACCGCGCCCATGCTGTGCTGGATGACCTTACGCACACTGCTTTCCGTGGAAGCCTTCTCCAGTGCCAGGCTGATGGCTTCAACTTTGGCTTCTCAAGGAATGATCAATACGCCGTCTTGGCCGCCGTAGACGACGTCACCGGGGCGCACCCGCACGCCCTGAATCTTCACCGACACGCGGTAGTCGACCACGTTGCCGCGTGGTCCCTGATCCTGTGATTAGCCGGCAAGCGAGAGCACCGGCGGGCCCAGCCCGAGTACTTCCGTCGTGTCGTGGGAATACCGTCTAGGACCGCCCCGGCGGCCTTTAAGTGCATTGCCCGTGTAGTCATCAGGCCGAGCCCCACAGCGCGAACTGCGGCGCCGATCCGGTGGCGATGTAGACCTCATTGGGCTCTAGGTCGTCCAGCGCCTGAAACAGCAGGCCAAACGCCTGCTGGCTCAGCGAAGACTTGCCTTCGGGTTCGATCCGCGAGAAACAGTTGATCTCCAGCATAGGCATTGCGCGGCCCGCGACGACCATCGGGCGCTTGACCGGCTTGATGGCCGGCTGCAGGAACTTTTGCATCAGCCCAAGGGTGTCGAGGATGTCGCCAACCACAGCCGGGAATATCCGCGTGCGCATAAAACTGAATAGTTTGGAATCGTCTTTCCACATGGTCTCAGGTCTCCTTGAGAGACTTGGATTGAACCAGCGGACGTCCGCATCAACAACCTATTACCCTATCTGATAGGTATACGAAGCGCACGACGGCTGCGCGCCGCTCCGATCTCGGAAATTTCGAAGAAAGGTGATGATGTAGCGGGGCAGCTAGATTCACCGGTTCGAGCTGGGAATCGCCCGAACCCCGAACGTTCTGGACCATGTTGGGCACTTACTTCGCGAAGCCTGGTACCGCATGAACGCAAGCCTCTGCGCCTCTACCAGAGGGCAAGGAGGTCTCAACGAATAGTCACAACACCTTCAGCCATGGATGTGCCGTGGATGTATTGCGGCGCGATGAGCCTGAGCCACTCGGCTGGCTCTGCCTAAGCCCATCGCGGAGTTGCCGCCGTACTGTTGGCGGACGACCATTGGGCCTTGATCCTTCAGGTGGGCTCATCGCACACGGATGAATAGGGCGCTATACGAAAATTCAGCCGATGGTCGCGGCACAACGGTGTTCTCGGCCGCTCGGCGACGCCTCTTCAAGTTGTTCCCAGACGATTGCAATGGCGCAGTGCAGTCTGGGACTAGATAACTTCGTGCCGCATTAAGTCGGCGTGCTTTGATGCGCGAGTCTTGATTGCAAAAAAAGTACCTGCGTCGAGCGGATCGCCAATGAGTTTGATGCGCCCCCCGAAGGACGGCTGCTAACTCCTAGAACTTTTGCGTCGTTCCATCAGTGTAGATGATGCTCAATGTGCGAAACGCCAAACTCATATTCGAAAGTTCCGTTGCCAGCATCCATTGATGCTCGGTCATGAACTGGTTGTATGCGAATCCAGTCCCTGGTTGTGCAAGCGGGACACCGGGCTTGAGAGGAACATTGAGCGTCAAATTCAACCGAAAATGGACCTCGCCGAACAAATCTAAAAACTCAAGTACCCCCTTTACTGCACGCGTAGGTTTGGAGGCAGACGAAAGTGTATAGACGCAGTCGAACCAAAGATGGTCCTCGTAGCTGTTGAGCGACGGGTTAGCCGGATCGAAGCGCTTGTTCTCCACCTTCACCCTAACCAGATCGCCTGATTTCTCCGGCATATCGTTGACCACAGAGAAAAGCTCAGGTTTGCTCGGATCTCTTGCTTCGAGTGCAGCAAGCCGAGCCTCGATATCAGCCAATCTTCTCTCTAAATCATTCATCTAAAGTTCCTCAATTCGCCAGCGTAGTGCATCCTCGATAGATAGCAGTAAGTTGGCCAAAGGCTATGTGTCCCTCATAACATCGGACTACGAATGTGTCGCGACAAAGACATGCGTGACACCGCTTAATCGTAGCGAGCTAGAAGCGTTTGCAGGCGCGCTCGCGCAACGGGCTTCAATCGTTCAGATTGTGCGAGTTCGCGCGCCGAAAGCAACACACTGTCCTTGGACTTGTCCTGGGCACTCTTAAGCAACAGGGTCAACTGGTGAGACGCCGCCGAATCTTCACTGCGGCCGGAAGCGCTGAACGAGTTTGGCGGCCCGATCACTCTTGCGAATAATTCCGGCCGAAGCAGACTCCACATTGCCAGCCGGATACCAACTACCTCTACATACTCGTCTTGATACCATCGCCCGTCACTCTTCTTGAAGGCAGTTTCATAACGATCGAGTACGCTCGGCAGTCCACTGAGGATTTCGCCTGCCAGCTTTTCATTGCCGGGTGGAACATTGGATAAGGCAAAAAACACCATGGCGGCGTTTTCAGCATTCAGCAGCGTGTCGACGCTCCTGCCTCCTTGGTCATGCAGCCAGAGCGGTTCGGCTGGATATGCAGATTGGCGCTTCTCAGTGGCTCTCAGGGCGAGAACATATTGCGTTACGAGGCTCGAACTTTGAACGGCCGGATAAGGAAGAACCGGCGTGGGTGCAGAACCACATCCAAGGAGCGTGGCGGCCATGGAGATGGCGAGCACGATTCGAGTGGCTGAAGACATCTTTCGTTTTCAATGTAATTTTGGTAACTCGATGATCCCACAGAAATCGGTGAACGCAATGGCTCGATGCGCGAGGGGTGATCCTCCATTTGGAGGAGTGCAGATCGATCTAGCCTAGTGTGGTGAATTAGAAGTTCGCAAACAAATCGCTCGACGCTGGCGAGGATGTCTTCGGCGGTTTTCGATCAAACGAAGGGCTTCGGCTCGGCGTTGTTGATGTCCAGGTGCTCGCGGATGGTCTGCTCGAGCTGCCGCGTGGAGCGATGGGTGCCCCGACGAATGCAGCGCAGGGTGAGCGTCGCGAACCAGCGCTCGACCTGGTTGAGCGATGACGCCGAAGTCGGCGTGAAGCGCACATGAATGCGCGGGTGGCGCGCCAGCCAGGATCTGATCGACGCCGTCTTGTGCGTGCCGTAGTTGTCCATGACCAGATGGATGTCCAGCACCGGTGGCACGCTGGCTTCGACAGTGCGCAGGAACTGCAGAAACTCACTGCTGCGGTGGCGACGGTGCATCTCGCCCATGACCGCCCGCGTGGCGATGTCCAGAGCCGCAAACAACGTGGTCGTGCCATGGCGCTCGTAGTCATGGGTGCGCCGCTCGGGGATACCAGGGGCGAGCGGCAGCTGGGGTTGCGTGCGATCAAGCGCCTGGATCTGGCTCTTCTCGTCCACGCACAGCACCATCGCCATCAAGGGTGGATCCATGTAGAGGCCGACGATGTCGCGCACCTTCTCGACGAACATCGGATCGCTCTATAGCTTGAACGTCTCCTGGCGATGCGGCTGCAAGCCGAAGGCGCGCCAGATGCGCGAGACGGCCGTCTGCGAGAGCCCGGCTGCACTGGCCATAGTGCGGGTGCTCCAGTGCGTAGCGCCGCGCGGCACGCTCTCCAGCGCTTGGCGATCACAGCATCCACGCGGGCGTCGCCTTACCCTTGGAAGCGAGCTCTAGGTGGGCTGGAAGGTTGCTGCGACCGTCGTCGCGCAGCCTCAGCTCAGCGAAGAGCAATGGTGAACTGAGCGACCGCTACACACCCCGTTTGATGCCGCTGGTGTATGGCTTCCCCTCTTTGATCAGACGTTTGCCTCCTTCGAAGTCGTCGCACAGGATTTCCTGGCTGGGTGCAGCGGAATTCTATGAAGTTCAGCTGAACCGAGCCGGAAAGTTAAAAGCATGCTTTTTATTTCGCATGAGTCACGTGGCTAATTTCGTGCATCCGACTCAATGCACTTTCGTGCCATTTTTCGTGGGTAGCTGGAGCAGGATTTGGATGCCGCAACAAAATTCGAATGGGCCTTTCCAAACTGCGGCACGCCAAGCCTTGTATCTTTTGGGAGAATCACGTGGAGCTCCATTGGAGTGGAGTCTTGTCCAGCCATCTTGGCCGCTTTTCGCCTTCCTTCACATCGAGGGGTCCCCTCTCACTGCTGCGCCAAGCGAGCATGTGGACGTAAGCGATCTGCAGCATGAGAGCTTCTGAGTCCGCTGGCGAAATCCGGAGTTCAGCGTAAGTGTTTCCCTGTTCGCCAAACCGAGCACGTACTGAAAGGTCCCGGTAGCCTGGAGCATTCCCATAACTGAGCAACGTCGCTGGAAACGTTCCACCATCGTGCAACGGCGCCGGCGCCCCTTCGGGTAGCATTGCGCGTCGAGCATCCAGGCGCACTCTTTCTATGTCCTCTATCCCCCAAAAGTTGGCCAACTTCTCAAAGCCAGGACCGCCATCTTTAATATAGAGGTGGAGCTCTTGGCGTGCTACACGCGCATCCATACGCAGCACGGCAATGCAATCCTCGAACAGCGCATCGTCGATTGCGCGCAGATCTTTGAGGTCGAGCGGAAACCGTTCACCGTTGTAGAGGCTCAGCAGGAAACGGGCGACATAGCGAGACTGCCCCGCGTCACGGCTGCTCGCCGCGAAGAGGCGCTGCAAAGCCGCTTCGCCCTGCGTCTCGAAGATGTCTTTTTTCATGAAAGAGCCTTTCCCAACGTCCTCAAACTTCAACAAACTGCACTGCAACGCCAACGAATGTAACAAACGATCTGCGCCTTGAACCGATACAGCTACAAGCTGGTATCCGCTTTCCGCGAATGGTTCGTAAGGGGCCGAACATTGCACTTGCGAAGCCAATTCCTCCGCACGCCCCCTTTTCCCGAAGTCGAGCCCGCTATATCGAGTCGGTTTAGGCTGAAACGTATGGTCTCCGCTACACGGCACGTCGCAGATCTGCCGATCACCTGCGAAGAATGAGCGCGGCCGTGATACTTGATATCGCGGAATAGAGACTCTGTGAGCAAGAAGTCTTTCTTACTTGGCGAGAAACGACCCCGGATCGGCTCCGGACCTTAGTGCCGCCTTGAACCACGCAGGACGAGGGCCGCGGCCGCTCCAAACGTTGCCAGCTTCATCGCGATACTTCGGCTGAGCGCCCGAAGCCTTCTTGGCACTTGCAGGGCGGCCGAGTGTAACAACGCGCGAGGGCCTTGCCGAGCCAGTGCGTCGTAATGCGCGCCCTACCCCCAACTCGGCGGCGGAGAAACCGTAGACGGCGATGGCTTCTTTGATCCTTGCCAAGACCTCATTCGCTTCTTGCTGGCGAAGCTCACTCGCTTCCTTTTGGAGTTGCTCGATCTGCTTTTGCACCTCTTGAAAAGTCTTCTTTGCCATTGAACATCTCCATAGTTAAAAGTATGAGGATACACGATTAGGTATTTCTTAGCGCTAAAACTTCATTCATCGGCAGGCTAATGAACTTAAAAAGGCAATGTTGTACAGCGACCTCTGGGTGGGGCACGCACTTGGGCTCCGGCACCTTCTGACTCTCGGATCGGGTTCGATTTTCTACATCGTCAATTTGTCCTCGCATGCGATGGGCGTAAGGCTTCCAACAGAACCTTTCTGGAACCAGAAACGCGCCATTTGTGTACTTACGGCGAGTAGCTAACCACTTGGACCCACAGCAAATGCACTAACGGCGTATGAATTAGCTCCCAACCTCAATGCTCACCAGCGGCTCGCCGCTCCAGCGCTAGCCGTTAGTGTATTTTCTGCCTCGTCGGTGATTCATCCCTGATGGCTGTCTTGCGTGATCAGCATTGATCCCGAGAGCGCCAGACAGCCGCGCTAGGATCGCGCAGCATGCCGGCGCAGCTGCAGCCGTTCGCACCCATGCGTCTGGCGAAATCGGTTTCCGCATGTTTGCCGTTTGTATCGACCCATAACCATCGGCTGGGGGGGCCCTACACTCCCCACCAACTCTTTTTGACTAAAAATGGCACGCCTACACAGAACCTATCTTCAGCTGCGCGACGAGATCGCAGCGCTGCAACGTACCGCCGCCGACCTTTTGACAGCTGAAAAAAACGATGCGATCGCCAAGATCGACTCCCTGATTGCTACTTACAACATCGCACCGTCGGAGCTGACCTTTGCACATCGCACCTCCAGACCTCTAAACACGGCTAGGACCAAAGGCCGTACGCCCAAGAAAGCGAGCGTTCAATTCCAAGACGCCGCTGGCAATACGTGGGGCGGGCGCGGGCCGCGTCCGATCTGGCTAAAACAAGCTTTGAAGAAGCGCGGCGCACGCATCGAGGATTTTGCGATCGCGTCATCGCGTCAAGCACCCGCACCCAGCCAACCCATCAATGGCTCGACGAATCATCCTCTCGTCAAGATCCACGTCAAGCCAACTGCCGCGACCCCGCTGGCCCAGAAAGTCTCTGAAGCCAGCAGGGTCAATACCCCGGAAAGTGCCCCCAGAAGCGGCAAGTCTTCTGCAACCAAAGTTTCTTTAACACCAAAGAAGCTCACAGCAGCGAAATCAGCCGACTCCGCAAAGCAAGCGCACAAGAAGCCAGCGACAGCTTCTAAAAATGCGTCTTATTCCAGCGCGCCTAAGACATCGAGAAAGAAGTTGGTCGCACCAAAGCCCGCTGTTCCAGAGCATCAAGGTGCCGAGGGGGCTGCGGCGTCCGCTTCGGGAAAGGCAATCAAGAGCCGATCGGGAGAGGTAACGACGAAGCCGTCGAGCATCGCCAAGGTTGCATCCAAAGTGGCGTCTACATCGGCTCGTGCAAAGAAATCCAGCAATGCTCGCGCCAATCCCTCAAAGACCACCATTGCAAACAAACAACTAAAGGTATCGACCAAGAAGGCGCGCAAATCAACCGCGGCGACAGAACGTCAAGACGACTCGCAGCTTTCTCTGCCCATCCAAGTGGAGCACTCGACCACTGCCCCTAACGTTGCGAGTTCAGAGACCAATTCCGCTTCGATCGCCGAATGAGCAGACCATCGTCTTCGCGCTAAAGCTGGTTCGGCCATTTCACGAGGCACTCGGCGGCACCTACTGCGCGGGCGCCGATCTGAAGAAGACCATGCCACCAGCGGAAAGCTTATATCTCCACTAACACAGCTCCGAGCGGAGCGAGTTAGTGTTGCCAGGGCGGCATTGCTGAGCCCTGTTAAGTAGCGAAGGCGGCCGCTGCGTGGCATGACCTTAACTGCGTCCAAGGCCTTAGGGCCGGCTCGGACCGGGTCGACACCTGAACACTATCTCTCCTTCGCACGCAGGCGATCGGCGCCGCCGCAGCCCGCGCGCCGACGAGTTCAAGGCCCACGCCGTCGAGCAGCCTGGCATGTCGATGGGGGCGGTGCCGATGTCTCTCGGTATCCCATCGCGCGCGGCAGGCGCTGCGTGCCGCCGGCGCCGGGGATCACGCCGATCTTGATCTCGGGCTGGCCGAACTTGGCGTTGTCGGCCGCGATGATGAAGTCGCACATCATCGCGAGCTCGCAACCGCCGCCGAGCGCGAAACCGGCCACCGCGCCGATCACCGGCTTGCGGATCGAACGGATGGTCTCCCAGTTGCGCGTGATGTAGTCGCCCCGGTAGGTGTCGATGAAGCTGTACTTGGCCATCGCCGCGATGTCGGCGCCGGCCGCGAAGGCGCGCTCGCTGCCGGTCAGGATGATGCAGCCGATGGCGTCGTCGGCGTCGAAGGCCTTCAGGGCCTGGCCCAGCTCGGTCATCAGCGCGTCGTTGAGCGCGTTGAGGCCGGTGAATTCAACCGGTCGTCGCAACACGTCCAATCAAGGAGGTTTCATGGCAAAACCTGCAGGATGGGTGCAGGAGTTGACGGCGCGAGCGGCAACGCGCTCGCCCGGTGCTCCTTCGCATCGGCGAGAAGTGGAGCGACAGTTCTGGGCGCAGATCGCAAATGGAATCACGAGTGAGAAGGCAGCTGAGGCCGTGGGCGTCTCTCGGCCGGCAGGCACACGCTGGTTCCGTCATCGTGGCGGTATGCCGTTCTTCCTGTCGATCCCTATATCTGAGTGTTATCTATCATTCGCCGAGCGAGAAGAGATTGCTCTTCTACGAACCAAGAGATTGAGGTGAGGGAGATAGTCCACCGCTTGGGCCGCTGCCCTTCAACCGTTCGCGAGAATTAACACGAAACGCCGCGCTGCATCCATCGTGAGCGTCCAGTCATCCCATCTTGACCGGCCGCACGCGTGTCACTTGGACTGTAGCTGCGCTCCGACGTAGGCAACGCACTGCACGAGATTGAGGCAGGCCAGCAGCAGGTATTTCTCGGCGTCGGTTCTCACGGCCAGCAGGTCGTGCTCGCTGAGGTAGCCGTACACGAACGCCAGCAGGTAGCGCTCGGGGTGTTCGACGCAGGACTTCGTGATCATCTGCTCGACGAGGTCTGGCGGCACGCCCTCGGTGAACCTCATCGTCGCAGTCAGCCGCTGCAAACAGGTTTCCTGGACGTCTTCAGAGATTGTCGGCAAGGCGTGCCCGCAGTGCTTCATGGCCTGGAAGGCGACCAGCAGAACATAGATCGGGACCTCAAGCTGCAGCATGTCGACTCCGTAGCGAGGCAACACGAGGATGGAGGCCAGCAGGTTCGGTTGCTGGACGTAGATTTCGTCAGCCAGCTCAACCCTCTGCTGCGCGCTCATGCGGTCGACGTCGATGTTCGCCCGAACCATCACAGCCTGTGTGAGCAAGGTCATGGTGCCGCGCTGGATTCTGGCTGCCATCGGTGTGGCAGCAGTTCCTCGATCCGACTGCTGCGCTGCGCTGCGTCGGCAGCACGTCGTCGCAGGTAGGCCCAGGGATCGCGCCCGTTCATGCGCGCCGACTGCACCAGGCTCATCACGATGGCCGCGCGCTGGCCAGCCAGTTCGCTGCCCAAATTTGGCGCTCAGGTGGTTGTTGTCGATGGCGACCGCGCCGTCGTCCAAGTGCCGCGTCAGCGCGGCCCAATGCCCCAGCGCGTAGTCGATGGCCTTGGCCGTCGGGCCGCCGTCGGCTACCAGCCGGCGCTCCAGTTGTAGCCAGTGTTTGAGCTCTTCCCACAGCTTGGCAAGCCGCTGGCGCTGCGCCCGGCGCTCGTCATCGCTGAGCTCTTTGAGCTGTGCCTCGACCCCGTAGATGCGCGCGAAGCGACGCACCGCCTCCAGGCCCACCACGCTGGTGCCGTCGTGCGTCAGCTCTTCGAAGTTGCGGCGCGCGTGCGCGGCGCAGGCTGCGCCCAAGCGGTCCGGATACAGCCGCGGATCGACCACAGTCTCGTAGGCGCTGTAGCGGTCGGTCAGCAACGTGCCCGACCATCGCTTGCCGTATCGATCCTGGCCTCCCAGGAATTCCAACGGGTACTGCGCTCCGCGTCCCGGGCAGAACTGGTAGATCACACCAGGCACCTTGTCGTGCCAGCTTCTGGCGTAGGCCCAGATGTAGGCTCGGCGCGTCTTGCCCGCACCCGGGTCCAGCAGGGCCACTGGGGTCTCATCGGCGTGCAGCACTGCACAGCTGAGGATGAAGCGCCTGTGCGCCTCGTGCAGCGGCTCCAGCGCCGCACCGGCCTGGCCGGTGATGGATGCCAGCGTGGAGCGCGGTGTGTGCACGCCGCTGCGGGCGTTGATGGTCGCTTGCCGGTAGTAGGGCATGTGGTCCACGAAGCGACTGATCAGCGTGTGTGCGACGAAGCCACTGGCAGCGATACCGCCTTCGATGACCTCTGCCACGCTGGGCGCCTGGCGCAGCACCTGGCAGCAGCGGCAGGCCCACTTGCCGTAGATGTGGCGATGTACGAAGAACTCGGCAGGCACGATGTCCAGGCGCTCGCTGACCTCCTGGCCGATGCGCGTCATTGGGCGCCCGCAGCCGGGCTCCAGGCAGTCGGTGCGCTCGGGCTCATGGTGGTGTTCCACACGGCGCAAGTGATCGGGGAACGGGTTGCGGCGCGGCCGGCGCGGGGGCGCCTTGGTCGCCGTGTCCGAGGCAGCTGCGCCGGCTGCGGCCGTGGCGGCTTCACGCCGCAGCCGCTCGAGCTGCTCACGCAGGCCCGCCTCGTCCTCGGCCAGCGTCTCCTCGAACAGGCGGCGCTGCTCGGCATTCATGGCCTCGGACTTGGCGCCGAACTTCCAGCGCTTGAGCCTGGCCAGCTCGAAGGTGATCTTCTCGATCTTGGCCTCGCGCAGCGCGATCTCACGGTCCTTGCGCTGTAGCAGCGCGTCGCGCTCGGCAAGCTGCTTGTCCTGGTCTTGCAGGCGCTGGCGTAGCTGGGCAATCAGCGCGGCTGTCTCTGCGGACAGCTCGGATGGAATCGCAGAAGGAAGAGCGCGCGCCAAGCATGCTGTGCATGGTGCCAGAGCGTGCCGATGGAGCCATCGGCACATGCACTGTCAACGCGGGGCACGCGGCCTGGGCGTTAAGCCCTCAGGCCCGCGTGATGGCGCTCAGTTCGGGCAGACGCTGCCACGGCAGGCCCAGGACCAAGGCATCGAACTGCGCAGGTGTGAGCGACAGCAAGGGCGCTGCGTCGCTCGTGCCCGGCCAGACGAAGCGCCCCGCGTTGAGCCGGCGCGCCGCGCACCACACGCCGAAGCCGTCGTGCACCAGCAGCTTGACGCGCGTGCCGCGGGCGTTCGCGAACAGATAGCCATGGTGCGCCTGCGCTGCGCCGAAGACTTGCACGACGCGCGCCAACAGGCGCTCGGCGCCAGCGCGCATATCGATGGGTTCGGCCGCCAGCCACATCGCGTCGATGCGGATCATCGAAGCAACTCGCGCATCCAGGCCGCGCACTCGCTGGCCGCGCCGCCCGGCCAGGTCACCGTGACCGTCGTCGGTCCACGTCGCAGTTCGATGCGAATGTCTGGGGCCTGCGCAGATGGCGTCGGTGCCGACGTCGGTAAGCTAACCGGGACGAAGACGGTCTTGGGCTCTTGCGCCTTGGCTCCATCATCGACCTGCGCGCGCACGGCGTCGCTCGCTGGCTTCATCTCCGCCTCGTGCACCCATCGCCGGAGCAGATTGGCGTTGATGCCATGGGCCATCGCCACTGCGGCCATCGACATGCCAGGCTGCATGCAGGCAGCCACCGCATCCGCCTTGAACTCTTCGCTGTGGCGGCGCCGACGGCGGCCCCCCTCAAAAGCTGCAGGCATAGTGTTCACGAATCCACCTAGAGTTAAGTGGATTCGAGACTCCTATACCTCTTTCCGAAACTCAAGATGGGATGACTGGACGCTCACCATCCATCGCCCTGCTAGCCAGTTCATGATTCAAAATTGGAACGGCGCATTCGAGGCAGGCGCCAATATTCACGGCGAGCGACATTGCTACCTTCGAGGGCCGGCTCGGCGACCGCACGCCTGGCATCGTGACGGCTGCCTCCAGGAACGAGAACACCGACTCATGAAATTGCGCTCGGATGCGCCATGGCAAGCATCAGGGCTCTCACCGCTTCTCGCGCGAAACGCGAGGAGATTCGCTGCGCGCGCCGGGGCCTTTTGGGCATCAAAGAACTTGGTGCTGAGAACGCAAATCCATCGTTATCACGTCTCGTTTCCCCGGACTAAAGTGGTCATCGAAGGTCTGCTGCATCAGCAGAACCTCCAGGCGCGGAGCGCCCACGCGCAGATCTAAGCCGTGATGCTCCGCCGCAATCAATCGACTAAAAAATGGAAACAAAAAAATGATCCTAAGATGCTTCTTTAAACCGGCGCTCGTTTGCGGCGTTCTGGCCGTGGGAGTGCTTGTGGCGTTATCCGCGGCAGCTGACACGCTGGACAAGATCCAGGAAGAAGGGCGAATCACTGTCGGTGTCAGGGATGCCTCCGGCGCCATGTCGTATACCCTGGGGCCGGACAAGTACGTCGGCTACCAGGTCGATGTATGCGAGCGAATCGTTGCCGACATCAAAAAGACGTTGCTGCTCGACAAGCTGGAGGTTCGATACCAGGTCGTGACGCCCACCAATCGCATTCCACTACTAAGTAATGGCACCATCCAGCTCGAATGTGGATCGACCACCAACAACACGGCGCGACAAACCGACGTGGCGTTTTCTCCCACGACATATGTCGAAAGCGTGCGCATCGCGGTGAAAGCCGACTCGGGCATCCACGACTTCACAGACCTCGGCGGCAAGACCATCGTTGCGACGGCGGGCAGCACCGCAATTCGAGTTGTCAGGAACTTGAATCGGGTCGCATCCCGGAAGGTCTTGGAAATCTACGGTAAGGACAACGCCGATGGCTTTCTGCTCTTCGAGTCGGGCAGAGCCGACGCCTATGCTGCCGACAGTCAGATCTTGGCCACGTTGATCTCGAAGAGCAAGTATCCAGGCAACTACAAGATTCTGGAGCGGCCCCTGAGCGTGGAGCCAATCGGCATCATGATTCCCAAGGGCGACACCAGGTTCAAAAAGCTCGTGGACACCACGGTGACCGCACTGGCCTCGAGTGGTGAGCTTGCCCAGCTGTACGACAAATGGTTCGTGCAACCTATCCCTCCCCATGGCACGAAGGTCGGACTGCCAGCTTCTGCGCTCACCCGGGCCGCTTGGGCTTCACCCAATGACAAGCCGCTGGAGGCCTACGCGGAAAAGTAGGCGCGTCCAGCCTCATCTATCAACCGCTCGGGCGCCGGCGAACCTAGCTGCCGACTCGAGCAGGCATTCAAGAAGAATATTGGACGCTGGCGCTTCGCTCACACGCCGCTGCATCACGCCGATCTCTCTGAAGAACGTCTGCTCTCCCAACGAAATCATTCTCACGCCTAGCGGCAGCGGAAGATTGGCCTCCGCAAGCGGCACGATCGCCACGCCGGCACCCACGGCCACCAGGTTGACAAGGCCCGCGATCTCGTCGAGCTCGATGGCGTCGTGCACGGAGAGCGACTCGCGCTGGATGAAGCGCTCCACCATGCGCCCACCGAACGAGGTCCTCTCATACCGCAGGAGCGGGTTCTGTTGCACAAGCTGCCGCCAGTCTTCGCCGGGCACGTCACTCGGTACGACCAGGACGTAGGGTTCGCGAACCAGCGGTTGCCACGTCATGTCATGCAGTATCCCGAAGGGCGGCTTGATGATGATCGCCGCATCGATCTGCCCACTATCCAGAGCATCCGTCAGTGCAATCGAAAGGCCCGGTATCACGTGTATGCGCAGGAGCGGAAACCTCTGGCGCAGCATGACCAATGCGCGAGGAAGCAAGGTCGTCTGTGCGGATGCGATGGCCCCCAGCCGCATCATCCCCACCGTCATGGCCTCGTCCGGAAGGTCGATGAGCTTCGCGCACAGGGCACTGATCTCTTCCGCGCGAGGGAGCGTTGCATGACCCGCTGCGTTAAGGACAGCTGCTCTTCCGGTTCTTTGGAAGAGCGGGAAGCCGAGCAAGTCTTCCAGTCGCTTGATCTGGCTGCTCACCGCCGACTGCGTCAGCCCGATCCGATCTCCCGCAGCTTGGAACGTGCCGTGCCGACAGACAGCAATGAAGGTTCTCAGTTCGGTCAGCATTTTGCATTTCCAGAATCGATGAATAGCAGAAGAATATATCGTTATTCATGTTGAGCGAAAATCCCTAAATTCCATCTCCTCGGAGATTCGAATGAAACTGCTCGCCACCTCGCTTGACGCAGTCAAGCCTTCACCCACGCTGGAAATTGCCAAGCAGGCGGCCTCGCTGCGGCGAGAGGGCGTGGACGTGATCGGGCTTGCGCAAGGCGAGCCGGACTTTCCTACGCCGGATCACATCGGCACTGCTGCCAAGGCGGCCATCGAGAACGGGTTCACCAAGTACACCGATGTGGATGGCATGCCTGAATTGAAGGCCGCAGTCGCCCGAAAATTCAAACGGGAGAACGGTCTCGTGTACGAATCCAGCCAGGTCAGCGTGGGCACCGGCGGCAAGCAGGTCATCTTCAACGCGTTGAGAGCGACCCTCGATCCGGGCGACGAGGTCATCATTCCCGCGCCGTACTGGGTTTCCTATCCCGACATGGTGTTGCTGGCCGGCGGCAAGCCGGTGGAAGTACTGTGCGGCTCCGAGCAGCACTTCAAACTGGATGCGCAGCAGTTGCGCTCGGCCATCACGCCGAGGACCAAGTGGCTCATCCTGAACTCGCCCAGTAATCCGACGGGCGCCGGCTACTCCGGCGAGGAACTGAAGTCACTGTCGAGCGTGTTGATGGAGCATCCGCACGTTCACGTTCTGACGGATGACATGTACGAGCACCTGCGATACGACGGCTGGAAGTTCCACACGATCGCCGCCGTGGAACCCGCGCTATATGAGCGTACGCTGACAGTCAATGGCGTATCGAAGGCCTATGCGATGACCGGATGGCGCATTGGCTATGCCGGCGGGCCGCAAGCCTTGATCGGCGCCATGGCCAAGATCCAGTCGCAAAGCACGAGCAATCCCTGCTCCATCGCGCAATACGCGGCGCGGGCGGCGCTCGACGGTCCGATCGACTTTCTTGCCGAGCGCAACGACGTGTTCCTGCAGCGTCGCGACATGTGCCTTGAAACCTTCGATGCGATCGACGGGCTGGATTGCCGCACGCCCGAAGGCGCTTTCTACCTCTTTCCTTCCTGCCAGGCATGGCTTGGTCGACGCACACCAGACGGTGTCGAGTTGAAGGACGACATGGACGTCGCTCGATATCTTCTGGATCGGGCTCGCGTGGCGGTGGTGCCAGGCAGCGCATTCGGCGCTGGCGGCCACTTTCGCATCTCGTTCGCAACCTCGACCGATCGGCTTCAAGAGGCATGCATGCGCATGTCCCGTGCTGCTCAACAACTCATCTAGGAGAACGCTTTGGAACTTGGCATCAAAGGAAAGACCGCGCTGGTCCTGAGCGCTGGCGGTGGATTGGGAAGCGCCGTGGCAGTGGCGCTTGCACGCGAAGGCGTGCGGCTTTGCCTCGCCGACATCAGCCGCCAAGCCTTGGACGATACCGTGCGCCGGGTGCAGGTTGTCGGGGGGCGTGCCGAGTCTTATGTGTTCGATCTGGCCTCTCCGACCCAGACATCGGAGGCGATCGGAGAAATGCTCTCAATGTTGGATGCCGTCGATATCCTTTTCAACAACACTGGTGGGCCCCCGCCAGGTCCGGCCTACGGACACGTGCGCGAGACCTGGGAGCGAGCGTTCGGCTCCATGGTCACGCCAGTCATCGGCATCACAGATCTGCTGTTACCAAAGATGTGCGCCAAGGGGTGGGGCCGGATCATCACGAGCACCTCGTCGGGGGTGGAGTCGCCAATCCCGAATCTGGGCCTGTCCAATACCGCCCGGATCAGTCTTGTCGGATGGTCCAAGACCCTCGCCAAGGATGTGGCTCGCGATGGCGTGACGGTGAACATCCTCGTTCCCGGCCGGATCAGCACGGCACGCACGCGATTTCTCGATGGCGCCAAAGCTGCCCGCGAGAAGCGCGATGTGCAAGCGGTCGAGGAGGAAAGCGTGGCCTCCATACCGGTCGGGCGCTATGGTCGGCCGGAAGAGTACGCCGACGTGGCGGCGTTCCTGGCCAGCGAACGTGCCTCCTACATCACCGGCGCCATGGTGCGCGTCGACGGTGGACTGATCCAAGCCCTTTGAATGGCAACTTCTTACCAAGGAACATCTGTGTCTCTGCTTGATCCTGCAATCGTCAATGCGCTGTCGAACGTCACGACGGCGACTCTCACCACCATCTTGCTCAAGAAGGGTTTGCGCAACGTCTGGATCAGGGGCGCCTTCCCATTGCTGCAGGACTCGCCCCGCGTTGTCGGCCGCGCGTTCACGGTGCGCTTCGTGCCGGCCCGAGAGGACCTTGCAACCCCGGCGTCCTGGGCGTCTCCCGTATCCAGCCGAGGCGCCATCGAGCAGATGCCCGAAGGCTGTATTGCCGTGGTGGATGCCATGGGTGTCAAGGATGCGGGCATCTGGGGCGACATCCTGTGCGCGCGCATGGTCAAGCGCGGCGTGCGGGCTCTGGTCACGGACGGGGTCGTGCGCGACCTTGTCGGGGTTCTCGCGACCGGGCTTCCAGTCTGGAGCAGCGGTACCGCGGCGCCTCCTTCGGTGGCTGGCCTCACGTTCGTGGACTGGCAGCAGCCCGTCGCATGCGGCGGCGTGGCGGTTTTTCCCAATGACGTGATCGTGGCAGACCAGGATGGCGCGGTGCTCATTCCTGCGGCCCTCCTCGACGAGATCGTGGACGCCGCCGTCGAGCAGGAGCGTTTCGAAGGCTGGATCATGCAGGAGGTCAACGCCGGCGCGGTGCTGCCCGGCTTGTACCCGCCGAACGACACCAACAAGGCCAAGTACGAGGCGACGCGCGACAAGGCATAGGCAGGGCATCTTGCATCGATGAGACGATCACGCATCCTCCTGGGATCCGGACCACAAAAGATGTTCAGACTCGAGTCGCGTTCCAGCATCGACGCAGTGTTGAACGCCATCCACAAGACAGAAGATCAGCGGTGCTTGCCGGCGGAGAAGTGCTGGCGAGCCGATCGGGAAAGCTCAACCACGCGCTGCGCGCGCCCGCGCTTGGAGAGCTCGCGAAAGTCTGGGCCAAGCTGAGCCAGGTGGTGGCCATCGGGGAGCGGCTGGTGACTTTCGACTGTTCGTGCTGAGCCTGGAACGCGTTGGCAGATTGATTTGATTGATGTCGGTCCGAACCATGGACCGCAGAGGAAAAGTGTATGACAGAACGCCGGAAGAAGGCGATCGCGATTTCGCATGTCGACTTCGAAGATCTAGGATCTTTGCACCCGCTGCTCCAGGCGCGTGGCTTCGACATCCGGCGCGTGGACGCGGCCGTCGCGGACTGGGTCGAGTTGTCTGGATCCGAGGCTGACCTGGTGGTCGTCCTCGGCGGCCCGCTGGGGATCGCAGACATACCCGCCTATCCGTTTCTGGACAACGAACTGGCGTTTATCGGTCGTTGTCTTGATGCGCAGGTGCCGTTGATCGGCATTTGCTTGGGCGCCCAGCTCATCGCCAGCGCGCTCGGCGCGCGTGTCGTTCCCATGGGCGTCAGAGAGATTGGCTTCATGCCGCTCGAACTCACGCGAGCCGGTGTGGCATCGCCCTTGGCCTCCATCTACGGCGCGCCCGTGCTGCACTGGCACGGGGACGAATTCGAGATTCCGCGTGGCGCCGTCAACCTGGCGAAGACTGTTATCGGCAATCATCAGGCTTTTGCCCTGGGCACCAATGTGCTCGGGCTGCAATTTCATCTGGAGATGGACAGCCGGTATTTCGAGCGCTGGCTGATTGGGAACGCTGGCGAGTTGGCGCAAGCGGGCATTGATCCGCGACGCCTTCGGGCCGATGCACAAAAGTACGGAAAAGAAATGGCTGCGGCCGCCGGGGTCGTCTTTGGCCGATGGCTCGATGCGGCCGGCATTTTTCAACCGGAATGAAACTCTGTGCTGCTCGGCAGCGCAGCCTTGCGCCAAGCCGAGCAAGCCGGTATCCAAGGCCCGAACGCTCCGAATACGCATTCGTCCTCCAAAATGCAACCTTCAGCGAGAAACAACATTCGCAACATCAACGTCGCAATCACGGGATTCGGAGGCATAGGCCGCAAGGTGGCGCAGCTCCTGCTCGACCGGCGTGACGGCTACAAGAGCCGCTATGGATTTGACGTCCGCGTGGTTGGCGTTTGCACGTCTTCCGCAGGGATCATCAGGGCCGAAGGGCTGGACAAAGCCAGCCTTGAGGACAAAACAGGCTACACCAGCGGTCTTTCGGGTTCGAGCTTCATCGAGAGCGTGCCTGCCGATGTGCTCTTTGAGGCGAGCCCGACAGATTTCTATACCGGCGGTGCTGCCTTGTTCTATATTAAATCGGCCTTGGCTCGCCGGATGCACATCATCGCGATTTCCAAAGGCGCGTTAGCTTTCGATTTCGCAACCATCCGCGACGAGGCGGCTCGACAAAAGGTGGCGCTCAAGTTGAGCGGTGCGGCAGGGTCGGCGATGCCCACCATCGACTTAATTCACCACAACCTGGCCGGCTGCCAGGTGTCGTCCGTAGCGGCCATCGTGACCGGCACGACGAACGTGATCCTGTCTGCGATGATGGATCAAGAGTGCTCGTTCGAAGACGCGCTTGCGGAAGCGCAGCGTCTAGGGATCGCCGAATCGGATCCCACGCTGGATACGGATGGCTGGGACACGGCATGCAAGATCGCCATCCTGTCCAACGCTGCGTTCGGTACCGCTATCAATGTCGAAAAAATGCCTCGGCAAGGGATCGGCGGCGTGACGGTGGCGGACGTGCGGCACTGGCGTAGCCTCGGCGTGATGCCCCGTCTCGTAGGCCATATCGACCTGGTCGAGGGCAAGTACGAAGCTTCGGTCCGGCTGGATCTGTGTGACGAGAGCCATCCGTTCGCGCGCGCCCACGGACGTACCAAGGCCGTAAGCGTTACAACCGACTTGATGGGAGACCTGACGATTGTAGGCGGCGGTTCCAGTCCCTACGGAACCGCCGCCGCAGCGCTTAAGGATCTGGAGCATGTGCTGCGAGCGCTAGAGCAATCAGTTGTCTGAGTTCCTGAGTTGCTTTACGGGCACGCACGCGGCGCGGGGGACATCCGCAGCACCAGGCGACCTTAGGCATCCGGTACGCTGAGGCGCAACAGACGGCGCGGTTTACCCGCTCGCTGAAATGCTTGACTCCGCGTCATCGATTGACCGCCAGGGATTTGCGCGCCCTGCTCGTAGAAGAGCGGCCCTTCATCGGTCTGCTCCAAGGTGCGGGTGGTGCGGTGGAGCAACCGCAGGCCGAGCCGGTCCGGCAACCACCCGACCGCCTTGCCTGCCGCCGAGTGCGACAGGCTCGTCGCCTTGCCGCCAGCCACGAAGCTGTCCTCGTCGACCACGGCCATGAAAACCAGGATCGCGTTCAGACTAGAGCGCAACACGCGATTGTGTGTAGACCCCGATTCGTCAACGAATTTTTAAAAGTCATCGATCCATCAACAAACGGAAGAATGCAATAGGACAGCTTACAGGCAAGGTGGCAGTGGTCACCGGCGGCAAACAGCGGCATCGGTCTTGCCG
Source organism: Variovorax paradoxus (assembly GCA_016806145.1). Taxonomy (NCBI): domain Bacteria; kingdom Pseudomonadati; phylum Pseudomonadota; class Betaproteobacteria; order Burkholderiales; family Comamonadaceae; genus Variovorax; species Variovorax paradoxus. The sequence continues at coordinate 194,141 of CP063168.1, forward strand.
TAGCGAGCCGCTTTGCGAAGGAATGTGCGCAAATCTTCAACGCCGGCAGGCAGCCGGCACAGCTCGATGCGGCTGTCGCATCCATCAGCGGGAGCGTGGAAGCCGTGCAAGTCGACGTCACCGATGCGGCCGATCTGGAACGCCTGTTCGCCACGATGCGCGAGCGTGCCGGGCGTATCGACATCCTCGTCGCGTCCTCGGGCATGTCGAAGCACGCCACGCAGGACGCCATCGCCGAAGAACATTTCGAACGCACCTTCGACCTTCACGTTTGCGCCATGGTGTTCAAGTACAAAAGGCGGTGCCGCTGATGGCAGGAGATGGCCGAGCGCGGTATCCGCGTCAACACGCTCAGTCTCGGGCCGATCGACACGCCGATGTTCGATAGCGCGACGACTGCGGCTCCAGCGGGGCTGGTGGCGCAGATTCCGCGGCGTCGCTGGGGCGTCACGAAGAAGTCGCCGCCGCTGCATTTTTTCCGGCTCAGATGAAAGCAGCGACATCGCCGGTGCCGAACTGTGTATCGACAGCAGGATGACCAAGTTTAAGGAAGGTCTTAGTTGATATGGGCGCCCCCGGATTACAAGAACTCGCTGTATGAAGATCCTTGCGGCTGTCAAACGGCGAATGGAAGCGAAGCGGCATATGCACGGACGCGGGCTTCGATGAACTTCCTGTCGTATCGGTTTCGCACCGGCCCATAGTTCTGTTCGTAGACGAAGCGTCTCATGCTGGTGTGAAAGATACCTCCGTGAAGACCCATGAGGTGCTCGAACTCGGCGTCGGTTGCCTTCCCGCGCGAAACGGACCCTCGCAACTTACGCGATTCGCGGATCAGCCGAGGGAACAGCCGGATGTGCAGCAAGGAGACGAATCGGTCGGGAATGTAGTGGTCTGTCAATCCCGAGAAGATGTAGATTCGCACGAACTCGCGTGTGAGCACGGCGTCGAAGTACTCCCAATAGAAAGCAATGATCTTTTCGACCGGATCAACCCCGGGAGCGTCCAGCATCACCTCGTACTCCTGCTTCCATCGGCCCTCGAACAGGTCGAGGTATACGCGCTCGATCAGGGCTTGTTTCGTAGGGAAGTAGTGATAGAGCAGTGCATGGGTGATTCCCGCCGACCTCGCGAGCTCGCGCATCTGGCCACTCAGGCCGTGCTCGGAGAAAAATTCGATGGCTTTGTCAAGAATCTGGCGCTCGCGGTCCTCTAGGGACAGGCGACGACGCGCAGGTTTGGGCGGTGCGAAAGCGCCGGTTACGTCTTGCTTGACGCTCAAAAGCAGATCCTCCTCACGGAAAAATCGCATTGTACAAACCGCCCTCCGCAGCGTGCGAACGTTCTCAACCTCGATCATTCGCACCCGCGCGCGTGAAGAGCTGAAGAATGCGAAGCCACATGCTGCGTGCCACAAGGCTGAATCCGGAAATCGGCCGGGCCGGCGCAAGCGGCGGGGCCGCCTGGTCCCGAGCGATGAGGGCCTGCAGGTTGGCCGCAAACTGGGCGACGATCTGTGACGCTGCAATCTGCACCAGGCCCGAACCACGTCCATATTGTGCAATGGAGCCCGCCAAATCAACCTCGCTGTCGACTTCGACCAATGTTCGGTCAACGTCGCGCTCGTGGAGGGAAAAAACTATTGTCGAGACCGCACTTCCACGGCCCTTGCGGTCCCGTGCCTTGCCAGCGAGCTTTGCCGTATGCGTCGAAGAATCGGCGTCCAGGAGTTGCGCTTCCCCCTGCATCTCAAGCTGGACAGGGCCGAGTTTGACCCGACCCACAAGCAGGATCACGCCGTCGCTACGGACCTCGGTGATCTCAACTCCGGGCATACACGGGGCCACCGCAGGGATGTCTGTCAGAAGTGCCCAGGCACGTGCAATGGGACAGTCGATCTCGAAGCTGTTTTTGATGTTCATGGTGTTGGTCTTTAACGTTCCGCCTCGACCCATCGAAGGATGTCTTGGGGCGACACAGGGTGATGGTCGACATGCGCGCCGTGTTCGGACAGCGCGTGCTCGACTGCAGCGATCAGTGCAGCGGCAGCCGGTATCGTCCCGCCTTCACCCGCACCCTTGGCCTCAAGAGGATTCAGCGGGCTTGGCGTCTCGAGGTGCACGATGCGGATCGCAGGTATCTCGGGTGCGGTCGGCAGTAGGTACTCGCCGTAGTTCATCGATAGCGGCTGACCTTCGGCGTCGTACACCATGCGCTCGTAGAACGCATTGCCAATGCCGTGCACGACGCCGCCGATGATCTGCCCCTCCACAAGCATTGGATTGAGCATTCGTCCGCAGTCGTGTGCCACCACGTAGTCGACGATGTCGACGTGACCAGTTTGAGGATCGATCTCCACTTCGGCCACTTGCGTTCCGCTGGCGGTCGTCGGTCCTGAAATGGGCATGTAGGCGGTGGCCTCGAGGCCAGGTGAAAGGCCGCCTGGCAGCGGCATCCCGGGTACACCGGCAAGTGCACGGGCAATATCGCCCAGGCCGATAGACCGACACTCACCGGCCTTTTCCACGACATGACCGCCGGCAAGACCGAGCGCCCCCGCGTCCGTCTTCCAGATCTGTGCCGCGAATCGGATCGCCTTGGCGGCAACTTCGCCTGCAGCCTGATTGACTGACGATCCGGCCGCGACGGCAATCCGACTGCCAAAGGTGCCAAGTCCAAAGGGCATCCTTCCTGTGTCGCCGGAAACCACTTCGACACGCCCGAGTTCGATGCCAAGCCGCTCCGCACAGATCTGGGCGAGTATGGTGGCGTGTCCTTGGCCTTGGCCCGCTGCTCCGGTGACGACTAGCGCCGAGCCGGTAGAAAGCACCTGGACCGTCGCACCTTCGAAGGGCCCCGACCCAGTGTCGTCCACGTAGCTCGCGACCCCGATGCCGCGAAGGAGGCCAGCTTCGGCCGAAGCCTCCCGCCGGCGCGCGAACTCATCATATTTCGCGGCTTCGAGCGCCTTGCGAAGACAAGCGCCGAAGTCGCCGCTGTCGTAAGACGCCATCGAGCCATCGCGGTACCGCATTCCCGTTGCATAGGGAAACTGGTCTGGCCGAACGAAGTTGACTTCCCGAACGGCCGCCGGGTCCATTTGCAGATGGCGTGCCACCGCATCGATGCAGCGCTCCATTACGAAGGCTGCGTTCGGGCGGCCAGCGCCACGCACTGGCGACGTCGGCACGAGGTTGGTATAGGCCACATCCAATGTCAGATCGAGCGCCTCCATCGCGTAGGGTCCGGGGAACGGCCAGAGTGAGCTTTGCGGCAGCACCAATCCATAGGGGAGATACGCGCCGTTGTCATGTGCGCCCTTTCCACGAAGTGCCAGAAGTCGTCCCTCGGCTGTCGCGGCGATCTCGATGTCCCAGACCTGATCGCGCTGCTGGGTCGTGGACAGGAAATGTTCCCTGCGATCCTCGGTCCATTTGAGCGGTACCCCCAGCCGCAACGCCAGCACGGCCAACAGCAGTTCTTCCGGGTACACGGCAGCCTTCGGCCCGAAGCCGCCACCTACATCAGGCGTCATCACACGGACGCGCGGCTCTTCCCATCCAAGAAACGCAGCGACTTGGCGTCGCACCGCATGGGGTGACTGGGTGGACGTCCAGAGCGTCAGGCCCGCGTGTCCGGGTTGAAGGGCGGTAACCACCCCTCGGCCTTCCATCGAGTGACAACCGCCGCGATGCATCACGATGTGCCGGGTCAGCTTGACGTCTGCCTTGCTGAAGGCCCCATCGATGTCTCCATAGCCGGCCTGCAAGCGTCCTGCCAGGTTGCTATCCGCACCGTCGTGGGCGCGCGCTGAATCGGCGCCTAGCGCGGACTGGCAGTCGGTCACCACGGGCAGGGGCTCATAGTCGATGTCGACTGCATTGACACCATCCTCGGCAGCGTAACGGCTGTCAGCTATCACCACGGCGATGGCCTCTCCGACATAGCACACTTCACCCCTTGCCAGAAGGTACTGAGTCTTCGAGAGGGTGATCGCCGGACTGGGAAAGGCCTGCGGCATGCGCCGTTCGCCGGCGTCACCAAGGTCTGCTGCCAACAGCACTTCGCGTACGCCAGGTGTATCGAGAGCACGCGACACGTCCACGTTCATGATCCGCGCATGCGCATGCGAACTGCGCACGAAGCCCACGTGCCACATGTCAGGTAGCCGGATGTCGTCGACATAGCAGCCGTTGCCTCGCAGCAAGCGCTCATCCTCGAGCCGCTCGACGCGCTTTCCTATGAAGCTCATGATCCGCCTCCCGTGCGCATCCGCTCCGCCGCGTCCATCACCGCGGCCACAATGCCTTGGTAGCCGGTGCAGCGGCACAGATGCCCAGACAGAACTTCGCGGATCTGCTCCTGCGTCGGATGCCGCTCCCGATCAAGGAATGCGCTGAACGACATCAGTACGCCCGCAGTACAAAAGCCGCACTGGAGCGCGTGGTGACGACGGAAGGCCTGTTGCAGTTCCGTCAGTGCACCACTTGACCTATGAGCTAACCCCTCCACTGTCGTCACCTCGGTGCCGTCCAGTTGCGGGCCCAGCATCAGGCACGAGCGCACCGGCTCGCCATCCACGACGATGGTGCAGGCTCCGCAAACCCCGTGCTCACAGCCGATGTGGGTGCCGGTGAGGCCAAGGCGTGTGCGTAGCAGGTCAGCCACCAGCATCCGGTGAGGCGTATTGCACTCGCGCGCCCGGCCGTTGAGCGAGAAGGCGACAGGATATTCACTTGTCATGTCAGATCTCCAGCGCGCGTCTGGACGCGGATTCCAGCGCGCGCCGTACCAGCACACGCCCAATTTTCTTTCGGTAAGCCGCCTCGTAATAGGCGTCGTCGCTGACATCAAGCGCATCGACGACGGCGCAAGCAGCGTCGAAATGGGCTTGTTCCGGCGGCTTGCCGCGCAGAATTTCTTCTGCCCGTGTCAGCCTCGTTGGCACTGCGCACAGGCCACCGATCCCGAGCGCTACGCTCGCGACAATCCCCCTGTCGTCCAGCACAAGTGAGCAGGCAACCGCTGCCACGGCGAAGTCGCCGGATCGCCGGGCGAATTCAACAAAGGCATCGCCCTGACCTGGCCGCCGCAAAGGCAGCGAGATGGCAGTGAGGATCTCCTGCGAATCCAGCGCAGGCGTCATGTATGCAACAGGCCAATCTACCGCGCTGAGCTCACGAGCGCCGTGGGGACCGCGGACCGTCATACGCGCATCGAGCACGAGGCATACCAGTGGCAGTTCGGCAGCTGGGTCGAGATGGCAGAGGCTGCCACCGATCGTTCCTCTACTACGTGTCTGTACATGGCCGACGTGTGCCAATGCCTCGCGCATCAAGGGACATTCCTTGCAAACAAATTCGTTCTCCAGAAGCAGTGCCTGTTTCGTCATCGCGCCGACTACAAGCCAATCACCAGCGCGATGTACATAGGAAAGGTCGGCTATCCGGCTCGCATCAACGACGTGCATCGGTGAAACAAAACGCATGTTCATCATCGGCATCAGCGATTGCCCGCCGGCCAAAAGCTTGGCGTCTTCCTGCGCCAAGGCGACCAATGCCTCCTCCACCGAGTGAGGGCGGTGGTAAATGAAAGGGGCGGGTTTCATGCGGGACTGTGGCGTTGCAACCATTGCGCGACCAAACCGTGAAAACGCGCCTGCTGCTCCAGCAGGAAGAAGTGGCTCGCGTTCTCGAACAGCACGGTCTCGCTATTGGGAAGGCCTGTGCTCAACTGCCCGGTCGCCACCGCAGAGGCAATCGGATCCTGCGCACCGGCGAGCACCAGCACTGGCTGTCGGATCTGCGGCAGTCGCGCCACAGTATCGTGCGCGACGCAGGCGCGATTTTGGTGACTGTAGGCCTCTTGCAACCGCGATTCACCGCCTATCAGGCTCTCGATCCTGGTAACCATTTCGGGCCGGCAATTGAAGCTGTCGGGGGAGAGAAAATAGTGCACGCTGTGGCGCGCATGGTCCTGCCAGCTCCCGCGCCATTCCAGCACCTCTCGCATGATCGTCAGAACACGCACGCCCAGAGGGTCCAGCTTGGCAAAAGAGGCACATAGGACCATCGATCGGATGCGCTCAGGGGCTTGAAGGGCCATGATCTGTGCAACCGCTCCGCCCATTGATCGGCCCACCACTTGCACGCTTTCCAGGTTCAGGTGGTCCAGAAGGGCGAAGGTGTCCCCGGCAAGATCCGCTGTCGTGATCGGCTCGTCAATCTGCGTGCTCTGGCCTGCGCCGCGATTGTCGAATGCGATGACCCGATGGCGATCGCGCAACGCCTCAATGAGGGGAAACCAGCCGGCGCAATCACCGGCCAGACCATGGATTAGCAACACGGCAGGGCCCTGGCCCACATCCAGATATCGCAACTTGTAATCGCCCGCAGGCGCGATCTGAAATTCGTATGTCATATCGGTCTCAAGAGATGGAGGAGATCAGGCCACGGCAAGGTGGGCATAGAGTTGAGAGCGGCGCTCCATGAAAGCCTCGCAGTCGCCGCTGAAGACCACGCGACCGGTGTTGAGCAGCACGATGTCGTCGGCAACTTCGAGGGCAAAGTTCAGGTTCTGCTCCACCAGCACGACCGCCATCTCGCTCTTGAGCAGGATGAAGGCCGTGGCAAGCTGCCGCACGATCTGGGGTGCAAGCCCCTCGGACGGCTCATCGAGCAACAACACCCTGGGCTGCGTCATCAGCGCCCTCCCGATTGCGAGCATCTGCTGCTCGCCGCCCGAGAGGCTCCCTGCAAGCTGGGCGTGCCGCTCCTTGAGGCGGGGAAACATGTCGAACACGCGCTGGAGAGTCCAGCCCGTCGCGCCGGGGCTTTGTCGAGCGCCTTGCGCCACTTCCAGGTTCTCCCTGACGCTGAGCGTCGGAAACACGCGCCGCCCTTGCGGTACCAGGCCCACGCCGGCGCGGCAGATTGCTTCGGGCGCAAGACCGCGCATGTCTTTGCCATCGAGCAGGATGCGGCCCGTACGGGCCTTTACGAAGCCAATCGCGGTAGACAGGCATGTCGACTTCCCGGCACCGTTTCGTCCCAGCAGCGCCAGCGCGCGGCCGGACCTCGCCTTCAACTCGATGTCGTGCAGCACATGGCTGTCCCCATAGAAGGCGTTGACCCCTGTAAAAGAAAACACTTCATTGCCCAAGATAAACCTCGCGTGTCTTCGGATGGTTGGCAATCTCTTCTCTCGAGCCGGTTGCAACGACCGCGCCCTGATGCAGCAGGGTCACGCGGTCGGCCAGTGAGAGCGCGACATCCATGTCATGCTCGATCAGCAGCACGGTGACATGGCGGGGGATCTCACGGAGCACGCGCGTCACCGTCTCCCGCTCTTCGGCAGATAGTCCGGCGAGTGGCTCGTCGAGCAACAGCAGGCGGGGCTCCTGCGCGAGCGCCATGGCGATCTCGAGCCGACGTTTTTCACCGTAGGATGTATGCGCAAGCGGAAGATCCGCCTTGCTCTCCAAGCCGACTCGCCGTAGGCACTCGAACGCCTTCGCGTAAAGGCCTCCGCGTTCGAGCCTTCCCCAGGGGAGCCAGCGCCCTGCGGTCTTCCCGAGCAACGACAGCATCACGTTGCTCCGCAGGGTGTCCCGTTCGAAGAGTGTGATGATTTGGTAGGTTCGCGCCACGCCGTGCTGGACGCGAGCAGCAGTGGCCATCCGTGTCATGTCCACTGCGTCGATCACAATGCGTCCGTGGTCTGGTGGGACGTCGCCGGAGATGAGGTTGAAGAGGGTGGTTTTTCCAGCGCCGTTCGGGCCGATTAGCAGATGGCGCTCACCGCGCGCGATATCAATGCTGATGTCGCACGTCACCCGCAGGCCCCCGTAGGACTTGGCCAAACCGCTGATGCTGAGCATGGTGTTCATGCCTGCTTCTTTCCGAGTGGCAGTGCGACCACCGAACTTGCAGGCACAGTGTGTTCGCGGTTCTTGCGGCGGGCACGCCAGGTCAACAACTCTGGAACGATGCCTTTGGGCAAGAACAGCACCACTGCAATGAACACAAGTCCCAGTAACGTGACCCATCGCTCCACATAAGCACTTGCCAAGTGTTTGAGACCGGTCAACAAGAACGCGCCGACGATAGGGCCGCTCAGCGTCCCCGCGCCGCCGATGATGACCATCAGCAGCATCTCGGCAGCGTCTGCGAGCGACAGCGCGTGAGGGCTGATGAACTGGTGGTAGTACACGTAGACCAGTCCCGCCACGCCCCCCAGGAACCCGCTCAGTACAAAAACTGTGAGGCGGATGCGAAAGACCGAGTAGCCCAGGGCGGCCATGCGGCGTGGCTGGTCGCGTGTGCCGCGAACGCTGTGGCCGAGCGGCGAGGCCGCGAACACGGCAATCAGCGCCGCCATGCTCATGAGCAGCGCCAGCGTTGACCAGTAGAAAATCACTGGGTCCTCCAGGTTGAGTCCGAAGGGCGATGGCCGTTGCAGCCTGGTCAGGCCGTTGTCGCCCCCCGTCACCGAGGCCCAGCGGTAGGCGATTCCCCAGAGGATCTGGCCAAGCGCCAGCGTGATCATCAGGAATCCGATGCCGGCTGCACGCAGCGCGATCAGGCCGAACACCAGCGCACCCAGCGACGCGACAACCAGCGCCATGAATGCCGCCGGCAAATGCCCAAAGCCAAGGCTCATGGTGAGCCACGCACTGGTGTATGCCGACAATCCCAGGAAGCCGCCATGAGCAAGGGAGTCAAGGCCGGCATGGCCGCACAAAAGATCCAGGCTCAGGGCAAACATGGAGGCGATGCAGGCCTGGGTGAGCAGGTTCAGGTAGTAAGGGTTATGCAGCACCGCCGGAGCCACTGCGGCGACAACAACCAGGAGAGCGAGCAGCAAAGATTTCATGTCGCCACCCGTCCGAACAGGCCGCGAGGGCGCAGAGCGAGGATCGCAACCATCGGGACAAAAAGCACGACATAAGCCAGTTCCGGGAAAGCGACCTGGCCCACGCTGTAGATGGCCCCGATGACAAAGCTTCCTACGAGCGCACCCACCAAGCTGCCCATGCCACCCAGGATGACCACGGCCAACGCCAGGGGCAGCATCTCGTGGTCCATACCAGGCGAGACGGAAAGGATGGGAGAGGCCAAGACTCCTCCCATGCCCGCCAGCGCACAGCCCAGTGCGAAGACCGCAGTGAAAAGGGTCGATGCCGGCACGCCGATGCCGCGAGCCATCTGCAGATCGTCGACGCTGGCACGGATGCTCACGCCGATTCGCGTTCGGTTAAGCAGTGCCCACAAGATCAGTGCGCTGAGCAGACCAAAAGCAATGAGGGCCAGCCGATAGGTTGGGAACATGGCGATCCCGAGCGAGGTGCCGCCGGACAGCAGTGGCGGCGCGCTGACCGTGCGCGGATCGCCGCCCCAGTACCAGAGGCAGCCGTCGGCGACGACGAAGGCGACGCCCAGGGTGGCCAGTACCTGCGCCAGGGGCTGACCGGCAAGGCGCCGCAGGAGGGTGCGTTCGATCATGGCGCCCAGCACGCTCACGGCAAGCGCACCGACGACAACCGCCACCAGGAAGCTGTTGCTTCGTGCCATCACCTCGACACCGACATAGGCCCCGAGCATGAAGAGTGCGCCATGTGCGAAGTTGGCCACGCGCATGAGCCCAAAGATGAGGGAGAAACCGCTGGACAGGATGAACAACACCCCGCCCATTGCCAAGCTGTTGAGCGTTTGCGTGATCAGCAGGGACGACGACATGGATCGATCACTTTCCGAGGTTCTTTGCGACCGGAAAATCGCGGGAGTACACCGGGTTGGCCAGGAACTCCGCCGTCTTGTACGTCCAGAACTGGCTGACTGCGGGGTAGGTTTTGATGACGGTGTTCACCAGCTTTCCGTCGCGCTTTTCCAGCCGGCGGATGTGGATGTCCAGCACCGGATTTCCCAAGGCATCGAGGTTCACCTTGCCGCGCGGATCAGTTGTGACCTGTACGTTCCTCAGCGCCTGCATGAAAGCGGCCTTGTCTTCAACGCGCCCCTTCACGGCGACCATTGCGGCCTCGAGCATCAACGCCGCGCCATATGCGCCGGTCGCGTAGTAGCCAGGCTCCTGTTGATAGGTGCGCAGCATCCCGTCTGCATACGCGCGATTCGCGGGGTTGTTGAGTGAAGCGGCGTACCAGCCGGAAGAAATCACGCCAAGCGCCTCGTCGCCGGTTGACTTGAAATTGCCTTCGTCCACGGTTGTCATGGCGCCCAGCACGGGAATCTTTCCCTTGAGCCCATATTCGTTGTATTGCTTCATGAACTTCACGCCGTTGGCGCCGGCAAACACCGCGTAAACAGCGTCGACGTTCTGCGTGAGCTGGCCTATGTAGTTGCCGTAATCAGGCGCATTAAGAGGCGGCCACAGCTTCTGCACCACCATGCCGCCGTTGTCCTCGAAGGTGCGTTGGAAGCCGGCTGCCACCTCATGGCCGTAGGCAAGGTCATCGCCAATGATCGCAACGCGCCTGTAGTTCAGCGTCTTGGCAGCGTACTCGCCCAGCGGATGGCTCTGCTGGGAAGAACTCGCAACAGCACGCACGAACCAGGGATTGGGCTTTCGTTGCGTCATGTCGTCTGCGGCGGCCGACGGCGAGATGATCGGTGTCTCTGACTTTCGGATGTAGTCGTCGAGAGCCAGTGCCTCGAACGCCGCCAGGGGCCCGATGATGGCGTGCACCTTGTGCTTCTCGACCAGTTCCTGGGCCTTGGATTTTGCGATCGCGGGCGTGCCTGCGGTGTCGATAGAAATCAGCTCGACCTTGCGCCCGGCAATCGTCGAATTGCGCTCCTTCAGGAACAGGCGCAGTGCGTCGTCCATCTGCTTGCCGCCTGATGCCAATGGTCCTGTGCGCACGGTCATGAAACCCAGCCGTACCGCTTCCTGCCCCAAGGCGGTTTGCGCGGAAAAGATCAGCGCCGCCGCAAGACATATCGACGTCGAAGCTGGCCGCACGGGGGGAAGTGGTTTGAGTGGTTGCACGAAGAGTCTCCTGGTTGGCTTGTTTTGATCGACCTGTTATTAACCGTTTGGCCAATAGTAGAGGTATTTGATCAGGTCGGTTCCGGGGATTTTCCCCAATACACAAATATGAAGACGACGGAATCGTATAGACCATATGGTTAATAGCAAACGCCAAAGCCGAGGTGCCTTGCGCCACCCGCATGGTTGTGAAGTTGTCTGTACGGATCGCGCCAAATTGCTGGTCGGCGCCGAGGGTTGATGACGGGCTTGCCAGTCGGGGCTGGCATCGCGCACGTCCCGATGCGGCCGGGACGCTGCACTGCGCCCTGAGGGCTTCGCGTCGGGCAGCTTTGCAGCCGCTGCCTGCTTCGAAGCAGCTGTAGCGAACTGCAGCAAGAGCGCCCTGGCGCCATAGCATGCGGCGCAGTGTTTCATCCGAATCGCCATACGCCGGCCCGCGATTGAAGATCGATGACGCGTACGTGAGCTGGGACTTTGGCCTATTCTCTTCGCCCTCCGTGCGCGGGCCTCCACGCCTCGGGGGGCCAGGCTTGGCCTCTTGCCAGCACCGCCCAGGTCGTTCGCGCCAGCTTGTTCGCCACCGCGGCGACAGCCAAGCTGTAAGGTCTGCGCTGCAACAAAGCGGTCAGCCATCGCCAGGTCGGGCCATCCTTGGATCTGATCACCACGACTCGAGCACAGTGCATAAGCAACGTTCGCAGGTAAGCATCACCTCGTTTACTGAGCCAAGCTGCCGTACCCGCCCATCGGTGCCGGTCTGTCGAGGGCCAATCCGATCCGTGCAGCAAACTCCCGAGCGTATTTGAACGCTGTCGGCGTACCCTTGCTGGCGACCACGGCCGTGGCTGTGAGAAGACCAATGCCAGGGATCTCGGCGACAGCTTTGCAGGCCGGCATTGCCCGCATCTGCTGAGAGAGCCGTCCCACGATGAGTCCGATGCCGGCCCACAGTTGCTGGACTCGCCTGAGTTGCTCGTCCAGGCTTTCCATGAGCATCGCTGGCAGCCCCGTCTTCGCGTCGCACATGGCAGCGGGTGTCAACGCCGATTTAAATCTGACCCACTGGGGGTGCGGATAAAAACTTGGACTGGTTTATGCCGCAAGTCCAAGGCTTACTCGGTATTCGGTGGGGCTGAGAGAGCCAAGAGAGATCTTGATCCGCTTCTCGTTGTACCAGCGGATGTACGAGTCGACGGCCTCGACGAGCTGCTCGATGGTGGCGTTCTTCCAGTCTCGAGGGTAGAGCAGCTCGTTCTTGAGTCGACCGAAGAATCCTTCGCAAGCTGCGTTGTCAGGTGAGCATGCCTTGCGAGACATCGAGCGCGTGAAGTTCGCGTCGCTCATTCTTGATAGCCAACCTGGCCAACGGTAGTGGCCGCCGCAATCGGAGTGGACCACAGGCCTATCGGCGGTTTCCGCGACCGTCTCGATGGCTGCATCCATCATGGTGTTGACCAGCTCGGCGTCCGGACTGGTCCCAATGGTCCAGCTGACGACCATCCCGTCGAAGCAGTCGATGATGGGCGAGAGGTACACCTTGCCAGCCGGGATCTGGAACTCCGTGATGTCTGTGAGCCATTTAGCGTTCGGGGCCGCCGCTTGGAAGTCGCGGTTGATGACGTTTTCGGGCGCTGGGCTGATCTCGCCGAGGTATGACGCATATCTGCGCTTCCTGGGTCTTGGAACCACCAAGCTTTCCTGCTTCATCAACCGCTGCACGACCTTCTCGGAGATCGTGACGTCCTGCCTCGTGAGCGAAGCCTGCAGCCTGCGGTAGCCATAGCAGCGGTGGTTCGACTCAAAGATGTCGGTAATGGATTGCCGCACCTCCCGATACTTGTCGCCCACCACTGCGCGAGCCCGATGGTAGAAGTACGAACTACGCGCAAGATCCAACTGTGCAAGGAGCTCTGGCAGGCCATAGTGCTCCCTGAGGGCGTCAATCAGCAGTGTCTTCTCCCGGTTGGACAGGAGCTGCAGGTCGACGCCCAGGCCTTTTTTTAACAGTTCGTTGGCCTTGTTCAAGAGGTCCTGCTCGAGGCGCAGTTGCCTGACTTCGCGGCGCAGCGACTCCACCTGGCGCTCGAGTTCGTCGCGCTCTTGCGACGACGGCGTTTGATTGGTGCGTTTCATGGATGCGGGTGCCTCACGTCCCAGAAGTTGATTCTTCCAGTTGTACAGCGTTGGCCGGCACACGCCGAGCGTGTCGGCGATAGTCTGGGCGCTTACCTCGCGCGTGCAGAGTTCCATGACTCCAGCCTGCATCAGCTCTGCGGAATGCCTTCGTCGCTTCACACTGCCGACGACAGCCCTTCTGACCTCAGGAAGGGCCTCGCGGATCCAGGCGGTTAGCGTCCCTCTGCGGGGGGTAGCCCAGTGCCCGCATGGTGGCCGCAATGCAGCGGTCGTGAGCGAGGTAGTGCTCGATCGCTGCCGCTTTTTGCTCCTGCGAGAACTTGGGGCGGCGGCCCGCATAGCCCGCTGGCAGGTCGAGCTTCTGCTGGTACTCGTTGTACCAGCCCTTCAGAGCATTCTTGGTTGGATAACCGAGCTGCCGGATGGTCGGTCCGACGCGTTTGCCAAGCTTGATGTAGAGCTCAACGGCTCGAATCCGATCTTCGTAGGAATACATGAACTACCTCTTGGTAGTCCAAGTTTTGTCCGCACCCCCAGTGGGTCAGTTTTACATCGGCGCTAACAAGCGGCCAATGCCTTGAGAAGCGCCGCGTGACCTCCCGGCAGCACGATGCCGAATTCATACAGCACGCCCCGCAGCTCGTTGGTTTGCATGATGCGGGTCTTCATAAGCTGCGCGCGTAGCGACAGCACGATCTGCTGCGCCTCGCTCTTGACGGGACCAAAGCGCATGCCCGGCTGCCGGCACGCGGTCCAAATCGCTCGCGCGTCCGCAGCATCGGTCTTGTTGCGCTGCACGAACGGACGTACTTTTCCGGGCGAGATGAGTCGTACCTCGGGGCCGAGTCCCATCAAGCCTCGGCCCCAGTCGTGAGCTCCGCCGCGGGCTTCCATCACGACCAAGGCAGCTGTGCGACTGGCAAACCAATTGAGCAGCTTTGCGCGCTTCAGCTGCAAGCGCTCGATGCAGCCGGTGTCCATGTCGACCCAATGCAGCTGAAACACCTTCTTGGAGATGCAGACGGCAATGTGACCCTGCCTCGTTTCCGCGTGCATCAAGCATGCAGCCAGGAGGCTGCGCTCTCTTGTGACTGGGCGAGGTATTCGTTTGCCGAATGAATTCGCACGCGGTATAGAAGCCCTCGATCCGGTCCACGATGTCCAGGCGAGCCAGCTCCCGGGGGTCATAGCGCACATGGTAGACGCGCTCGACCTTCAAGATTTTGAAGAAGATGTAATGGATGCCTCCCTGCCTGCGGGCAGATCAAACGTATCGGGAGAGCAGAGATGAAGGGCGCAGCCGTTGTGGGGGCAAGTTTTCTGCAGACAAAGCGACTGCTCGGATGGAAACGGCATCGAAGTGCCTATAGCGTGGTAGACCGAGGTCTTCACATACACCATCGAGGAACCAAGATGAATCGTATTGCGACACAAGGCGCCGGACAAGTCATCGGCCTTGTCGATGGTCGGCAGGTCGTTGGCCTAGACATCGCCAAGAACGTCTTTCAGCTTCACACCGTGGACATGAGTTCGGGCGAGATCATCAACATGCAGCTCAAACGGGCCAAGATGCTCGAACACTTTGCCAATCGCCAGCCCTGCTTGATCGGCATCGAAGCCTGCGGCGGAGCGCATCACTGGGCGCGTGAACTGACAGCACAGGGCCATCGTGTGCGACTGATCCACGCGAAGGCGGTGCGCCCTTTCGTAACTGGCAACAAGACCGATGCCACGGACGCTCGGGCCATATGGTTGGCGATCCAACAGCCGGGCACTAAATTCGTAGGGATGAAAACCATCCAGCAGCAGGCCACCTTGGTGCTGCACCGCCAGCGCGAGTTGCTCATGAGAATGAAGGTCATGCAAATCAACGCGCTGCGAGGGCTGCTCTACGAGTTCGGCGCAACCTTCGCGCGAGGCAAGAATGCGCTATTCGGCGAGATCGAAGCCACCTTGGAGTCTCTGGCCAATGACATCCCCCAGTACGTAGCTGATAGCCTGCGGGAACAGGCCCAGCGGATTAAGCAATTGGCTACGGACATCGAAGCCATCGAATTGCGGTTGTCGCAGCGTCTGCGCACAGATACGGACATGAAGCGTGTGGCTGCGATACCTGGAGTCGGGCTGTTGACGGCCACGGCAGCGATCGCCACCATGGGGGATGCCGCCGCCTTCAAGTCCGCCCGTGAGTTCTGCGCCTGGCTAGGCCTAGTTCCCAAACAGCGGGGCACGGGCGGGAGGGTCAATCTGTTGGGAATTTCCAAGCGGGGTGACACCTACCTGCGCACATTG
Source organism: Variovorax paradoxus (assembly GCA_016806145.1). Taxonomy (NCBI): domain Bacteria; kingdom Pseudomonadati; phylum Pseudomonadota; class Betaproteobacteria; order Burkholderiales; family Comamonadaceae; genus Variovorax; species Variovorax paradoxus. The sequence continues at coordinate 209,579 of CP063168.1, forward strand.
CTCATCCACGGCGCACGTGCAGTGCTGCACCATGCCAAAGAGCCAGGGCCGTGGTTGGAACAGATCAAGGTCAGACGGCCGGCCAATGTCGTGATCGTGGCGCAGGCGGCCAAGATGGCCAGGACGATCTGGGCCGTAACGGCCCGGCAGCAGGACTACCAACGGAGCTACATCAGCAACGGGCCGCAAGCGGCTTGAGCCATTTGGCAAACAGCAATCCGCGGAGGAGGAATGTGAGCTTTTGAAGGCAATGAGGCAGCAGAACGCGAAGTGATGTGAAACAGGTCAGACCAAGACGAGTTAAACCTGAATGGAAAGCAGGACTTGAAAAGTCCGCGAAGAAGATGAGGTGCTCGTCAGCGGATTACATCGGGGCCAGTGAGGACCTGGGGCAACTCAATACTCACACACAGGCCGGATACAAGGCAGCAGCCGACTCCTTCACGACACGATGCGGGTTACTACTCATTGCCGGGAGGCATCCATACAAGCTTTCCATCACCGCGTTGTCCCATGCGTTGCCCTTCCAGCTCATCGACATCGTGATCCCGAAGTCGGCCGCCAGCCGGCAGTACTCATGACTGGCGTATTGGGTTGAGCGAGGCGCTGAGCTGGCCGTCCCCGTTCAGCAAGGGCGAGCGCGCAATCCACTAGTGAGATGGTCCGCCTCGTCCCCCCAGTAGTACAACGCGTGCCTCATCCATCCGGAGACCGTCACGAGCAACCAGCAAATCGCGGCCGTCAGTTACGGCATCGATCTGGGTAAGACGTGGTTTCATGTCGTTGGAGTGGACGCCAGCGGCCACCCCGTCAAGAAGACCAAGCTCAGCCGGAGCACCATCCAGAATTTCTTCGTGAACATTCCGCGTGCCCTGATTGGAATGGAGGCATGCCCAGGATCGCAATGGCTCGCGTCGCTCGGTCACCAAGTCCACATCATTCCGGCACAGTTTGTGAGGCCCTATGTGAAGTCCAACAAGAACGTCATCATCCACGCTGAGGCAATCGCCGAGGCCGTCACACGCCCGACGATGCGTTTCGTATAGATCAAGCACACCGAACAGGTCGATCTGCAGGCGCTCCATCGCAGCCGCCAGCTGCTCCTTTCCACACGCACCCGTCTGATCAATCAGATGCGTGCATTCTGTCTGGAATACGGAGTTGCCATGCGTCACGGCGTGGGCGGGTTCAAGTCCGGTCTGCCCGCCGCCCTCGCCGACGAGGTGAACGACCTCACACCTGCCATGCGCGCTTCTTGCTGGGCTAACCGAAGACATGAATGTCCTGGAGGGGCGGATCGCGATGCTGAGCCGCCAGATCAACGCTGTGGCTGACGCCTCAGACAGCGCGCGGCGACTCACATCGATTCCCGGGGTCGGCCCCTTCATCGAAGGCTCTTGTCGCGGCTGTGGGCGATGCCCGTCAGTTCAAGATGGCACGAGATCTCAGTGACTGGCTGGGACTGACACCCGGCCAATACTCCACCGCCGGAAAAACCAAGCTGACTGGGATCAGCACGCGCGGCAACACTTACGTGCGCACGCTGTTCATTCACGGTGCGCTTTCGACGTTGCATGTATCTCGATCGATCGAAGAATCGTTTGCGCATATATCTCGATCATGCACAAGCCTGACTTAATCACAACATGCTGGTGGTCGACTTGGCCAACAAGATGGCTCGGATGCCCAAGTCATCATGACCAAGGCCGCCCCTTTATTAGCGGCGCGACCCTCAGTTCGGTAGCCAGATCGGCCGAATCGCGTGCGCGTGGATTTTAGATTTTCAAGTTTGCTTGGCTCTAGACTGAGGATGAAACAGTCGATCGGCCCAGCGTAAGATCGAGAAAAAGCGGGTGCCATAACCCGATCCACTTATTGGGAACTTTGCGAGCGGCTTTCATCATGGCTTGGCTGCAACCGCAGCTCACTTGCAAAAAGGCCGGGTGGCTCACACACATCAGTGGTCGCTGGCATGTGCCTGAACACATGCGCAATCTTAGGCTATGGCCAAAGAACTGAGCTTTCCAACGCTCGATAGCGGAAATACGGACCAACTCAGTCCTTCGTACTTGGCATCAACGTCTCTATTTTCAGATCCTTGTACCAAGCGCTATATAGCGCCACAGTGCGTGATGTAAGCGCTCTGACAAGCGCGATTCGACACTCTCCGTGTTCCGCTGCCATGGACAAGTAGCGCGGGACCGGCCGAGTGGGAGTGCAGCGCTGAAAATCTTCCCATTGCCCATCGAGCACAAAGCTCGCCGCTCGCAATGCCTTGGCGGTCTTGATCCCATAGCCTTTCAAGACCTCGTCGGGTCGGCCTCCCAGCTTGTCCGCAGGGGGAGTGTGCGAATCCGCGCGGTTCGCATCGAAGGGCCAAGCTCGCAAGTTTCCGATCGATGCATGCCAATCTCGCACTACATCGGGTACGTTGTGACGTCCGTCGATGAAATACCGCGGGTGGATATGGTCCATATCCCATGGCCGATTCATTTCCTCGACCGTTTCCGGATGGGTAGGATCGAAATCCGGAAACCATTCCGCCAGATAGTGTCGCTGCGCCAGCAACACAAGACGACGCTCGAGGGAGAGCTTGTCCGCGAACAATACCCAATCGGCTTCCGCGCGCTCCCTCCAAGGCTCGTCCTCGCTGTGGATGGTGCCCAACCTGGCCATCGATTTGCGGTACCAGTTCTCCAGATAGTTCGATAGCGTGGCAAAGCTTCCGTACCACGTCCACTCTCGCCAGAACGCGGACCCGGGGTCGCGAAACCCACCAGAGGCTCGGGCGCCCCGAGGAGAAGTCACCTTCGCGGATACCTGACGATAGAGCGTCATCGGCGAGGGGAGAAGCAGCATCGGGGGTTCCCTGCGCCGCGCATCGCCCATCAGACAGTGGCGAAAGTTCTTCCTTTCGAAGAAATTCTCAAGCTCGGACGCGTCGCACTTTTGAAGGCGAGGCCAGAGTACCGAGACGCATCCTTCGGGCCGCCGCGAGAACCACGAGATCGCAGTGAGTGCACCGAGGACACGCCTTCGCTGTGCTGGCTTCAGGCTGGATACGGCCTGGCGATTCTCGTGGAGTCTCTCGATCCATCGGAGCAGTAGAAACAGAATCTCGCGCCCGCCCTCCCCTCTTCCCAGATCTGCCGCCAGCACCGCAGGCAGCGCATAGTCTCCACCAGTCAATAGCTTCGCAGCGTCGCGAAAGATCGGGGCCGCCTTGGTTCGAAGATAGGCGTCCAGGCGCGCTCGATAGGCCTGCTCCGCGGAGTCTCCGTGCACCAGGCGGCGAAAACGCGACACCTCTGGTACGGGCGGCAATGCGGAGGATTTCCTGTCGACCAACGCCAGCCTAGCGACCATGAGGGCGGCACGTGGCTCGCTGACAAGATGGTGCTGGAGCTTGGCGATCAGCTGGGCGGCATCCGGCCAGATCGCTTTCACCATGCTATAGATCAGGTCCTCGCCTTGCAATGGCGTCCCGCCGGCGTTGATGCGCAGGAAGAGCGTTTCCGCAGGATCCTTGCCAGCATCGAGGCCGATCGCGTGCATCCCATTCCTTGCAAGGTCCACGTTGATGGCCGGAACCCTGTACTCGTCGACCACTCTTCGTAACGCCGCAATCCGCGATCTCGAATCCTTCAAGATCCGGGGCAGGGCCTCGTGGTAGGCCTTGCCGTCGACCTGGTGCTTCGTGACGAGGCCGGGCCACCACGGAACCATCTCGGAGTACTTGGCCAGCACGCTTGCCGGGCTATCGTCGTCCGCAGCCAGGAGTACCGCGAGCGGCACCGGCGCCCAGGAGTCCCAAGGCCAACTGCAACAGACCGGCGGTTTGCGGGACCATTCGCTGCCGCTGTCGACGGCGCGAAAGTTCTCGATCGCACTGCGGATGTCGGACGCCTCGAGGCGTTGTCGATCATTCGCGACGGGATAGCCCCATGGATGCGCTCGGCTCACCAGCCGGGCATGCAGCGTCCGCTCGGAGTTTGGAGGCGCCCCCAGATCGACCCAGAGCGCAGCTGGCACATCGGGCTCCCGGCGCAGCCATGGAGCAAGATAGCCAAGGGCGATGGAGTTCGCGCGCTGTTGACCATCGAGCAGCATATGCGTGGGCTCGAGATCCTGAGGTCCCAGCAGCATTTTCTGGCTGCCTAGGTTTGCCTGGTAGGGCATCAGGAGAAACGAACCGATGGGAAAACCACAGGCGATCGAATCCCACAACGCCTCGACTTGTGTTGCTCGCCAAACCGCGCCTCTTTGCAAGGCGGGAAGGGACGCCACGATTTTCGCTCTTGCGTCGACGGTGAGCGGATTGCTCACCTGCCACCGCGCTACTTCTGCGAGTGTCAACACCTGGACTGCGCCCCCCACCGGATTTCTTTTCATAGTTGTAGATGGCTCCTCGTAAGCCTTGGAACACCCCTCCTTCAGGGGCGGCAAGGATTGTGGACTTTTTTCGTCATACAGGTCGCGTCGTTCTCGCTCGGCCTGTTGCAAGTCTCCTAGCAGCCAATGCGTTCGCAGCCACCGATCTTTCCAAGGGCGTCGCTTCATGGCAATTCCCTTTGTCGTCCCCTTCCCTCCCCCTTCGTTCACCGCCCTCTCTAGCCATATGTGAGAACGCATGGGAAACCGGCGGGCAGGTTTCGGCTTGCGCGAGGTCAACCCAATGGCTCGAGGTCTTGTTCGCCAGCCCTTCAGACGGCTGCGCGATCTCCTTCGCGCAAGGGCGTAGAGCGCTAAGCGCGAGACGTCGGCCAGCAGAAGCTGCTTGTCCGCACGACCTTCCGATTCGTCGCGCTCTCGAAAATTTAATTGGCAATGACTTACGGAGTAGCCGAACAAGAAATCTCGATGCGCCCGCCAAGCAAACCTCTATCCACGACTTCCAAACCCAGATGCCAGGAGCACCAGTCTGAACGCGGAAAGGAGTAGCGGAGAGTTTTCAGGAGTTCAGATGCACGGCTGTTGAACGGTTCAACGCCCCCTGATGAGTCGGGCCGCCCTGCGCCGGATCCCTAGCCTCCCTCATAGAGGACAGAACCATCGGCTACGGCAGTTGGAGAAATCCAACGATTCAGCTGGACCGCCTTGGTCGAGCTGACCACGCGACGACCCGCGACTCCGTCCTAAGTGGGGTTCTGCCCTACCCCACCCGATTAGCCCGCATCGCTGGATTTGGAGAGCGACTTTCGGCCAGCAGCGCGGCCATGCACGGCCGGCTGCTGGCGCTGTTCAGTGCTTGAGAACTTAGTCGAGGGATCCAGTCTGAGCCTATGCGGCGCGACGATGCGCCCGCTGGCGCTGGCGAAGCTTTCCTGCGAAGGGTGTTGAACGGTTCAACACCTCAAACCACACGGGGCGGAGTTGTAGACGACGATCGCGCCGTTCGGCTTTGGGCGACGGGCATCCGCTTCCAGCTCCGGTCGTACTTTTGTCATAGCGCCCGAGGCCCGGAACACAATGCCTCCAAAGTCATTACGGCTGCGGGACACCTGCGCCATTCCCTACTTTTCGGAGACGGGGAACGACGGGAAAGAACTGCGCACTCACAATAATCATCCGTGTTATTTTTCGATGCGTCTTTCGACTATTGGGAGTCGACAGACAATACTTTCAGCTGTGTCAACGACTTAGCGCTTGCTTTGAAGTGGCTTTCACGGAGGAATGGCGCGAAGTGGGCGATCAGCGCGAACCCTCGTTTCCTTGTTCATGACGTCGCTAAGCGCAAGACTGCATCTGCGGATCGATTCGAAGTGATTACGTACTTACGGTAGCCGGGCGGTCGTCCAGTTGGCGAAAAAAACCGCCCATCAGGGCGGCTGCCAACTGCCGACGGCACCGAGACCTATTTAGCTGGAACGAGATCCTCGAGCCAACGGAGCAAGGCCGTTTCGCGCTCGGGGGTGAGCACGCCGGCGTCGAAGCGAAGCGTTGCACGCCCAGCCCCGTCGCGTCCGAGCACCGCGCCTTGGCCCACCCTGCCAATGCGACGCTCGGCCACTGGGGGTGTTGAACTGTTCAACACTTCTGCGGTGGAGGCAAGAAGCGTGTCCAGAACCTGCTTCGCCGACATTGTTCCTTTGCGGGGAATCATCCCCTTTGCACGTGCAACGAGGCCTTCCGGATCACGTTGCAACGCTTCACTCAACGGCTGGGCCCAACGGAACTGGATATCCAGCGGTGACCCAAAAGCCTTTACGACGGATTCAGGCAACCGCGCCAGTGTGAGGCTCTTCGAGACGAGCGAGAGATCGACACCAATCGATTCGGCCAGCTTGCGCTGAGATGGATAGAGCCCGCTGTCCAGCGCCCGTCGATACATGGTTCCTTGCTCCCAAGCGCTCAGATTCTTGCGAGCGCGGTTCTCTCGCTCCATTGCCTCGAACAAGGCTTGGTCATCCATCTCCGCCACCATCGCGCGCACTGGCAGTGCCAGCTCGAGACACGCACGATGCCGGCGGTGCCCGAACACCAGTTCGAAGTCATGGGACGGATCGCTTCCTTCGGCCAGCGGACGAACACAGATCGGCTGCACATTCGACCCAGCCGCCGCGATGTCTGCACGTAGTTCCTCGAAGTCCTTGTTGGCAAGGCTGTCGTCATGCCGGTTGGCCCAAGCGGATGCGCGAATGCGAGCAGGGTCCATCGAGCGTACAGGCACGGCCCCCTCGAAGGCGCGAAGCTTGATCTTGAGCTCTTGCGCCTCCTTTACAGCCGACGACTGGGCTGCCATGAAAACCGCCATCGAACCTGGCGCCGTGCGGGGCCTTGTGTCTCCCGTGACGGCGGCGCCAAGCGACCTCCGAGCTGGCTCCGCCACAGGCTCCTGGCTCGCGGGGATTGGAGTCGCGTCCATTTGAACTGATGGCTCTCTCGGCGCTGCCGGGGCCGTCGATGCGTCGACGAAGACGGAGGGAGCTTCCAAGGCGCCCAACGTTTGCTTGGTCGGCGGCGCCTGAATCAGGCTCGCCTTTGCTGCAAGCTTCTTGCTCATGAATCCCACTCCTTGCACTTGAGACTGTCCAAGGTGTTGAACCGTTCAACACCTGCAGCCGTGCTCCTTTTCCCAGGCAGGGTATTACCGCCCATCGGAGCATGGGAAGGGGTGTTGAACCGTTCAACATCCCAGGCGATAGGCCGCACGTTCATCGCCGAGCCTCCCTGCACGAGCCATCGATGGACGGTGTCGCGCCTCTGACTCCTGCTAGCTGCCGCGCCCAGACCGTACGGACGGAACCCTCGACGTGTCCCACGAAGCTGTCATACGCATCCCGCGCACGCTTGAAAGTACGCGCGCTTCCGTCGTATCGAGAAACGTCGTACAGGGTCCCAAACTCGGCGCTGGCGACGCCCGTCACCGCAGTCTTGGGGATCTCCACAGGGAGAACCTTTTCGGCATACGTCTGGCCGATCCACTGGCGGATGACCGCGCTCGCGGCATCTGCAGAGTCCACACGAGCGAGCAGCACGTGGATGAAATCGAAGTGCTTGTCCAACCCGCGCTTGGTCAGCAGCTCGCCCGTCAAATCGGAGAAAAGACTCCAGAACTGGGAAGCCGATGCAAAGTCGAGCGCGTTCGGCGGCAACGGCATGATGATGCCGTCCGACGCCATGAACGCATTGATGGTGGTGTAGGAAAGGGCAGGGGGGGTGTCGAGGATGACCACGTCGTAGTCGCTGCGGATGTCGTCGATCCCCAAGTCAAGCACCCGCCAAAATTCGAAGCCCGGCTCCTGCGTCTGCCTGGCAGGCAGCAGGAACTCCGCACCGAACAATGAAGGCGCGGCAGCCACCAAGTCGATGCCGTCCCAGTAGGTGGGTCTGATCGCGTAGCGAATGGAGGTTTCCGTCCCCATGGCCAAAGGCAGGATGGTGTCTTGCTCCTCGACCTCCGTATCGGGCAGGATGCCGAACAAGGTGGTGAGTGAGCCTTGGGGATCGGTATCGATGACCAGGACACGATGACCCAAAAGAGAAAGCCCCTGCGCGAGCGTGACCGCGGTCGTCGTCTTCGACACCCCGCCCTTGAAGTTGCCGATCGAGATCGTCACCGCTTCCGCGTCCTTGGGACGCAGGCGATCCTTTCGGTACTCTTGCATCCAGACGCGGGTTTCCGCGAGCGTGAATTCTCGACGGCTACCGGCGGCATTCAGTTTTCCAGAGGGAAGGTCGCCCTTTGTGAGGCGGTGGGAGACGGATCCCTTTTCGACCTCGAGCATCGTTGCAAGTTGGGAAAGGCTGTACCGAGGAGCCTCCTTGCGTGCAGTTGGCGCCAACATGGTGGCCCGGATCTGCTCCATCATGGCTACGGCGCGCTCGGCTTGATCCGCGATGTCCGCCAAGCTGATGAGCTTGAATTGAGGAAGAGGAGTTGATGTCATATGCTGATTTCTGTTGCTCGCGAGTTTACCGGCGTGCTTTACGGAAAGCACTGCTATCGACTGGGAATCGTCAAATGCAACGGATTTTTCTGCTTCTCGAAGTTGTGGCAGGTATCCGGTTTTGGAGAGTTTGAATTCCTTCAAGCCCTTTAATCTCTTTAGGGCGATTTTTTTTCTTTGAAATCAAGGAGTTAGGCGTAGTTGGGTGCAGGTCTTCGGGAACGACCGGAGGCTTTTCAGGATGTTCCGCATAGAAACACGGGATCAAGCGGCGAGCCCGCAGGGCCATAGGTGAGTGGATACGGGTTCGCTGCCCGACGCGATGAGGGGTTTTAGGTGAGGGTTTTCAGGAGTTTTGGGACGGGATTGAGGGGAGGCGTGTTGCGATAGGCGGCCTCAAGCGCGACAGGATGCCTTGACAGCTTTCCAACGGAGCCTGGAACGAGCCGCAGGCGGGATGCAGGCTAGCCAGAGTGGCAAGACATCCCGAAAACTCTCCACCAACTCCAGGAATGGTGCAGGCACGAGCGAGGCACACGTGAGAGTTTTCGGGAGCGGGAGGCGTATGATCTGAAGTGAATCGAGCTTTCACACATGACGTACAGTAGGTACATGGCACGAAAGCTCGCTTCCCCCACACTCTCGTCGAGCGATTCGCGAGGAGAGTTGGATCGCGGCGAGCGTCCCGAAGAAAGCCTGCTCCTTCGTAAGGCCGTCAACACGCTTGCAATCGTGCCCAAGTCGGCACGCATCACCACGTTGGGCCGCAAAAGCTACAACGTGCTGCTCTACCAAGCCCAGGAGCAGGGACTGGAGAAGGATGTCTTCCGCACTCCCCTGGACACCGTGGTCAAAGGCCTGGACTTCGACAGCAACGATCACGCGTTGATCAAAAAGCACTTGCGAGCCATGGTGTCGACCACGGTGGAGTGGCAATCGCCGACTTCGGGCGAGGGCGCCAGCTGGAACGTCAGCGGTCTGTTGGCGCACGCCAAGCTGAGCAAGGAGCGCGGCCAGGTCTGGGTGGAGTGGTCGTACGCGGTGAACCTCAAGCAGGAGCTGCTCGAGCCGACGGTGTTCGCACGTCTTCGGCTGGAGGTCATCAGCCAACTGCGTACCCATGCAGGCGTAGTGCTCTACGAAATCTGTACTCGCTACAAGGACATCGGTCGAACAGCGCGTCAGCCTTGGCGCTGGTGGTATCCGGTGCTCAGCGGCAACCCGACCTCTGAAAAGACCGAGCGCCTGGAATACCGAATCTTCAAGCGTGACACCCTTAAGCCTGCCATCGCCGAAGTCAATTCCATCACCGACTTGGACATCGAACTGGTCGAGCACAAGCAGGGCCGCTTCGTCGACGAGATCCAGTTCTACATAGGGCTCAAGAAGCAGACCAACCTTGCGCTCACACGGCCGCCTCGGCCGGTGGACGTCGGGCTGGTGACGCGAGCGGCAAAGTTGGGAATTCCGGAAGAGACCCTCGAGCCACTGTGGGTGGCTCATGGTGAAGCCGCAGTGCATCAAGCACTGGAAGCGCTCGAGCGACGGATGGCCAACCCATTCCCCGAGGCCCTGCGTGATCCGTTGCGCTACCTCAAGGCGTTGCTTGCCAATGCAGCGCCACCGGCGAGCGCTGCCACGGCTACCAGCACAATCGACGGCGGCCTGCCGACAGCTGCGCGCGAACTGCCGTCGGCGCGCAAGGCGCGATGGCAGGCCGAATGGACTCGCCGGGAGCACGATCGCTGCGCCGCAGCGATCAACGCCCTTTCCGAGGAGGCGCAGCGCGAGCTCGAAACGCAGTTGCTCGAGTCCCTGCGCGCACGCGATGCGCATCCATCCATCATCAAGCGTCTCGGTGCGAGCGGCTGGCAGCATCCAATGGTCCGCCAGGAGATGCTCAAGTTCTTTGGCGACGCGTCCTTTGGTGCCGGGTGGGACAAGCCCACTGCGGAGCAACTGCTGGAAATCGCTTCGCAGATTGGCGTGGATCAGGAAGCCGGCGACCCTGCCGATCCTGGATACCGGCGATCCTGAAGCTGAACAGGAGCCGTGTGCTTCGGGCGCGGTGATCGTCCGCGATCGAGGGTCACGGTCGGGCGCGTCGAACACCAGAACGACGCCGCGGCTTTCCTTCATCGCGTCCCGCCGAGCGTCGTCCACAACCAAACTCCGAAAGGAACTCGGTCATGCTCAAAAGCTGCATCCCTTGCAGAAGCGCACACGCCTTCTGGTCCGATCGCCTGCGCTACATCATTGTTCTGTGGGGCTTCATCTGCAATCCAGCGGTGTTCCTCAAGCAGGCCGGAGTCACGGCGCTCCTGTATGAACATGTGAATGCTCTTGTGGATTGGCGTCTTGCAGCCGTCCTCGTGCTTGCTGTTGTCGCGCTGTCTACTTTCGGGTTCGCTCTCAATCTGATGTTCGACATGAACGAGGAGGTGCTGGCCGAATGGAGATTCCACATCAGACGCTTCGTCGATGAGATCTCGTCCGCTGCCTGCCACTTTGCCGTCGCGAAGTTTTTCCTGGCCATGCTCGGCGCGCCCATACTTTCTGCTCGCTTCTGGCACAACGCGGGCAGCGACTTTGGATCGATCGCAATGTTTCTGCTGCTGGCGCTGATCACCTTCGACAGAGAGCAAGCGCGGATTTCCGAGCACGTCGCGGATCGCCGGGCTTCGCGTTGAGTCCAAAGGGCAGCTCGCAAGGGTAAGCGCGTTCGCCGAGGTGGGTCCAGGTGCGCCACGGCCGTTCGAGCTCGAAAGCAGAAAGGAGAGGGGGATTCGTACCTCCGTCCCAGGTCGGACTCGACGTGCCTTCCGTGTGGATCTCGATTCCTCTTAGGTTTGCAGCAGCTTGTGAATCTCGTTCGCAAGAGGTGTCCTGACCGAAGCAAGGGAAGCCGCAGCCGAAAAGATCTGACCCGGCAAGGTCAGTAGGTAGGTCGCGCGGCCTTGGGACGATTCGATCCTGAAGCAAAAGAGGCGATGAGAGTCTTGGCGCCTCCATACCAGCCCGCCGATCTCGGTGTCTTTCGCACTCGACCTGCACGTCCGGCATTCGTGCGGCGAAGCCTTGTTCGACGAGCTTGAAGCCGAGATGGGTCGCCAGAACCGCGCCTGTCCTGGAAGCTGCCAGGATGACTTTAGGTTGGAGCCGTACGACCATGCGGACGGTGCTTTCGGCCGCGGCTGCGAGAGCCGCTCGTAGTCGTCCGCGGTCATCCAGCAGACGCGGGGCGCTCTGGAGCAAACCGGTGATTCGATCCTCCGAGCTATGGAAGGGGACCAGGTCCACTGCGCCCACATGACCATCGCAAGCCCACTGCCATACGTCTGTCGGTGGCGTCGGCTGCGCAAGACAAGTGTGGGCAAAGCGTACGACGCTCCTCCACCAGTTGCTTCCTTGGAAGTAGGCCAGGTGTTTGGTAAACGGGGCCATGCAGAAATCGCGGTTCGCTTCTTGCGAGTGCCGCAACTCGAGCTCCAGGGCGTTGCGCGCCTCGTTGAAGTGCGGGTTCGCGCACAGCACGACGAGACCTCGGAATCCCCCGGTGGCGGTCGTGGGAAGGTGCTCATCTCGCAGGCGGCCTTCGTTGCGCACCGGTGCAAGCAGCACTTCCGAAATCTTGCGCTGAACGTGCCTGCCTGTCGGCAACTCGCCTGCTGTCGCGGAAGAAGTGTGCTCCTGGTACTGCCAATCCAACAGGTCGTTCCACAGTTGCTGCGGTTCGTCGACGGCATCCAGGCGCTGTTTGTACGATGCGAGGTAGTCGAGCGCAGCTTTCATGGTGCAGAGAAAATGATGGGACCGGTCCTCACCGATCCGACGCGGCGGCGGGTCAGGTATCGAACGCGATCCTATTCGTGTTGTGTGACGTCGCGCACCGAGCTCGCACAGGTAACGGGTCATTTCGACGCTATCGCTGGGCTTGTCGGCTGCACAGGGTTGGCCGCCTCGAGGCTCGACGATAGCTCGCCCCCGGAACCTCCAGGTCCTACTTCACGCGCATGAAATCGATGCGGTCTTCATCGACCGATTGCCAGGTGCATCCCGCCTCGCATTCACCGATGAAAGGTATGTCGGCAGCTCGATTGCAAGCCGCCGGCACTGGGCGTCTCGGGGCAGCGCAACTGTCCATGGATTTTTTTGTCAATCCTGCGAGGACCTCGATCGAACAAAGGCAAGATTGTTGCGTTAACAAAACATCGCAGAGCGTGCGCAATGGATGATGTGCCGGCCGCAACCAATCGTGCGACAACATCGAGACGTCGAGTGTCGCTGGAGGATCAGCGCAGATGCTCGAGATCTCGATGCATGACCCATCACGAACCCTCGATGGCACGTGTCGCGAGCGATGTCCACGGATATGCAACGGATTCGAAGCTACTCGGGGCTTTCAGCCGAGCGCATCGACGGCCTGCGTCAACGCATGCGGGCGATGTTCCCCGTCAGGCTGTCGGGCAAATCGTGAGTCTCCGGTGAGCCTGCCTAACGCAGAGCACTCTGGTCGGCATGACCGACACGGAAAGTCTGGAAGGAATGGCTGCCTTGGTCAAAGGATTGGCCATGGAAGGCGAGCCAGTGTGTCGTTATCTGAAAAGCGAGCATGGTTATCGTGTTTGCCCATATGGGCGTCGAGAGCGTCGTGTTGTTCACACCCCCCGAGCGAATAGAGAATGGGTGGCTGAAGCGACATTGCTCGATAGCACGAGCGCTTGCGATGAACCATCCCACGAAGTGGTGAGAAAGCGTTGTTCGTCGCACCGAAGGAACAGCGCGTTCGAGGTCGGTAGCTCGTTACTGCGAAATGTTTCCCAAAAGTGAATGCGTTCACATCCTCAATCGGAACGCCTACCTGTTTCCTACCGTAATCTGTAGTATCCATTCGTACTACAGCTTGCAACGGAGATAACGAATGTCGAAAGCACGCGCCAAGGGCAGCTCACCCTGATACGCGCCCACGGGCCCTCGACGGCCTGCCCAGCGTACGCCTGAAGCGGCAACGCGCCCCCGCAGCAATGGTGGTCGATTAGTCGACGACCCGCCCAAGAACCCAGACGCCCATCCGTCGACGAGCCGACCTCGACTCGTGTGGATAGGCGCGCCTATGCGAACAGCCAGACTTCGAGAGAAGCCCCGATTCTTCGGGAGGGACCAGTCTTGCCGTTCGAGAGACAGCGCGCGGCCCCAAAGCCGACGCATTCGAAACAAGACTCTGGACTGGAGAGTTGGATGCTCGCCCTATCGCCTAGTGGGGGACATCGTTTCCTGGCAGGCCTTCAAGCCCGCACGACGATGTCGCCTCGCCCGCTTGCCTCGTCGGTCGTGGATGCGCAGACGCACCTTGCCTCTGGCATTCCACAGCCGCCGCGACGCGCATGCACATACGTGTTCATCGGGAATCTCCCTCAGCTCTCGCAAGCGTATGGGATCGAATTCGCGATGGCCGTCAGCCGCGAGGTCCGTCGCAGGATCTGCTTGTCGTTCGTCCGCACGATGGGCACCGACTTCGCCTTTCCGAGAGATGACTGTTGCCTGCTATGGTCTAACGAAAGTTTCCCAGTTCCGGTTGACACGTCGCTGACAGCCGCTCGCGAACAGCTCGAGTCGGTGCTCACCCATGTCGGCAAGCGGCCGATCGTGTTCCGAGGTATCGCAGTGCTGGCCCAGTTGCATGCCGACTGGATCGAGATGGGATCGCCGGGCGAGCTCGACAGCGCGGAGATCGAACTCGCTCTGTGGACGGCCCAGCAATGCGCAGAGTTCGAACAGATGGAACTCGATGGCTGGGGGCACCGCTATCGCGCCGACATGGATGTCGCCGTGCGCACTGCCGAAGCACTCTCCAGGGGATTCCTGAGCTTGTCCTGGCGACCGGTGGTCGACGTCTACGGCGGTTCGAGCGCCCTCTATCACTCGCTTATCGCAACCGCCGGTCCCATCCCCGAAGAAAGTCGCTCGGACGCCATCCACGAGAGCGTCTACGCACCGAGCTTGGAGCGCCTCGGCCTGGCGAGGCTTTGGGACAGGCACTTGTTGCGAAAGACATTGGCGATCCTGCGCCAGCGCCCGGGATTGCGTCTGGGAATACGGCTTTCCACGCAGAGCGCCCGCTGCGACCACTGGTGGTCATCGGTCTTCTCGGCGCTGCATTCGGAGCCCATGCTCGCCTCGCGGCTGGTGGTGGAGTTCAGTGCGAGCGGCGTCGTGTCCGAGCTGGAGGCCGTGAGGAGCTTTTGCAGCCGCCTCCAATCCCTGGGCTGCCGCATCGCCGTGCGTGGTCTTGGATGCCGTGACGGCGACCTGGCCATCGTCCACGCTTGCAGACCGGATATCGCGAAGGTGGATCCCTCCTTCCTGCGTCGGGCCCGCAGCAGCGAGTTCGGCCGCGAAGGACTGCAGGAAATGCTCTCGCTCGCAGGCCATCTTGCGAGCCACGCGGTGGTAGATGGAATCGAGCGGGAGGAGGACATGCGGCTGGCGCTGCGGGCCGGAGCGCAATGGGTCGAGGGTGCCTTCATGGACGGCGCAAAGGCCCGCAGAGGCGAGGCCTAAGCATGAGCAGCGACATCGGTGAATTGCTCGTGCGCATGACAGTCTTGCTGGGGCAGCTGCAGCAAACCTTGAACGACATCGCCGTTTGCAACGAGTCGATCAAGGACTGCCGACGCCAGCACGCAGGGGAGCCGCCAAGCAGCGAAGTCGATGGCGCGACCCATGCGCAGTACGTCGCGCTCGAAGAGGCCATTCGGCAGCAGACGGAGCAGGCGGCAAGAGCTCGGCAGTCCGCTTGCGCACAGGTGACGCCGCCTCCTTCGTCTGGCGAGATCTTTCTGGGATCGAGCAGTTGGCGTCTCTCGATGAACGGCTGGCGTCTTGCGAAGGAGGAGGGCGTGGAGGTGCGGCTGCGCCCTCAGGAGCGATCGCTGCTGCTGAGAGTGGCTCGCGCACCCAGTCAGTTCCTGGCTCCCCACGAAGTCAAGGAGCTGAACCGCTCGCTTGTCGACTCGGCGGACAACGTCGCAAAGATCGATGCCGCCGAAGAGGACATCGGATCGCAAGCAGGCGAGGAGACATTGGATCTTCTGCACACCAAGGTGATCGGCCGCCTGCGTCGGCGCATGCGCATGAACGGTCATCTGCTTCCGCTGCGCATGTCCGCGGCAGGAAGCGTCTACGTCGACGAAGCAGGCGACCTGCCGCGCGCGACAAGACGCAGACCCGGCGCACCGAACCCGCTCCATCCGCAGCGGATGGACAAGGCGAAGAGCGCCCCTCGCCCCGATATCCGAATCGCCACGGGGCTCACTGTCGGCGGCAGGAAATGAGATCTCCACGTCGCGGAACTCTCCTTTCCTCTCGCTGGCGACTGCCCCTCAACCGTACCCACAAGCAAACGGACAACCAATGACGACAGTACATCGCTTCTTCCCACCGCGCAGGTCCACGCGCGAAATCACCCGATCGCCCAGGTGCGCTCTTGTCGCCCTGTGCCTGATCGCCTGTGCTGGGCAAGGCATGGCCAACAACGTCGGCGAGAACGCGGCGTGGCAGTTCCAGACCTCGGCCGACAAGGCCAACCAGGCCGCCGTCCAGGACATGATCCAGCGGCGCAAGGCGGGCAGCTACGGCGCTGCCAGCACCACCAACAACACCTACATCCAGCGACAGTTCAACTGCGACGTCAACGCGACCGCGCAGGGCAACCAGGGCTCCAACAGCACGGTTGCGAACTCGCCCAGCACCAGCGGAGCGGCGGCCACATCGACGGGCAACGACAACACGGGTTGGAGCGGAAGCGGCACGGTGACCACCGGACAGGCCAATGCCGGCACCGTGGGATCCCTGGTCAATGGTTCGACGACCACGGGAGTGCAGGGTTGGGCCGCCCAGGCGCTCAACTCCAACCAGACGAACAGCGGCAGCCAGAGCGCAAGCGTGAGTGGCAGCACCGCCTGTGCCTACGGAACGCTCAACTGACGGATAAGCATCAATGACATCGATCATCTTCGCCCGACCACGCCCGGCGTCCATCGCCTCGATGAGAACGCTCAGTGCCGCAGTCGCGCTTGCATCGCTTGCCGGTTGCGTCACCGCTCCCCAGGAGCGTGCCGCCCCCAGGGAGGCACCCGTCGTCCTCGGCCCCGCCGTTCGCGACAACGTCACGCCCATGGAAGCAGTGCTCGCCTGCTACGGGGACCATGTGGCGGCGACGGCCAAGCCTCCCATCGTGGTCTCCGTGGGCGACGTGAAGGACTACACCGGCAAGTACAGCATCAACGAAGGCAATGCGATCACGCAGGGCGGTGCACTGATGGTGTATTCGGCCCTGGGCAAGATGGGCGGAGCGGTGCAGGTCGCCGAGCGTTTCGATCCGGTCATCGCGGAGCGCGAGCTCGGCTATGCCGACCGCAGGCAGCTGGGAGACGGGCGCTCGCACCAACTCGCCGGCCCTGCCGGCAACCAGGTGGTCCCATGGCTTCCGTACTTCGGGGGGTCGATCAACAAGTCGGACTACTTCATCGTCGGCGGCATCACCGAACTCAACTACAACATCAATTCCGGCGGCGCCGAGTTCGCAGTGAACCAGGTCGGCGTGAAAGCGAGGACCTTCAGCCAGTCCGTGGGCGTCGACCTGCGCATCGTCGACACCCGCACGCTGATGATCCTCAAGACCATCAGCCTGACCAAGCAGTTCAACGGCTACGAGGTCGGCTTCAACGTCTTTCGCTTCTTCCGCAACGATCTGTTCGACGTGGACGTCGGCGCGAAGGGCCAGGAGCCGGTGCAGTTGGGCATTCGCGCGGCGCTGGAAGAGGCCGTGGTCCGGTTGGTCGCCGCCGTCACCAAGGTCGACCCGAAGCCCTGCCTCGGCATGCGCGTCTTCGATGAACTGCCGCGCCAGTCGGCGGAGTCGCTGCGCAAGGTTCCCAACCCGATCGTCGATTCCAGCGGCGCGCGCGTGCTCACCGGCGAAGCCGTCAATGCGGCAAGCAACGCTTCGTCCGTCAACACAAGCGACGGCGCGAGCGTGCAGATCCCATTCGAGTTCGGCGCAGCGGCATTGACCGGCGGCACCTTGAATCTGCTCGACCAGATCGCGGCGGCCGCCGCCAAGGCGCCCACCGAAGTGGTGCTGGTGGCCCGCGACACCGAGAACTGGGACGCGGGCAAGCGGGATCTGCTGACGGACCAGCGCATCGGCGTCGTGACATCAGCGCTGGTGTCGCGCGGGATCGCCCCCGGCGGCATCAGCGTGAGCTGGCGGCCGGACAAGGCCGACACAGCCATTCATCGCGACGGTCCGGGGCTGCAAGAGGTCGCCAAGTTGCGCGTTCAGGGCGCGGGCTCGGGCAAGGGCGGGCCGGTTCAACCAGCCCGAGAGGAGAACACACGACGAGGGAGCTAAACCGCACTGAAAGCTGAACGCCACCACCACATCGATCCTCCGGATCCACTGAATTTTCGGAACTTTTGATCAATACCCAAGGAACTTCCATGAAGAAGACTCGCAATCTCCAGTCGCGTGCCGTCAAGGCGCCGGCACTCAGCCGCGTCGGCCTCGCGGTGCTCGCCAGCCTGGCAGCCAGCGGTGCGATGGCCGCGCCGCTCGAATCGGGCGCGACCACCACCATCAACGCGACGACCTCGACGGCAACCGCCTCGGGCTTCCTCACCGTGGATTCGGTGCAGACGAAGACGCAGCCTGTGTCGGCGACCGCCTCCGGTCAGCAGATCGGCGTCACCGTCGATGGCGTCCAGACCGGCACCTCCAACACCACGACGCAGAACAAGGTGAACGCCACGGCCAAGGCCAACGAGTTCTCCAACGCGATCGATCTGTCCCTGACGGGTAGCACGATCGTGCTCGACGGGGCGGCATCGCTGGGCGTGCAGACCAATACCGGCACCATCACCAGCAACGCGAACGGCAACTCGGTCGGCGTGAACCTCAATGGTTTCTCCTCGGGCGAAGCGTCGAACACGCAGAACACGGTATCGGCTACCACCGTGATCAATGGCGGCGCATCCTCGGTCGCAGGTACCGTCCCGGTCGACTACGCTTCCGCGGCGCCCGGCACGACGTCGAGCACGCACGCGGCCGGCAACAACAGCAGCCAGGCATCCGGCAGCATCGTCGTCACCACCGCTCAGCAGGGTGTCGGTGCCGCATCCTCCGCGAACGCCGGCGGCAACTCCGTCACGCTCGATCTGACCGCCGACGGTGCGAACGCCGTGAACTCGGCACCCGCTCTCGACGGCAACACCGTCTCGGCCACGCTCAAGGGAAATGCGGCGACCAACACCGCCTCGATCCAGGCTGGCGGCGCACCGACCTTCGCCGGCTCGGCCGTCGTGAGCAACCTGCAGCTCAACCAAGGCGCGGCTGTGACGCACAACGCGTCGAACACCCTAACCTCGATCGACGCGACCATCGGCAGCAATGGCACCGGTACGACCAACGTGCTGAATGGTGCGCTGTCGGTCCAGGGCAACACGGTCTCGAGCGCAGCGACTGGCAACGAAGCACTGGGTGCCGCTGGCGTGGCCGGCAACCGCATCGTGCTGGCCGACGGAATCTCCGTCGCCGGTTCGGGCGCGCCGACCGTCAACAGCAGCACCTACAGCGCCGGCAGCCAGAGCTCGCAGCTCGGTGCCGACCTCGCGATCCTGAACACCCAGGGCAACGTCGGCGTCTCGCTGCAAGGCTCCACGAATGCCGCAAGCGTGACCGCCACCGTGCAGTCGATCGACGGCGGTGCGTCGACCGTCGCGGGCAATGCGATCACCTCCGCAGCCACCGGCAACGCCGCATCCAGCGCGATCGCGACCGGTCAGAACGGCGCAACCTTCTCGGCCACCGCGGCACTCGCCAACCAGCAGAGCAACTATGGCGGCGGTGTCTCGGCCGTGACCGCACCGTCGATCATCGGTGCCGAGACCGGCCTGGAAAACGGCACCACCAAGGGCAGCACGGTGGCCGTCGAGCAGAACCGCACTGCTGCCTCCGCCTACGGCAACAGCGCCACGCAGAGCCTCTCGCTGGCCGCCAACGCCTTGCCGCTTAGCGCCGGCGCCACGGTCGTCACCGGTGGTCGCACGCCCGATGGCAACGTCTCGGCCAGCGGCGCGGCGACGATCACCAGTCTGCAAAGCAACTACGCGAGCCCGGTTTCCGCGACCACGGCTGGCTCCTACGTCGGCGCCTATGTCGACTCGCGCGGTACCGGTGGCGACACCATCACGGGCAGCACAATCGGCGCAAGCAAGAACACGCAGGAGGCGGTCGGCCTTGCCAACAGCGCATCGAACGCCCTGTCGCTGACCGGCACCAGCATCGGCTCCGGCGCAGGCGTCGCGAACATCCAGATTGTGGACGCGGCTTCGCCCGTGAATACCCAGCTGGTCGGCTCCGCCGCTGCCGTCTATGCCGGCACGCACATCGCGGACACCAGCCTGAGCCTGTCGGACAATCTGCAGCGTTCGATCGCCTACGGCAACTCGACCGGGAACACCCTGACGGTCGCAGCCAATGGGGCGACGGTGCCCACTTCGGTTGCACCGGCATCGACGCTGTCGAGCACGCCGAGCCTGGGTGGAACGGTGACGGCAGCATACGGTCTGCTGAACAACCAGTCGGCCCTCGGCGATGTGGACGCGCAAGCCATCGGCTTTGGCGGCCCCCTCGGTGCAGTGACGGTCCTGCTGGAAGGCAATGCCACCCGCAGCCAGATCGCCAACCAGGGCAATGCCTTCGTCGCGGCCGCCTACGGCAACGATGCGAGCAACGTCGGCAGCGTCAATCTGGGCACCGGCGTCGATGCCGCGGGCGCGGCGTCCATCGCCAACGTCACCAGCGCGCAGACCGCCAGCGGCGCCGTGTCGGCGACGGCAACCGGCGGCTCGGTCATCGCCACCGCGATCGAAGACAACGTCTCGGCCTCGACGGTAGCCACCTCCGGCAACCAAATCCAGGCCCTGGCTTTCGGAAGCCGCGGCACGAACAGCCTGAGCGCCTCGGGCAACGGCATCGAAACTGTGTCGGCCACGCCGCTGACCGGTGCGACCTCTAACGCCGGCACGCTCACGACCAACGCAGCCTTCAGCGTGCAGAACGCGCAATCGGGCGCAGGCTCGGTCACCGCAACGCAGCGCGACGGGGTCTTGGTCGGTGGCACCGCCGCCGGTATCCTTACCGCTGTGGGTGGCAACGTGACCGGCTCGAGCATCGCCTCGAACGACAACGTCTCCAGCGCTTCGGCAACCAGCAACGCCGCGACGAACAGCCTGAGCCTGTCGGGCAACGGTCTGTCGACCACCACCGCCTTGCAGAACTCGCAGACGACCAGCGCCAACGTCAACGCGCTGATCGGCCAGGCCGGTGTCGCTGGAAGCGCCGGCACGTCGCCGGAGCCGTTCTCGTTCAACGCGACCGGCAGTGCCCTGACCGGCACCTTCTCGGGCACGACGGCAACGCTGACCGGCGGTACGCTGACGGTAGCGACGTCCACGCTGACCCCGGGCCAGATCGCCTACCTGACCGGCAACGGCTGGACGATCACAGGCGGCAACATCAGCGGCTCGGCGACCATCCTGGGCACCATCCCGCTGTCTGCCTACACGTTGATCGCGGAAGGTGGCTCGGCATCGCTGTCGGCGACGATTCCGGGTACTCCTGCGACGGCCAGCGTCCCGAACCAGGGCGGCGTCATCCTGGCCGTCTCGGGTTCAGTGACCGGCTCGCAGTTGTCCGTCGACGGCAACAGCAACACGGGCTCCGTCACGGGCAACAGCGCGACCAACACCTCGAGCGTCGCCGGCAACGCCGTCGCAGCCGGCAGCGGCCGCACGGTGGCGAACGCTGGCGCCCTCGTCACCGGTTCGGGCGCGCAGGCTGACAACGCGCTGTCGAACGTGCAGTCGGTGACCGGTGACTCGGCACTGGTGAGCAATGTGTACGGCAGCTTCGCCGTGGATACCGTGGCTGGCTCGGCCATCGGCAACTCCACTGTGAGCGTGTCCAACAACAGCCAACGAGCGAGCTCGGTTGCCAACACGGCCACCAACACCCTGGACGTGAGCGCCACCAACCTGGCAGCGACCTCCGCGCTGGCATCGCAGCAATCGAGCGCCGCCTCGGTCGCCGCGACCTCGGACGCGGAACTGTATGCACCAGGCGCAGTGTCGGGTTCGTCGGTGGCTCTGGCCAACAACCGCAACGTGTCGCTGGGCGTGATCAACGACGCGACGAACGCGCTGACGGTCACCGCGGGCAACGCGACGCCGGTCGGTGCCACGACCAACGCCGTTCTGAACGCTGCGGGCGCCACTGGCGACCATGTGCTCAGCAACAGCCAGGCTGCGTCCACCTCGGTCGCCAGCACGGCGAGCACGCGTCTGTACAACCAGGACCGTGTGGCCACGGCCACCACGGGTCTGGCGGACAGCACGTTCTCCATCACCGGCAACGCGACCACGGCGGAGGCATCGGCCAATCGCGCGGACAACAGCGCGACGCTCTCGGGCGCCGCACTGCAGGGTAGCAACGTTGGTCTGAGCAACGCGCAGACCAGCAGCGCCGCCGTCAACGCGACGTCAAGCACCACCGCGGGTTTCAACCTCGAAGGTGGCGTGCCGGCGGCAACCGCCGCGCTCAACAGCGGGCTGACCATCGACAGCAATAGCACGACGGCGCTGGCACGCGGCAACGCGGCAAGCAACGTGCTCAACGTGTCGGCGGGCAGCAGCTACGCGACGCCCGCACCGTTCGCCGGCAGCACCGTCGGCGCCTCGCAAGCGACCGCCGCCGTGCTCAACAACCAGGGCAACACGGGCAACGTGAGCTCGTTCGCCACGGCCAGCTACCAGGTGGCCCTGAACGCGACGGCTCCCGTGCTCGTGCCTGGCGTGAGCGGCAGCACCGTGGCCGTCACCGGCAACACGACGGCTGCGCAGGCGTACGGCAACATCGCGACCAACAGCGTCAATGTGAGTGCTCCGAGCGCAAGCCGTCCGACGGCCGCGGTCGGAAACTTCCAGACCAACAGCGGTACGGTCGTGGCGACTGCCACCAGCGTGAACTACGGCATCGGCGTCACTGGCGCGGCCACGGGCAGCACGCTGCGCGCGGCAGGCAACCAGGTCAACGCCACGGCCGTGGGCAACTCCGCCGTGTCGACGATCGCGTCGGTGCGGTGATCTAGTTTCGCCCCTCCCCCGGCGGACGGTTTGCTGCCGGGGACTTTTGCTCAAACCGCTTCGGCGGTTTGAGCCTTTTGATTCGCCGGTTCTTCTCTTGAATCCCTGCATCTTCATCAGAGCCCAATTTCCCGATGTCGCGCGTCGCCGTTGTGCCGCTTCGACCTCGTCGCGCTCGGACGCGGTGGATCTGACGCACCGAGTGAAGGCATACGGCCCGGTCGACGATCTCTCGCCATCCCCTGGCGCGTTCGTTGCCATTCCAACCTGTCACTTCCTGTCCTTCACACAGCTGCTGCAAAGAGAAAAAACAGCTTCGATTTCCATCAACTCCATCTCATCAATCACGGAAAAGCCGGGACCCTGACGTCCAGCGATACAAGTCCCTTCGCGGGACGAGCTGGCGTACGGGGAGGGGAGTCCGTATCCGTTCCAGCATGTATCTGCATCCACTTATTGCCACGCTGCCCGACAGCGAGCGTGCGCTGCTTGTTCAAAGTACCGAACTGCGGGACTATCGTCGCAACGACGTCGTCCTTGCAGTAGACCAGACCTCGGAGCATGTCTATTGCGTCGCCAGCGGCTTGCTGCGCGTGGTGGTCCATGGCAGCGACACCGGCAGCGAAGGCGTCACAACCGATTTCGTCAGCAAGGACGACTTCTTCTTCGGTACATCGATCAAGGAGGACAGCTTCGTGGCGCAATCCACGTTGATCGCCGCCCTCCCATCGTCCGTCTACCTGATACCCATCAGCGTCCTGCGGCGTCTTTGCACGCTCTTTCCACAAGTCGCGGTAGGTCTGCTTGAGCCGGCCCTGAAGCGGATATCCATGATCCGCGGCCAACTGAGGCGAATCTCGTCGCTCTCGCCGGTCGAGCTGGTCGGGCGGGTCCTTCATGAACTGACCCACCTGGCCCCCGCAGGGGCTGATGGATACGACAAGCGGATCACACAGGCCGTGATCGCCTCCTACGCCGGGCTCTCCCGGGAGGGGGTGAACAAGGCCATGCGCGAACTCGAGAACCGCGGGCTCGTGCGTCGCGACGACGAAGGTGTGCACGTGCCGCCGGGGTTCGCATCGACAGACTTCGGCGCTCTGGAGTCGGACGCGGAAAAACACGACGGGAAGGATGCCTCGCGTCTTCGGCTGCAGGACCTTTCGGATCGTCAGCGATCGCGCCGCGGCAGCTGAGCCCGCTGCGGCGCGACTCCTCCGCAAGCACGAAGCCCACGACGCGCCGCAGAATACGCGGGTCATCGAAAAACAAGAATAGTCAGGGAGCTGGTTTTCGCTGTGCGCATCGAAGGATCCGCACCGCCGCGAATCGAAGAGAGATAGATGAACAATGTCCAGGATCCGCTCACCGGTTTGCTCGCCCGCCAGAGCTTCATGGTCGTTGCTTCCGATTGGCTCCGCTCGCAGAGGGGACCGCGTCAACGGCTGGTGATCATCGAAGTCTTCGGTCTGTCCATCATCAACGAGACGCAGGGCCTCGCATCGGGCGACCAGATCCTGCGCGACGTCGCCTTCTGGCTCGGGTCCAGGTTCGATCCGACCCAGTCGGTCCTCGGGCGTTGGGACGGCAACAAGTTCGTCGTGCTGTACGAGGCATGCGATACGGAATGCTTCCTCGCGAGCGTCCACCGTGCGAGTCTTGGGTCGATCGGTCTCGCGACCGACCTCGGCAGGCAGGCCGAAATGATCCGACTGCATGTGGGACTCTGCGACTGTCGCTCGCTTGATCTCGACGATCTCCTGACCTTCGCCAATGAGGCCCTTCATGAATCCGGCAGGTCCGCGACGGCGCCGGCCTATCGGTTCGATGAAGCGATGCATCGACGCCTTCTTCGGCGCCAGGACGTCGAGAAAGACCTGGCATGCGCCATCGAATCGGGGGCCATCGGCTTGTGGTACCAGCCTATCTTCAGCGGTGACGGTCGCAGGATCCAGAGTCTGGAGGCCTTGCTCCGCTGGCACCATCCTCGGCAGGGCTGGACGTCGCCCGAGGAGGTGGTCCACGCCGCCACTCTCATGGGCATGGGCGAGACGCTCCTGCAGCATATCCTTCAGGAGGTATGCCACGGCCTGCATTCGCTCTCGCAAGCCGACGCGGGCTTCGACAGCGTGCCCGTCGCGATGAACGTGTCGCCTCGCGAGATAGGGAGCCTTGCCTTGCGCGATGTGCTGCTGCCCACACTTCGGCGCGAAGGCATCGCGCCCGAACGTCTGAGAGTGGAGATCACCGAGGAAAGCGCACTGGATAGTCCGTCGACGTCCGTCCAGCTCGAGGCGCTCTCGGACGACGGCATAGGCATCGCCGTGGACGACTTTGGTACCGGGTACTCGTCCCTGGCAATGCTGGACGCGAAGTACGTGAGGCAGGTCAAGATCGACCGACTGCTGATAGCGGACCTTCACAAGTCCGATCGGCGCAGGCTGTTGGTAGGTTCGATCATCAATCTTGGCCAGGCCCTGGGCTTGGAGGTGGTGGGTGAGGGAGTGGAGACGGTCGAGGAATATGAACACCTCCGATCGCTCGGCTGCCCTCTGGTCCAGGGTTACTACTTGGCGCGCCCGAGCCCGTTGGAATCCTTGATCGCCCAGGTTCGTCGCACAGGGGCCGGGCTGGGCTAGGTTCGCCCGGTCGTCATGGCCTTCGCGCGCGGGATTTCTCAAGGGCGATGCGGGCATGCCTGCCCGACGCGTTCGCACGCTCGGGACGGCCTTTCGCGGCCAAAGCCATTGCGCAGATCCCTCGCGGGAGGGCTGTCTCGTGCACATCGTTCGCAGCCTGCGTCTAGCGCCAGGGATTCGCCGCCACGAGGGCACGACCGCCGCGCTTCTGCAGCAGCGCGATCCCCTGGTGGATCAGGACCTGCAGCGCTTGATCGAAACGAGCCGTCGACAACGGCACGGCGCACCACTTCCTTACTTCCGCGCGCGCCATATACCCCAGTCCACGGTAGGCGATGGTGTGCAAAGCGTTCGCGACGATCTCGGAATCGACGATGCGCTGATCGCCGGGTTGACCCGCGCCGAACCGCGCCAGGAATTGATCCAGATGCCAGTAGCCGATCTGCCGGGCTCGCTCGAGAACGTCGACCTGCAACGGGCCTTGGAACTCTTCGACCTTGTGGAGCGTGCCTGCGACCCGGGCGATCTGCTCGGCGGTCTTGCCGGCATGTCCCGCGACATCGTTGAGGATCCTGCCGCGTCCCAGGTTTGCTTGGATTTCGTTATAGATGTCGTCGAAGTAGCGCGCCGCCGCTTCGGAGAAGGCGATCACGCAGCGAGCCTCGTCCGCCTCGCGACGGCGAGCACCCTGCTCGAACAGCTCCCGCATACGACAGCCCATGGCGTCGATGTCGTCGTAGCTCAGCGGGCGATCCGAGCGCAGATAGCGACCTCCGAGCGTCGAATGGGGTACGGTCAACAACATGCGTGCCGTTAGCCCGCTTCCATGGGCGAGATGGCCCGTGCGGGCGAAGATGCTCTGCAGCACGGGGCCCTGGAGGGCGAAGTGGCCGCAGACGCGGTAGTCGCTGAGGACGACGCGCTCTTCCTTGACGCGATCCTTGACGAGCGGCGTGGAGTCCCAGGCATTGTTGAGCAGGTCGGTGGAGCGGCCGAGTCGACCGTTGAGCAGACCGCCGGCCTCGGTCGAAGTGATGAAGATCGACTTCGACCCCTCGCCGATCAGATTCTCCAACGCGCCAGGGGTGATGTTGTCGACGAGCATCTTCGGTTCGCCAGCTTGGGCCGGCCGGCGTGCCATCAGCTCCCGGTGCTCGTTCTTGAGGGCGTCGAGATCCTCGCCTTCGCTGGCGGCCTGGTCGAGCCGCTTGTTCAGCACGCGCATCTGCGCCTTCCACGCAGCCTCCTCGGCAAGGCGATCGAGTCGTGCCAACGCATGACGCTCCTGCAGTGCGTCTTCGTACTTGCGCAGAAACCCCACAAACGGGCGCGAGGCAGTGTCCTTGCCCTCGCTGGAATCCGCACTGACCAGATCGAAGGACGACACCGGCGAGGGCGGACAGCGCGGGCGCTGGATGTCTACGTTGTCCTGTGCGCCTACGTGCGCGATCGAGCGGGCATAGCTTGCGATCATCTCGACGGCGACGCCGGTGTTGAACGAGTGCTGGCACACGGCGGGCGCCAGCACGGGACCCAGAGCGTTGACCGGATAGTTCGCCGGATTCGGGTAGTTCAATGCGGGCGAATAGGTGCGTGCAGGGTACGGGTCCACGGGATACATAACAGTCGTCGTCCTTGTCAAAAAATATCGATGACTTGATTGGACTATCGGTTCGAGAAGGGGAGAAGCGCGTCAGCTGTCGGAGTGCGGTGAGCGACAGCACCTTCCAAAAAGCATCTCGTAACGATGCACATCGAATCTCGCATGATCGAATGAAGTCAAGACGAGCGACTGCCTTGGCATCGTGCGCTCGCGTCGTGCTTAGGCACGAAGGCCAGGTAGTAGCGCTACCTGGTCTTGGAAACTACTCGACGACACCGCCGCTTCGCGGCGAGCACACCTCGTCCTTGGATATCCGCACCCAATGCCGAGCTATGTACATATTTGACCTGCATGCGTGATGCAGGGAAACCGTCACCGGTCGGCCACTCATGGTCTTCCCCGAGGCAGCGCGCTCTCGATCGATGGCAGAGACAAGACAAGACAAGGCCGGCATCGCGCGATGTCGCCTCGTCCGTGTGACGCGGGCAGCCATCGATCCCCCCGCATGCCTTGAGGCAATCCAGCTCCAGCCGTTGTCCGCTTAGGACCGCCGAAAGGAGGGACTGCGACCGACGGGAACCAACTCGACCACCTGTCGGGGCAGCTTCACGGCGCTGACGCTCACGGATGCACGACGTGTGCTGAGCGAGTTGCCCAAGGGGATAGCACGTGTACTTGTTGCGCGGCGAACTCGAATTGAACAATCGATTCGTCTCTGCAGCAGGTCCTAACTCGACAAGCTGCAGCCCACTCGAAACAGAAGGAGTTGCCGAGCAAACCAACGATCCCTCGTGAGAGCGCCCGTACCAAACCTGGTCGGGTGTTTAGGAACGTATGTTATCCAAGGAATAGCTATTTACAGAGAAGGATATTCAACAACGCTACAGGAGGATATTGCCGAGTGTTCCATATGGCACTCGAATGGAAACACGCAGGCTGGTACAGCCTGAGCCTCATCGACAACCAACTACATCAAGCAACCACTTTCGGGTACCACAAGCAATACCCCTCCAGCATCGAGCCACCGAAAACACACGACCGAAACAAGGCATTCGAGCAAGAACCCAAGAACTGCAGAAGCAAAGAACCAACGAAAGCAGAAAACCATGTTCTCATTAGAACAACTCGATCAGTTGATGGAGTCCGAGGCATCGCCGCGTCACGTCATCGGCGACGCACCCCAGACTCTGATCCGTACGCAAGAGTACCGGGTGTCGCGGAGTGTCCGCAGGATTGCCCAGTTCGTTCGCAAGATCACGGACACGAGCGATCCCTTGTTCACCCTCAGCCCCCGACCGACGTTCCCGCGAGTGAGAAGCTCCTTGCTTGGGGACCGGTTGCAGGAAGCCGTGTGCAAGGATCTGCGCGAGTTCCAGGAATACTTCCCCTGCCACGCCTACAACCCGTACATCGAATTGCTGAGCAAGGCGATCGATGCCAATCCCAACATCCTCAATGCATTTCTCGACCTCAAGCGCGCCAGGGGCGAAGAGGCCCAGGAGATCTTCCGTGTGGCGACGCACTTCGTGGAGTGGCTGCGTCAGGCGGCCGCGACGAAGGAGTTCCTGGCCGAGTTGGACGCGCGTCGTCGCCAGTGCCAGAAGAACGACGCGTCCGCCGCCAAGTACATCGACGAGATCTTCACCTATCGGGCCTCGAAGAATCTGGCCGTCCGCATCGACCTGGTGGTCGGCTGCGAGGATCCAGACCGTCGAGGCATCACGAGCACCGTGGACGCGCACGAGGCTCGCCATCAGTTCGATCGCTTCATTCGCCATATCCGGAAGAACTTTCCTCTGACCGGCTGGTTGTGCACCTTCGAGTACGGTTCCCTCACGGGCTATCACTTCCACCTGCTCCTCTTCTTCGATGGTCACAAGCAGTGGAATGGGGAGGCGTTGGGATACCTGCTCGGTGAGTTCTGGAAGAACAAGATCACCGAGGGCCGGGGGCGTTACTTCAACTGCAACGCGGTCGACTACGCGATGAATGGCATCGGCATGATCTGGCACGACGACGTGAGCAAGCGAGAGCTGCTCATGAGGAACGTGGTCTCGTACCTGACGAAGACCGACTTCTGGCTCAAGTTCGAAGGTACGCATAGGACCTTCTTCCGCGGCCAGATGCTCACGCAGGAGGAGAAGGACGAGATGGGCAAGTCGGGCGGTCGACCCCGCAGACAAAGCCTCCCCGATCTCGAAGCCGAGGCGGTCTGACCGAGTGACAGTCGGCGATTGGTGGACGCAGATCGCCGATCGCTGACGTTCGGGTGTGGTGTCAGCAGAGCGATATGCAGGCTCGAGTCTTCGGCTGCGCGATGTTTCGCGCTGGCGTCGTGTTCCTTGTGCGGAACGCGCATGCGAGCGACTTCGGCGACCTCGTGAGGGTGAAGACGAAGGCGGGGCGGTGCTTCGCAGGTGCTTGGACGTTTCGGAGCCGGACTGGCAGTCTGCGCCGCTGCGAGGCGGGACGGTAGGGAAGGGCACCCATCTATGGGGTGTTGTGTTCCGCGGGCGGCCTGGCGAAAGTGACGGGGGGACTTCGCCGTTCTCTCTGTCCCTCTCTCTCGTCTTCATGCATCTTGTCTCGCGTCTCGTCCTTCTCTCGTCCTTTCTCGCCTATCGGCGCAGCGAGTCCGATCGGTCGAGCGCCATCGGCGCATTGAGAAAAAGCTGTCGAGTTCGAATCGCGCTGAGCTGACGTCTCCTGGAAGAGCGAAGTCGGCCATAGACTTCATTTTGTCGCGACAACTTCTATCGCATCCGGAAATCGATCGATGCGAGTCAACCCTTTGAATTGGAGTCGAATGCAGATCTATCGAGAGAATCGGATTGCGGTGAGATTGATCGTCGAGGCGATCAAGCTGCTGATCCGGAAGAATGGCCATCGGAGCGATCGCTACCTTTCGAAGGCCGGCTGTCTGCTCTGGGAGCATCGTCATCTGCGGATGGCCCTGTTCGATGACGATGACGATGACGATGTCGGTGCCGTGGCAGGCGAGGAGTCGCACTGCGACTTGGACATCCGGACCTTCGACGGCGTGAAGGTTCTTTGCACCTACTCGGGTTCGCACGATGTGCACATGTTCGAGGCCGACCAGTGGACGGAAGCCCTGGCGCAGATGGTTCTGGAGGAGGGAGTTCTCGGTGGGGCGCCCTCGGTCTCGCAGGACCAGCCCGGTGCGCCCGTCGGACTCCCGCGACATGTTCTGCGCTCTGCCAGCGAGTAAGGCGGATATTTTTTCAACAAGGCAATAAATAGATGAACAAGACCCGCTACAACCGCCAGTACATCGCGAATCTGGCGATCTCGACCCTGGTTCCGCTGATCAAGGCCCGCGGAAAACTCGAGGCAGGCAACGCACGCCAGCCGGCCTATCGCATGCTCGAGGCCTACGGGCTGGAGATGCTTTGGATCGAAAAACGTCCCCCGCAGCTCGATGGTGCCCTGGGGCAGTCCAGCCTCGAGATCTGGACCCCGGGAGTCGGAAAGTCGCTCTTTGTGGTTTGGGCGCCGTTGCAGATCGTTGGATTCCGCGGAGGGCCCTGGGTCGATACCTTGGTCGAGATCGCTCTGCAGACGCAGCCCGATCGTGCAATCTCGGACGGCGTGAGCGGCAGCGCTGCACCCGGCGTCGCGCGCAATTGATCGCCTCGGTTGCTAGTCCACCATCGAGACTTCTGCGCGTGAGGTCACCGTCTAGCGCGCAAAGCTCTTCCTGACGATATGCAAGGACGTCTTGTGCTTGGCCGGGCGATCGCTGCGGTCATGTCGATGCTCGGCGGCCGGGCATGCCGCCGCGGACGCGTCAGCTCGAGGTCTCGCCGGAGCGGTCCGGATCTTGGGCGGGCGATCGGATGGAGCTGACGATTGGATACGGTCAACCGGGAGGGGAAGATAAAAGGCCTCGCACATGCGAGGCCGAGTGGTGGAGGGGGTCAGCCTTGCGCGTAGAAGGCTTTCTTCAACCAACCGCGGATGGTGCGGATCAGGCTGTCCTCCGCGAGCATGGGGAGACGGCTGCTCCACACGAATTCCTTGACCTTGGGGTAGATGGTGCGCGCCGCGTGCGCCGCGTCCTTCCATCCCCCCGCCGGGCACATGGAGCGGAACAGTTTGAACGCATACTCCCGGGCCGGGCGCAGGCGATCCTGACGGGTCTTGCCGCCTTTGACGCGGTCGGCGTGCCGCTTGTCGATGGCGTGCTGCTCGGCGACACGCAGGTGATCGAACGTACGGCAACCTGTATCCGCCGCCGCGAGCAAGCCGGCGAGCGATTTGGGGACACCAACGCGAGCTGCCACGCAGTGCGCGGTTGCGATCTCCAAGGCTGCGATCTGTCCACGTTTGGCGACCTTGGCGTAGCGGTCCCAATGGCCCGCGGCGGTCGGGGGGATGCCGAAACTGGGCTGGTATGCGTCGAGGTCGTGAGGCGTCGGCCGGTGGTCGCGCACATGGGCTTCGAGAGCCGCGAAGGGCACATTGGTCATCAGCGAGTCCCAGCGCTGCGCGATCTTGCGAATGCAAGCGCCAATGGGGAAAAGATGGTCATGGCTGTAGTTCATCTAGATCGGTTCTTTCCAGGTTTGAAGGCTTCGCCGAGCACTGGGGTGTGCTCGAGCGCGACACCGGTGACGGCAGGCAAAAAGGCGGGATCGGATATCTGGGTTGGAATCAGCGGTTGCTGCGGGCGGAGCGATTGCGCACCCACGTGTCGATGTCGCACGCGTGCCATCGCAGCGTCTCATGACGGCGGCAGCTTGCCTCGTGCATCGTCTCGCGGCGCGCCGGCGCCGGGAAGCTCGGGTCGTAGTGCTTCGAGCCCGGATTGAGCCGCGCCAGAATCGCCAAGTGCCGCAGTCCGATGCGTCGCTCGACCTCCCAGATGAAGAGGAGGCGCGAAACCCCTTCCTGGGGCTGAATTGCGCGATCTGCCGGCGGCAGCGCGGGGGTCGGCATGACGGAGAAGGGCGCGCACTTCGGGGGCGAGGCAGGTACCAGCGCACGGTCCGGTGCGCTGGTGCCTGATTCGGGTGCAAGGGAGCAGGGACCCTTGAACTTCGGAAGCTGCGCGCGAGCGCCTCTCGGGCTTCGGCAGTTGCCGGTTCGGGAAGGGCGCTGCCCCCGGAGGTGGGGGCGGCCTTGGCCGTAATGGTTGGGCGGGGAAAACATCGGACTCCTTTCGTAAAGAGCCCGGATCGTCCGTTTTGAGACCTTCGCTGTGGAGGCCTCGGAACGCGATCACCTGCCGCGTTTTTCACCACTTTACAGCCGTCGGCGTTTATGCTAAAGGCTTGGTAGGGGTGGCATTCTTCAGGCCTTGGACCTCACCACCTGCCGCTGCTTTTCAGGGCGCGCGGCTCGGGCGGTGCGGGCGAATTCCGGCAAGATCAGGCGTTCGGCTTGCCCGGCGGTCGTCTTCGTGAAAACCTGTCCTTCAAGGTCGGTGAACCATTTGACGATCTCCTTCCTTGTTGGATAGGTGTCGGGGTCTTTGGGGTCAATGCCTTCCTTGGCCCAGAAGAGCACCGCAGCCTTGCACATCCATTGCAGCATCGGCGACTTGTGGTCGTCGTTCATGTCTGCGAAGCCCGGCAGGTCGTTTTCGGCGCCCGGCTTCTCGCTCACCGCCAGATGTTTGCCAGGATAGTGCCTCTCCATGCGCCAGCGTCTTGCTTCCGCGCGTCTGACGAAGACGTCCTCCTTGCGCACAGCATGTTGAATGGGCCCCGCGTCGGACCAGAGCGCCCATGTTCCCCAGAACGCGCTCTGCGGATCGAGGGGGGCAAATGGTTTGCCGTCGACCATGACGGCAAAAATCGGATTCTTCCCGGCGTCCGAGGGAGCGATCCGGGAAAGGTGTGTGTTATCGCCCCTGCTTCGATATCCCATCGTCGATGCATTGACGAGGGCGGCCGGGCGATCGAGAAGTTGGCCGCAATCGGCCATTTCGAGCTTGAGAAAGTCCGGCGTCTGCATCAAGCTTGGTTCGCCTGTGATCAGTTCACTGCCTCGAGGACGTAGTACGGTTCGCGGATTGAATGGAGGCCGCTGGAAAAGAAGCTCAAGCTGTCCTGCTGCCCCGGCGCGTATCAGCTTTTTCAAGGGAATGCCGGATTCCTTCGCTTCAACCTCCAGCCTCGTGACGACGTCCTGGAGGAGGGATTCAGCTTCCTGCTTCTTGTTGTTGTCTGGACTTTCTACTGTCTCGCTCATGGCCACTTTCAAAAACGTTAGCTTTCTGATCCGGAGCAACGATCGTCTCCGGTTGCGTTGATCGACGCGAGCAGATTCTATTGGCCCTCGAAAATGTCCGTATTGGCCATCATTCGGCAATGACGAGTCGGTCGATCAATGCGGCGGTGCGGCCCGCGAATGCGTGATGTAGCGAAAGCCCGAAGCGAATGGTTGAGGGACCGAATCGATTCTGCGAAGAGGGCCGCGCTTGACGAGGTCAATATCGAAAACGAGCGGGGACGGGGAGCCGAGGCCCTTTGGAGATTGGGTAAATCGAAGGCTGGTTGATGTCGGACCGGACACGTGTCATCGGCTGCGTCACCGTTCGATTCCAGAATATTTCGATCACCTGTGATATGCCCGAGTTCGTGATTCCTTGCACGGAACCACCCTGGATCCTGGCTAGCGCGCTCGGGTATTCGCAAGCCGCGGTATTGGGCGGCGGGACCGCTGAATCCTCGCTTCTCGTATCATCGAACAGTCAGGCGATGGGCGGTGAAAATACAGAACAAACGGGAAATCGACTTGCAGCTGAGAATTTTGTCAAACCATACGGGAGACCGGATCAAGGAGCACGCTGAATTGCGTGGCAGGCGATACGAAGAAGCGAAGACTCGTCGCCAGGATTCCGAAGAGGCGCGCATTCGGGCGCGTTGGAACATGATTGCCGCACCCGTGAAAGCCTTTTCCGATCGTGAGTTCGCGAAGGGGTTGGGCCTGATCTTCGACAGCATTGTGACCCCGCTGCCTGGGCTTGCTCCGATAGCTGTGATGGAGCCTCCTGGCACCGAGGAGCAGCGGTGGACAGCGGGCCGCAAGGGCGAGTCGGATGTTACCCGTTTCCTTTCAAGAAATCTGGATGATCGTTGGATTCTTCTTGTGGGATATCAGGGCGCGCGCGGGGAGATCGATCACGTACTCATCGGACCCTCGGGTGTTTGTGCTGTCGAGGTCAAGCACTACAAGGGCCTCATCTCCTGTTCTGCATTGAAGTGGACTAGGCGAAAACGTGCCGCGAATGGATATGTATATCCCACGGAGGAAGTCCTGCAGGATGCTGGAGGGCGAAGTCCTAGCAGGCAGCTGAATGAAGCAGCGGATGCCCTACAGAGCTCGCTCGATCGAAGATTTGGGAAAGGACGTGTTCGCAGAGGAATCGTTCTCTCGAATCTAGCTGCCGAACTGGATCAGATCCACGAGTTGGGCATCGACTTCTTGACGCGTCTGAAAGGTTGGAACCTCGATAAGACTCTCGGTACCCAGCCTCGAATCTCAATGGAGACCGTCGACGCGATCGCTCGTTTCCTTGCCCAAGATCATCAACTCAACGTTTACCGAAAAAATCTATGACATGTTCAGTGCCGATCGAATGAGAACTTGCCTTCTTCCTGCTGAACAGGATGAGATGGCGAGCGTCGCTCAAAGCAGAAGGCCCTAGAGAAAAACCGATCGGGCTGGTCGAAGGAAGGAAGTAGGTGTTGGATGAGAAAAGCGTTGGTAAGCGGTCAGCCATTCGATCTTGACTGAAAAGCAAGCGCGTGCGGCTAGACTTTCGCTATCGGCCAAGAGAAGTTGCACGTCGGGTCGCCCCAATTGCTCCCAGCAGACTTTCGGGAACGGTGAGGGAGGGGTTCAATGGTGATCACGATGTATTGTTGGCGCTGCAAGGCTGACATGCCCATGCTGACCGAGGAAGAACGGCAAGAAGTCGACCCGATCAGCTACTTCGAGCAGGTGAAGAGATCGAGAAGAGACGGGATGCACATTGGCGGAAGCGCAGAAAGCGGTGGCTATCTGTTCTTGTCCGCGTAAGAGCGAATCACTGGTTTCAAGGAGACCAATTCCAATGCGCTCCTTCATCACCGGGTGAGTCAATACGGCCCACTGTGCCGTGAGTGCGCTAAACCGCTGTGCAGACCGGCTGCAAGTTGCTGCGCCTCGTGTAGTGCGCAACGGCTACGCTGACGCTCCAGGCGGGTGCTGCTCTCGCGCGAAGAAAAAGTTTGACAACGGGTTCGTCGCGGCGGCCGTGTGACCGGCTAAGTCGGCCAAGAGCAGACTGATTGCGTCAGTCTGTTTACGGGCCGGAAGATCACATTGGTCTTCCTCCGATGGCGTGTACTCCAAGTTTTCACCAGTTCTTCAAAAACGGAGACCAATGAAATCGATGACGGGAAAATCAGATGTAAGCGCGCCTTGGTTGCTAAAGCACTCGGCGCTTTCCTATACCAATCAATGGTTCATGACAGACCGCAAGTTCATGAAAGAGCTGAGAAAGAACGGCTCTCAGGCAATTGATGCTCTCGTCCTAGGAAATCTCGCGGCGAAGTACATGGTAGCGCGCGGATTCAAGACTGAGAAAGACAATCCGCTCTCGAGCAGCCAACGATGGCTGACGGCGGCAGCGCACCTCACGGCCGCCGCTCAAAGCGCGCAGCAAGCCGAAGTCAAGGTACGCAATCTCGCGATTGAATTGGGCAAGGTCTCACCGGTAAAGAGCATTACTGGAACCAATCTGCTGTCGGCCGCCACGAAGTTCTTATGGTTTGCTGGCGAGCACGAGGTGCGAATACTGGACAAGCGCGCAGTTGATGCACTCGGCCGGCTCGGAGGCGTTCGAGGCAAACTGGGTGTCGATTACGAGCAGTATGCGGCAGTCTGGAAAGACCAGTTTGATGCGCACAAGGGAGTTCTCGCGGAAGCGCTTGTTAACCTGCCTCGCCAGCTCGCGTGGACTTGCATCCCGTCCGATGCGCATGCCGAGGCAAAGGCGGTTTTTAAAGAACTTTGGTTCGCTGACCGCATTTTCGACAAGTACCTTTGGACGCTCGGGGTCGGCGCGGATGGCGGGTCCACGTCGTTTGTCTAGGATGAAGCGCAGCGATTCGGTACGCGCCCTGAGAGTCAGTTTTTCGGGGCTCAATTGTGCGTAGCCGATTTCCGCTTCGGGCCGAGGCTGTGTGAAAACCCTTACCCAAGTGCCAGTCAAAAAAAATAAATTGAGGTCAACCGTTTCGAGCGAGGTGGCTCATGAAGCGATTTATCGAAGGCGCAGACCGATACCAATTCACTTGGTTGCCGGAATGCCTACGTCGGCAAAGACAACCCGATGCGCGTCGTCGATGCGTTCGTCAACGAATTGAATCTAGGCGCTCTCGGCTTCGAGGGCGCAGACCCTGCAATCACTGGCCGCCCGGGATATCACCCATCGGTCTGCTCAAGCTCTATATCTACAGCTACTTCAGTCGCATCCAGTCCAGCCGCCGGCTGGAGCGCCAAGCCCAACGCAACGTCGAACTCATGTGGCTCACCGGCCGCTTGACTCCCGACTTCAAGACCATTGCTGACTTCCGCCGCGACAACGGCAAGGACGTCCGCAATGTGTGCCGCAGCTTCATCGCGCTGTGCCGTCAAATGAAGCTCTTCTCTCAAGCCGTGGTGGCCATCGACGGTAGCAAGTTCAAAGCGGCCCACAGCCGCGATCGCACTTCTCCCCGGGTAAGACCGACGCACGCAAGGGGCAGATAGGTCCAGACAGCGGTCGACGGAAGCACTACCTCATCGTCGCTTACGAAGTCACGAACATTGGCAACATCGCGCAGTCTGAGCGTTGGCCTTCATTTCACGCCCGCCTGGTAACGCTCAGCTCGGGCAGGCTCACGCAGCGGCTATGCGGGGCAGCACCAAGGCCGTCTGGGGCGCTGCGATCTCACCGCCTCGGAGCGATCCGTTGGTCAGGCGCCATGAATCGAACATGCCCGCGCGTCGACAGTGGCAGGGTTGTATTCGATTCCAGAAAGTTTCAATCCCATATGACATGACCGAGTTCAGTACGCATTGCACTCGCTTCCTGCTCGCGGCGGTACCTGCACTCCAACAGCATCTTTGCCGATCCACCGCCATTTGTAATCCCTAAATCACCGCATCGGAGAAAACATATTCTTATGAGTCGAAGAAAATCATCCAGTGATCGACCTGGTCGATCGTTCGGCCGACGCATCCGACCGCTAATACCAAGCCGCGAGGCGCTCATTCAAGAGGCCCCGTGTTCCGACTGGAACACGGGGCCTCTTGCATCGAGGAGGGTGGAAGCGTCATGACCCGTATGGGTTCTGCCGGCGAGCATGCCGAGATGCCCTGGGGCATCGATTCGCTCGACGCTCCCGCGGCTCTTGGTTTCAGCCCCGCGAAGTCGCCCGTACGGCTTTGGAAGGAAATAGTGGACCGCCTGGATCTGTCCCGACCCGAACTCGGCGAGAGGGTAAAGGGCGGCACATCCAGTCATTGGAGCCGAGTGATCGAGACCCTGTTGCGTGGGCACTATGCCGTGCGCACCGGATACAGATTGCAGCGCACTAAACAAAGCAGACATGCCGAACATCCTTGGATGCTTGGCGGATGGGCCGACCACGTAGCTAGATCGGCTCAAGTCGAACTTCTGATGTGCTTGTCCGTCGGGTCGTCCGAGGTCGCGCTCTGGTGCGACGAGATGCCGCTCGATATCCGAGCGTGCGCGCTCCACGAGCTTGTTGTCGCGTCCGCGAAGGCGATCGACGTCATGGTGCTGCTTGGAGGGCGCGACCTGCAGGTTCATCGCGTCCGGGTCGAACCTCGGGCAGTTGGAGAACTGGTAGCTCGCGAGGCAGCATTCTGGGAATGTGTGCAGGCGCGGCGCCCTCCATCGGCCGACATCGCCCTGGATTCCAGGGTTCTGCTCGACCTGCCGATCGAGCGCATCGACAACGAGTTCCTCGCTTTGCGGTCGTGCTCATAGCTTTCTCAACCAATCCACACCTGGCCCGCTGATGCGGGCCTTTTTATTTGTCTCGTTTCTCACCGTAAGGAGATTTCCTGTGTTTGCCAAATTCGTTTCGGCTTCGATCGACTTCGTGCGCGCCCGGCTTTCGGCGTCATCCCACCTTGGAGGCTGAAATGGGAACCTTGGTCTTTAGTGGAACAAAGCAGCAGGTCGTTCGCGAAAAGCTGCGGCGTGTGCAACGCAACTCCGCAGTGATCGCCTCCAGATTGATGGGCAACAGGCTCTGGTATCTCGCCCGGGCGGACAGGGGCGACGGCTCGACCATCACGTGGATCGGCCTGACGCTTGTCGAGAGCCGGCGGGGAGACGTTTTCGTCAAGAGCATGGACGAGGGTTCCGGGCCGTTCTTCTATGACTGCCCGCTTTCCTTCCTCGCGCAAGCCGATGCTCCTGTTGGGCCGTACGCCACGGCCTGGCGAGAGCAGGTGCGCGCTTTCCATGCGGCGCGAGCCGTCAGGACTGCCGCGATTCGCGCCGGGGCGTGTGTTCATCACGGTACCCAGGTGTTCGAGCTCGTACGTAGCCTGGGGCGTCGCGGCTGGCAGGTGCGCCGCGTGAGCGATGGCGTGATGTTCCGAATGACACGCCGGCAGCTGTCCGTGGCCGAGGTGGTGCGCAGCGACGTCCTGGAGGAAGACTCCCTCCTTGTCGGGCGACAGGCGCAACCAGGCACGCACCCCGACTCCAAGGAGTGCCTCCAATGAGCGCGTCGACACGCACGGTCGTGTTCACCGCCCAGTTGCGTATCGGCGACGTAGAGGCGCTGCGGGCGGCTGCGGCCATGCGCGCGGTGCAAGTCGGGCTCACCGCTCAAGAGTGGACCTCGATGCGTTCGGGCAGCAGCGACGACGTCGTGATGCTCCTGGACCCCGGCAGCATCGCCGCAGCGGGTCTGGAGATCATCCAGTCCCGGTGCGAGATCCTGGATTCCGAGGCCGTCGAGTCGCAAAAGGCCTGCGCGCCATGAGCGAAAGCCATCCGACCAACGTCGAGTTCGTCGTCGATCTGATGGAGCACTCGAAGCATGGGGCGCTGATCCAGGCGTTCGTCCTGCGCGCCATCGAGGTCTACGCCAAGGCGGTGTCCGTGAAGTCCCCCGAAGAAGTGGACACACCGCTGGTGGCCGGTCGGGCCTGGCACGGCTGCGCGGTGGAACTACTCGACAAGCTCGAGGGGCGCTACGGGCGCTGATCGCGCTCTTTCCTTTCCCAGGCAGATCCCGACGAAGACCTGGCTCCCAGCGGGTGCAGGTCGTCGTCGGGGTGTATGCCGCATCTCTGAACATTTCTAATGGACATCGATATCCAAACCATGAAACCCGATGAGCGCGCAGCGTTCTGGATAAAGAATCTGCAGGCGGCACGGACCCTGATGCTTTCGCTGCATCCAGGCCAAGTCGAACTGGATCACTGGAGGCATCCTTGCGGCACGATCTTCTGCTTCGGCGGTTGGCTTCCCACGGACGCGTACTTCCAAAGCCTGGGCGTGACCGCGGAGCCGATGCTGGGATATCCACAGCTGCCAAACGACGAAGATCGCTTCGAGCCCTACAAGGTAGCGCTCGTGCTATTCGGCGAGGAGGCGTTGTTCTTCGCGCGCGACTGGCTCGAGAACGAGTACGAGGCCAACTCCAGCCATACGGATCGCGACGTCGTGCTTCACCGCATCGACGCCCGGTTGCGCAGGCTTGGCGAGGAGAACTGACATGCGGCTGCTCGTTCGTCATGTCGTGCTGCACGATCGTCTGGGCATCACCCGCATGGTGCCGGTCTATACGCGCCGAAGCCGCCGGGCGCCGATGCCCTCGGGTTGAGGGCGCGCGCCTCTTTTCCGAAAGGCGTCCCAGGGTCCCGACCGCGAGGTCAACCGACCCCTCCTGACGCGCCATCGCCCGCGAGCACCGCGCGCGACGTGCGCGTCGACTCGACCTCCGGTCGAGCCCGATGTGCGCGCCCGCGCGGCGCCTGCACCATTTTCGCCCTCACCGGCGCATATCCTTTTCCTAGGAGACCTGCCTATGCGCAGTGGCCTTGCCACGGCCGGCGACCAATTCGCGCCGACCGAATCGACTTCGACGTCGGGGCTACCACCCACGTTGACCTATCACTTCACCCGGGTAAGTCGGAACACCAAGACCGGACCGATCCCCGTCACCACAACCAGCAGGAACTCCTGCCCCGCGAGCTGCAGCTATCGTGCCGTCGGCTGCTACGCCAACACCGGACCGCTCGCGCTGCATTGGAAAAACGTCAGCGAAGGGCACCGAGGAGGAAGCTTCGAGGAGCTGCTCGAGGACGTCGCATCCATCCGGCGCGGCGCCTTGTGGCGACACAACCAGGCTGGCGATCTGGCGCCGACGGCGATTGGAGAGTTGGACATTGCACTTCTGGACAGAATCGTGCGAGCCAACAGTGGCCGTCGTGGCTTCACGTACACGCACCATAGGCCCAGCGACGGCAACCGCGCGGCGCTGCGTCGTGCGAACCATCGCGGCTTCACCGTCAATCTGAGTGCCGAGACCCTCGCTCAGGCGGACAGCCTTGCGGCGACTGGCTGTGCACCGGTGGTCGTCGCGCTGCCCTCCAGCACAAGGCGATCTTTTCGGACACCCGAAGGGCGTCTGGTGATGATCTGCCCCGCAGTCTCTGGTGAGACCGACTGCATGAGCTGCGGGCTGTGCCAGCGCGCGGAGCGCGGCTTCATCGTAGGGTTGCCCGCGCACGGTAGCGGCGCTCGTCACGTCGAGCAGGTCTTCCTCCAAGGGAGAACCGCATGAGCAAGTCGGCGCAGCACTCCAGTGCGGCGGAGGAAGAGCGTGGGCCCACGGACGACCTGTTCGACGAGACCTTCCTTGCTTCGGTGGACAGGGAAATGCTTCTTCTCAAGGAACACGATCCCTGTCGGCTGCGGAGGTTGCCCTACGCCGTGGAAGAGGACATCCGCCATGACCGTTCGGCGCTCATCCATCAGGACCGGCCGAAGGTTAGGAACTAGCGCCGAAATGTCCTGCGATCTCTGCGTCTGGTCGCATAGGAAGTGCGCACCCACCGCCGGCCCCGGGATCCCAAGTCACGGGGCGAATCAGGCGAAGCAGCGCTCTCGATGTTCCACCTGCCGGGCCAGGCTCAACTGTTCCCTCAACTCACCGGGTCCGAGCCTCTTCGGCGTGAACGACCCGGCCACCACCATGGAAAGTGAACACCTCTTCGACCCCGACTGCGATTCGCTCGACGACGGGTATCACTCGGACGCCTTCCCGGGCGAAGGCTGCCCAACCTGCAGATCTTCGCGGGTCGTTCCCCGCGAGCTCGGTAAACGCGCGGGCGCCTTGACCGGCACTGTGGCGGGAATCGTCAGTGGCATCTGTGGCGCCGTGCTTCACGGCGCCATGGACGACGACGGCCCTGCGAACGCCTTGAACATTCCTGGCGCTTCGTGGCTGGGCCCCGTCCTCCGCCGTCCTCGGCGGCATCAGCGGCGGCGTCGCGGGCTGCAGCGTGGGCTCCTCGCTCGGCGCAGCGATCGACGCTTCCATCTTGCACAACCGGCGCTGCACGGACTGCGGGCACACCTTCTCGGTGCTCGTTTTTTGAGCAGTACGCTGGTCAATCACTTCAACTTAAGGGAATCCATCCATCATGTCTACTGCTATCCATTCCACCGTGCTCAATGAAAAGGCGGGGCGTCAACGCCCGGGCCACGCCTTGGAAGCACACCAATCGGTCGAGGCCTGGGCCCAAAAGGCCGGCATGGACTGGACCATCAAGGAGGCTCCCGTGCGGTTCGAGGCCGAGGAGGGCAGGGCGGCAGAGTCGCTGCGTCTCTACGAGTCGCAGAAGGTGCTCTACCGCAGCGACTCGAAGCAGCCGTTGTCAGTCGTTAGCAGCCGATACCAGGTCGTGCAACCGCTGGAAGTGCTCGAGTTCTACCGGGATCTCACCGAGCTTTCCGGCTACGAGCTGGAGACGGCGGGCATCCTGAAGGGCGGGCGAAAGTTCTGGGCGCTGGCGCGCACGGGACGCGAGGCTGTCCTGAAGGGCAGCGATCTCGTCCGCGGCTACTTGCTGTTGGCGACGTCCTGTGACGGGTCGATCGCCACCATCGCCACGCCGACGACCATCCGTGTGGCTTGCGAGAACTCGCTCACCGCGGCGTTGGGGACCGCTCAAGGGGCCGTCAAGGTCTCACACAGCACGGCCTTCGATGCCGACGCGGTCAAGCGCGAACTCGGTGTGGCGGTCGCCGGCTGGGACGAGTTCATGTTCCGAATGCGCACGCTGGCCGACCGAAAGGTCAAGGCGAGCGAGGCTTCGGGCTTCTTTCTCAAGGTCCTATGCAACGCCGAGCGTGAGGCCGCGGGCGATCAGAAGCTCTTCAACGAGCGGGCGCTGAAGAAGGTCCAGGGCCTGTACGACGGGCAGGGGCGGGGGGCAGACCTTTCCTCGGCGAAGAATACGGCGTGGGGACTGCTCAACGCCGTGACGGAGTTCGTCGATCACGAGCGCAGGGCTCGGAACGACGACTACCGCCTCGACAGCGCCTGGTTCGGGCAGGGGGCGGCGTTGAAGGACCGCGCACTCAAGATCGCCTTGGAGCTCGCATCATGAGGCTGCTAAACCTTGCGGCACAAAGCCCCGGCGTCAGAAAGGAGCCGGGGCTTTGTCATTGGGGCCGTGCTCTGGAAAGACGACGCTGTGGGGCGGGCTATGTTGCCAGGCGCTAGCCCCCTGGAGTACTTGGTCGCCTACGCGCTGGCTCTGCTGTTCGGGATCGCGGTGGGCGCTGTGCTGGCTCGGCGCGGACGAGAAGAATGGTGAGTGGCAAAAAAGCTACTTATCGCTCTTTCTTCGCGCTGCTCGACTCCGGCGTCAACGCGACGTCCTGCCGGTTCAGGAAAAAGGTCGGGCCAACCTGATCGTCGCTACGCGGCTGCAGAAGGAAAGCTATCTTGAAGAAGTCGCAGCGCCTGTCGTCGATTTCTTTGGGAGAGCCTGTGATAAAGCAGGAGCAGTTCTGCCTCGTCGTCGTCCTCTGCCCAAAAGTATGACAACGGAACGGCGAGTACTTTCGCCAAGTGCGAGGCCATCAGAACATCAGGCGTGTGCTTTCCCCGTTCGTACTGGTTCACGCGGGCACTCGCCGAAAACTCGTCAACCCCCGCCACAACGCCAAGCTGTTCTTGTGACAGGTCGGCGCGCAACCGCGCTTCCTTCAGCCGCCGGGAAAACAGCGGGAGGGAGGAGTCGATGTGCGATTTGGAGCCAACCGGCATCCTCAGATAGTCTTAGCTTCAACTTTTGCTTACACTAAGGATTCCTTAGTATCGAAAAGCTCTTTGTCCTTGCTGGGTATAGGCCGAAACCTCGCTGGAGGCCGTCGATGCTGGGCGTGGCTTTCCCGGAGAGACACTTGTTTTCTTAACTAAACCACCATGGATTCATTCAACATTTTTCATCTTCTGATCCTCGCCGGCCTGGTCGTCCCTCCCCTGCTGGGCTGGCGTTTCGCTAAGAAGCTTGGCTACCACGGGGCGTGGGGTCTGCTCGCCTGGGCCTTCTGCTTCCCTTGGGCAGGCGTACTTGTGCTGGCCGCGCTTGTCGTTCTCAAGCTGCCCTTCGAGCGCACGGGTAGGCCAGCGTCCCT
Organism: Variovorax paradoxus; assembly: GCA_016806145.1. Lineage (NCBI taxonomy): Bacteria > Pseudomonadati > Pseudomonadota > Betaproteobacteria > Burkholderiales > Comamonadaceae > Variovorax > Variovorax paradoxus. The sequence goes on from CP063168.1 coordinate 253,112, forward strand.
AGAGGCGGGCAGCAAGCAAGCCTGAATACCGTCGGCAGGTTTATCAAAGCCATGCCCAGTGTCTTGAAGGCATCGAAAGTCGCGGGTGGCGGCGCAGGGCATCACCCGCCAGCAGCAGGGCTAGCAAGAAGCAACTCTCTCGCCGCGTGCACAGCTCTGCTTTTCTACGGCCTCTCGCTCGCCGCCCTGGCCGGCGCCACTGACCCCTTGATCAATCCCGATGCAGTGAAGCATCGGATTGATCGCTCGGCGATGGAAATCCAGATCCAAGGCTGGAGCCGAGACCTCAGGTTCCCTGTCTATCCCATCCAGGTGCAGGCGGGAGGCACGGGCGTGTACTACACGACCAACGAAAACGCACGGGACTACAAGGAGTTCGACTTCGACGAACTGCGCTGCGAGATCGGCGACGCGGATCGCGCGGTCCTCAAGCTGCCGGGGTATAGCTGTGCTGACGGCGTTTGTGTGACCAAGGAGGGCGCCGTGTTAGGCACCGATCCACGCAAGCCTCTTGACAAGAAGCGCGAGTGCTGAGCGTGCCGCGCGGTGAGCGTCGTCCTGCTCAAGTGCTTATCGCCTAAAAAAAGAGTAGTTCTCTTCCGAGCTTGCGACTTCCCCGGGCCACGCCTCCGGTTTTCGCGAGCTTGCACATTTTCAGCCATTCACCATTTATTCAAATGAATCTCAAAGGAAAACTCATTTCTGGTTATGCCGCCATCGGCGTTCTGGTGCTTCTGTATCAGTGGATCTTCGTATCTGGCGCGAGCTTCGGCGTTGCGCTGGGCAAAGGGCTCGTGTGGCCGGCAGTCATCTTCCCCGGGTTGGGTGCCTTCGTCGGCGGGATCCTTCTGATCGCCATCTTGGTGGCGATCTACTTCGCCTGAGGGACGAGGGCATATGCCGTCGACTCCCATGCGGCTGGGCAGGTGGGGCTGTGCTCTGGCTCTGACACTCGGCGGACTGGCCGGCTGTTCCAGCAACGACAGCCGAATCTACGACGCATACAAGTGCGCCCACGTGGCGAAGATCTTCAGCCGTCACTCGCAGGCCGACGCGGCCATCAGGAAGATCGCACCGCTGCTCGAGCAGAAGAACGAGAACCCTCGGATCTACATGATGGCCATGAGAGAGAAGCTGACCGACGACCTGGCGCTGTACAAGCTCAGCCCCGCGGGCCAGGGCGAAAGGCTTCGCGACATCTACGAGTCCGGCACCTGCCAGAAGCTCTACGAGTAACTCATTCCGGCCCTCAGCTCGCGCCCTCCACAGGGGTCGCGAGCGAGGACTGCGGGAGTCATTTTTTTGGTTCGAGGGCGCCGACCGCCTGCTCATCTGCTAATTTTCAGTTCCGACTTCCTCATCATGAACTACTACGACGTCCTGGGCGTGCGCCCGAGTGCCTCTGATCAGGAGATCGAGCTCGCCTACAGAAGCCGCAGGACTCAATACCACCCGGACAAGTACGCCGGCGCGGACGCCGAGACCATGAAATGGGCAACGGCGAAAATGCAGGAGGTCAACGCTGCCTATGCCGTTCTGTCCGACGCTGGCCAACGCAGAGCCTTCAACGAGAGCGCTCGTGGGGCCACGCAGGAGAAAGCCAGCCAAGCCCGGGAGCGCTCCGCGCAGACCGGCAAGAACACCCATACCGGGCAGGCGGATAGTCGCGGGGAGCCGCACGCGAACAAGCGGGTGGCGCTGAGCCTGCGGGAGATGCTGCAACAACGTCTTGCGCCGTACCGAGGGTTCAGCCGCACCTACTTCGCTCCCGCAATACCCGCGAAAAAGCTTGCCGCGGCGCGAGGAAACTATGCGATGGACATCAAGGAGGAAGACGTTCTGGTCATGATGGATGCCACCGTGTTTGGTGGTGCCAAGGAAGGCCTGATCCTGACCAATGAAGGCATCCGTATCAAGGAACTCATGGTGTCGCCGATCGACTGGCAGTGGAAGGATGTTCGGGCCCTGGAGGTGCGAGGCACCGCGCTTCGCATCAACGGGCATCAGATGGCCGACAACACGATGGTCGACAAACCGGAAATGCAGCGTCTGTTCGCGGTGGTGCAGGAATTCCTGAGGCAGCTCAGTGGTCCCGTCTCAGGAAGCCGCGACGCGCATGCGCCGCAGTTCTCTCAGTCCGAGACGCCCTGGAATGATCCGGCTCAGTGCCAGGTGCTCTACGTGGCGGCCAAGGAACATCTGCTCGAACTGTCGAAGCTCCTCGAGCCGGTGGAGCAAGAGGTGGGTGAGGAATGGCTCGATCGCCAAGCGCTCGCAGAGCTCTTCGAACTGTCTCGTGAGGCGTTCAGCGACCCCAGGAAGGCGCGCTTGGCATACCGATGGGTTCTGGCGGTGGGGCGGTTGTGCGAAGCCGCGGTCGCATCCCTGAACCGCGGCGGCACGCCGCTCGACCCAGAGGTCCAGCGCGGCGACTGGGACGAGCCGGTGGTCATCAGCGATCTGCGATCCATGCTGGAGCGGCTGTTGGCCGTCATTCAAGTAGAACGCGAGGAGGAGAGGGCGGATCGATTCTTCGAGAGGTAATGGTCGTCTTCGGATCGGGATGAATGAGTTGCACTTGGCGGTGACTCGATGCACGCGGCCCAAAGTCCTCCAGGTCGCGTGAAGTGCGTAACCGTCTTCGCGGCGATGCTTTGTAGGGTTCAGGGCCGACGCGATGCGTTGCGCAATGCCGCGTCGTGTTTACTGATGAACTGTTTAGCCTCCCCAACGTTACGCAAGGTCATACCACGACTCTCCGAGTCCCCCATCAGAAACCCGTTGTTGCGCCAATTAGCCTTCAGGCACCCTTTTGCGTGCTGAAGGCGTGCCTGAGTGTCGCTGAGCGGAAGAACCACCTCCTTTCGACATGCGGTTCACCACGGGCGGAGTGCTACCTCGTCTAGCGATTCTGCAAGGGTATCGGCGCTGCTGAGGCTTGGCCACGATCAGGCTTTCTTGCTTCATCAGGCGCTGCACTACCTTCTCGGAGATGGTGACGTCTTGCCTGGTCAGCGAGGCCTGCAGCCTGCGGTAGCCGTAGCAACGGTGGTTCGACTCAAAGATCTCGGTGATGGACTGCCGCACTTGGAGGTACTTGTCGCCCACCACTGCGCGGGCCCGATGGTAGAAGTACGAGCTACGTGCCAGGCCCAACTGTGCAAGGAGTTCTGGCCAGCCGTAATGCTCCTTGAGGGCGTCAATCAGCAGTGTCTTCTCCCGGTTGGACAGGAGCTGCAGATCGGCGCACAGGCCTTTTTTTAACAGTACATTAGCCTTGTTCAGGAGGTCCTGCTCAAGGCGCAGTTGCCTCACTTCGCGGCGCAACGTCTCAACCTCGCGCTCGAGCTCGAGCTCGTCACGCTCTTGAGCACGCGGGGATTGCTTGGTGTGTTTCATTGATGCGGGCGTCTCACGTCCCAGAAGCTGGTTCTTCCAGTTGTACAACGTCGGCCTGCTCACGCCAAGCTTCTGCGCAACCACCTGCGCGCTTCCCTCACGAGTACACAGTTCGAGGACCGCCAGCTTCTTCAGTTGCGGCGGCCGAGGTGTACTAACGGCCCTGCCGACAACGCGCTGGCGGGAGTCGGGGTCCAGTTCCATGAATCCAGGCACGCAGCAAATCGCGGCACGGATAGCCCAACGCCTTGACCGCGGAGGCAATGCAGCGCCCGTGCTCGGCGTAGTGTTTGATAGCCTGCTCCTTCTGAATTTGAGAATACTTCGGCTTCGAGCGCACGTAGCCGGGCGACATGTCCAGGCGCCGCACGTACTCCTCATGCCAGCTCCTCAAAGAGTTCTTCGTCGGATAGCCCAACTGGCGGATAGTCGCCCCGGTGCGCTTGCCCAGCTTGATGTAGAGCGTGACCGCTCGGATGCGGTCTTCGTATGAATACATGAACTATCTCCAGGTAGTCCAAGTTTTCCGCCGCACCCCCTCATTGAACTGACGTCAGCGCAACGAGACCAAGATCACATCCCGACAATTTTATGGAGTGACCCTCGAATTCCAGACCGACCATCGGGATTCCTCGGACGCGGAGAGAGTCCTCTTCCTTGGTTCAACAACGCTATTGCGGCATTGATCCAGAATGGTGCGGGCGCCATAGCAATTCCTTGCAACACGGCCCATCTCTGGCACCCCCAGATGGTCGAAAATACATCGCGTCCAGTATTGCACATCGCTCGCGCAGTGATTGACGATTTGCATCGTCGAGGAATTAATTCTGGACGAATCGGGTTGATGGCAACAGATGTGACTCTCGATGCGCGCCTCTACCAAAACCTTCTGGAGGAGAGTGGATACGAATGCGTGACATCCGACACCGCAGAAGTTGAGAAGTACTGTACTGAACCTATTCGACTCGTTAAGAAAAATCGAATCGCAGAATCATTTGCCCCGTTGCACGCTGCGTTGACTTACTCCTGCAACGAGGGGCTGAGGCAGTCGTACTTGGATGCACGGAATTGCCGGTCGCCTTGCCGCATTCGCGGCGTGCTGGGCTTGCCGTACCGATACTTGATTCCATCGACGCGTTAGCGCTTGCGGCCATCGACTGGTACCGATCAGCGCCGGTGACCCCTCTCAGGTACTGAACCACGAACTGAAAGGTATCAATTCATAGAATTAGAAGTTGATCGACAGATTTTCCGAGGTTTTTCGTTTTCTTTGTCCGTGTGCTGACTGTCGCAGTCAACCATTTTCTTGGAGAAACGCGGTTGGGTTCATGGTAATAACCTGACGAAATGCATGTGAGAAGGCTGCTGTACTGCAAAACCTGAGTCGTAGGCGACTTTCGAGGGCGGGAATCCTCGTGCGAGCTGCTAATCGTTCTCACAATTCTTGCTCGCTGCCGCCACGACTTGACGGTAAGCCCAGTTTCCTTAGGAAAGAGACGGCTCACTGTGCGAACAGACGTCGCAGCTCGAAAAGCAATTTCACTCAGGTCGAGTGAAATGCGTTGGTCTGCCAAGCGATCGTAGCGACACGTCGTCCTGTTGGACTCGTCGGCAGGGGCAAGATGTCGGTGCATCCACCATCTCCGTCAACTCATAAAGTGTGAGGTGGACGATGAGCTCGGCCTTGGGAGACGAAGCATCGATCTCAATCGTCTCTTCAAGTAACGATCTAAGTAGCGGCGTCACTCTCAAGACGAATGGAATTTCCAATCTGACATCGCGCAACCACGCGTCAAGTATTGCGCGTGGCCAGTTCAGACCGAGCAGACGCTACATTGCGAATAGCTCGTGTCCTGAAATACGGAGGCGAGATCATATGACTAGCAAGGCGTTTAAACAAGTGTCACGACAAAGGCAGGGGTGGCTGGCGTTCTTTGTCCGAGCCTAATTCGATGAGCACCAAACAAAAATTTGCATAAAAGAATGATCTCCTTTACCTCGTAGAAATTATTCGAAGAGGGCGGGTTGCAGGTCGTGCGGAGGTCCTGTTTAAACCCTGTCGAGGTCAAGTTTTGATTGCCGCCGTAAGGATGTAGCCGGTCGTGGTGATTGCGGGAGGATTCGGTCAGGACAGCGACTTCGCGGCGCGATTGGAATCATGCGTTGGACAGGCACTTGTCACAGAATTAGCCGTTGACTCTCTCGTCGGAGCCGTTCCGCCAAGGCTTGCCTGAGTCGTCCTGGAGCACTGTGGCGTGTCGGCATGCGCGACCCACTCCAGGTGGCTCAGGTGACGAGCCGCGACTCGGTGCCCGAGTGGACGAAGCGCGGCATCCCGTGCAGGCTTGCCGTGCGCGACGGGACCGCGGTCATTCGTTTGGAGCGAATGGCCCCAGCCAAATTCGAGGTTAGGTACTCGCTTTGCTTGACCGCTACAGGCCTGCCTCGCGTTGTAGACGATGTGTGCGTGACCAGTTCCACTCAAAGCTGCTGCAAAGCAGGAACACCTGCTCGTAGAGATAGCCGTAGTACGGATGCTGGGCCGCAAGATTCTTCGTCGCCGCGAGCACCGGCGCACTCTGGCGGGCGGGCGTTGCAGCGCGTAGCTTGGCGAGCCACGCGACCTGCAAAGTCGCCGGTCGCCAGGATTCAGGCAGAACGAAGCCTAGGGCTGGTGCGCGCAGGAAGTCTTGCTGCTTGCGCCGAGCCAGCAGGTCACTTAATTTCCGGCGTTGAGCTGCTTAAGGATCGCGGTCGAGATTTGTCTGAATCGCCCCGGCTTTGAACTGACCCCCAGAAGTTGGACAAACTTCAAAGGGTCCCATGAGGAAGTACGAAACAAAGTTCAAACTCAAAGTCGTTGAGAGCTTTCTGGCTGGAGACGGCGGCGCGAAGCTACTTGCGCGGCGTTGGTCAGTGCCCGAGGAGAAGATTCGCACTTGGGTCAGTCACTACCGGCTGCACGGAGTGGCCGGCCTGCAGCCAAAACGCAGTGCGTACACTGCGGATTTCAAGCTCCAGGTGCTGGCGCATCAAGATCGTGAGAGGCTCTCCAGCCGGCAGGTTGCTGCGATCTACGATATTCGCAATCCGAACCAGGTTGTCGTATGGCGGCGCGCCTTCGATGGCGGCGGTGCCGCGGCACTCGAGGGCAGCAGAAAGGCGCATTCTATGAAGGCTGGCAAGCAGAATTCAGAGCTGCTGGACACGGACAGCGCCAGCTCGAACCGTGCGTTGCGTGAAGAAGTTGAACGACTGCGCGCGGAGGTAGCCTACCTAAAAAAATTGGAGGCCTTGGTTCGAGCCAATCGGCAAGCTGCGCAGAAAAAGCGCAAGCCGTTCTCGAACTGAGGCCAGACTACCCATTGCCGGTTCTGTTGACCGCGGCGCGCTTGTCGCGCAGCACGTTTTACTACCAAGTTAAGGTCTTGGAGACCGGTGACAAGCACGCGGGCTTGAAATCGCGCATCAGGGCCGTTTATGAGCGTCACAGGGGCCGTTACGGCTATCGGCGCATCACCGCCGAGCTGCGTCAGTCGGGCTTGGCGGTGAACCACAAGACCGTGCAGCGGTTAATGGACGGTCTCGGCCTGAAGTCGCTGGTTCGGCCGAAGAGATACCGCTCCTACCGGGGCGAGTCCGTCTCATTGCCGAATGTGCTCGATCGCCAGTTCGACGCAGCGCGGCCGAACGAGAAATGGGTGACTGACGTGACCGAATTCAATGTCCGCGGCGCAAAGCTTTACCTGTCACCTGTCATGGACCTCTACAACGGCGAAATCGTGACCTTCGAGATGCAGGAGCGACCCCTGTACTCCCTTGTAGGGAACATGCTCAAGGAGGCGCTCTCGAAGCTGAAGGGACGGGCCGCTGCGCCACTGCTGCACTCCGATCAGGGATGGCACTATCAAATGCCTGCCTACCGCAAACAACTCAGCGCTCACGGGCTGAGGCAAAGCATGTCACGCAAAGGCAATTGCCTGGACAACGCCGCCATGGAGAGCTTCTTCGGTACGCTCAAGTCCGAGTTCTTCTACCTCAACAAATTCGCCGACATTGAAGAATTGAAGACCGGCCTACGCGGCTACATTCACTACTACAACCATCATCGCATCAAGCTCAAACTCAATAGCCTGAGCCCGGTGCAGTACCGAACTCAGGCATCGAGATGCTAGCTCCCAACCGTCCAACTTCTGGGGGTCAGTTCAAAGCCGGGGCGATTCAGTCTGCGATGAGCTTCTGAGGCGAGCTGTTCTCGACCTCCAGGGATTTCAGACGCTTGCCCCTACGCCTCGGAGCTGCCTCGGCAGCGCCGTGCGATCTGTTTCGCACAGCATCCATGACCATCTCTTCTGGGCATTAGTTTCTCCATTGCCCCGCTTTGGGCGGGAGCCATCTGCTTAAGTGTCAATGTCTTGGGGAGACCTCGCCGCTCAGAACAGGCGGTCTATCTCCATCACAGATGGCGGCATCGAAATATCTCATTTTTTCCTATCCGACGTTTTCATGACAATGACTCGGCGCTGCTAACAGAGTACTTCCATGAGGTCTGCGGAAGCGTCGAGATGTCGCGTCGTAAGGACATCAAAGAAAAGGAAAAATAATGGAGACAAAACTATGCGAAAAAGGACAGTTCCTTGTGGTGCATTGCTTGCGGCTGCTTTTGCAGCTCAAGCGCAAGGTAGTGTGCAGATCTTTGGCAGGGTTGACAACGGGATCGAGATCTCGAAGTCAGGGCTAGGCCTGCAGAAACGCCAGATTTCATCCGGTTACGGCGGCAGCCGATTGGGATTCGACGGAGCGGAAGACCTCGGCGGCGGAGCGAGCGCGGTGTTCAGGCTGGCGATGGGGATCAATACAGATGACGGGACGCTGGCGCAAGGCGGCCGCGGGTTCGGTCGGGAGTCATGGGTGGGTCTTTCATCGAAAGACTACGGAACCGTCTATGTGGGCCGCGCCGAAACACCTACCTATCGTACGCATACGGTGATTGATGCCTTCAATTATGGCTCAGCCGGCATGGGGCAACTATCAAGAAGTACTCCCGGTGGTGTATACCAGGTCGTCCCACTGGCCAACAATGCCCGTTTGGACAATGCCATTTCTTATCTGTCCCCGCTCATGTCTGGTTTCTCGGTGCACGCGATGATGGCCCTCGACGAGGACAGCCCGACTGTCGGGCGCGCATACGACATAGCGCTTCGCTACCGAACAGGATCGTGGGATCTGAACGCGGCCTTCGGTCTACAGAAGGGTAGCGCACACGTCGCGGAGTCAGGGAAAGCTTCCTCGTTTTTGATTGGCGGCATCTACGACTTCGGCACTGTCAAGCTCGTGGCTGGATACACAGAAGAGCGCAATAGTTGCGCCACATGCACCGGTGCGCTCGCACGAGTGCCAGGCGTTACCGGGAGCAATGCTAGCCGCTTCCAACTGGCACATGTAGGTACTCGGGTCGTTATCGGGCCAGCTGTATTGATCGCTCAATACATACGGCTGCGTGATCGATCGGACTACGCCGTAGAAACCGGAAGCCGAAGCGTAGATTGGTTGGCAGTTGGCATGGAGTACTACCTTTCAAAGCGAACGATGGTCTATGCGGCGGCGACCACTTTGAAGAACAAGAACGGCTCGCTTTACGCGCTGGGGACGGGAAGCTCGCAGCAGCCAGTTGGAAGTGTTGGTCGTGGAAATCCTCAAGCGACGACCGTGGCGCTCGGCATATCCCATGCTTTCTGAGGCGTTAATTGAATTTGTATCTCATTAGCAAATATTAAAGAGACAAAAATGATACATTGCAAGGCAATTAATATATTGGCAGCGGGGATGATGCTTGTCATGGCGCTGTGCGGCCATCATGCGGCGGCCCAGGAACAGCTTTGGACCGCCGGGAAGCCCATACGGGTGATCGTTCCCTGGGCGGCTGGTGGCGTAGCCGACGCGACTGCGCGTGCAATGGCCAACGCCATGACGATTCGCCTTAAACACCCGTTTATCGTTGAAAACAAACCTGGAGCTACCGGCATGATTGGCGCAGCTTATGTCGCGACCAGTTCGCCTGATGGCTATACGCTTCTCTTGGGAAATGTAGAGACTCACGTGATGGACCCGCTGCTGTTTCCCAAGACTATTCGCTACGACCCCGAGAAAAGTTTCGATTCGATCATGGAAATGGTTCGTGTTCCCATGGCACTCGTAGCGCGTGGAGACATCCCGGTCCAAGGGCCCCATGATCTAGTGCGTCTTGCCAAGGCTGCACCGGGCAAGTACAGCTATGGAACCTGGGGTGTCGGAAGTACCGCGCATCTCGCCTTTCTTCTGTTGGAGCAACAGCGCGGGATTGAGATGAACCATGTCCCGTACAACGGTGCGCCACCGACTTATGTTGCGCTGCGAGGCGGTCATATCGACTTCATTCTCGCGCAAGTACCCTGGGCCGTAGACGCCACAACCGACGGTAAGGCACGTGTCCTAGGGATCACAAGTGCTACACGCACTACCCTTGCGCCCTCAGTTCCTACCCTTGCTGAGGCAGGCCTGGAAGACTACGTTTTCGAGTCCTGGATGGGTCTCTATGCACCCAGAGGAACGCCAGCCAAGTTTCGCGAAGCCATGAGCAAGGAGCTCACGGCCTGGCTGCAGACTCCAGCCGCGCGCACAGAGCTCGCCCCAGCGGGCGCGGAGCCGAGCATCGGCGACGCGACTCAGTTGTTGAAGCGCCAGACGAAAGAGCTGGAATTTTGGCGACGTATCGTCAAAGCGAGATCAATTAGCATCGAGTGACGTGCTTGACTTCCAGTAGATGATTAATACGTTTGAGATAAATTTAGCATCCGCTGTCGTGCCTGTCACGGGTGCCGCGTCCGGTATCGGTCTAGCCATCTGCAAGTGCTTGCGGGGCTTGGGAGCGACGCCGCTTCTGTTAGACAAAGACGAAGATCTGTTGCGAAAAAGTGTGACGGAGGTGTTCGGTAGCGAGGACAAGCTCCACGAACGTCGCTGCTATGCGGTAGATGTGACGAATTCATCGCAGATTGACGAATGCTTTAATCAGATCGAGCTAGATCATGGTCCAGTGACTCACGCAGTGGCGAATGCTGGTATCAGCATGAATGCAAGTGTGCTCGAGATCTCCGACGAGGATTGGCACAAGGTGTTGGACGTGAACCTGCATGGCGTCATGTACTTCTGTCGCGCGGCTGCTAGGCAGTTGACGCGCCGACAGTCAGGCGCGATCGTCGCCATGTCATCGATCGCAGGATTCCAAGCCAGGCAAAGTCGGTTGAGTTACGCCGCTTCCAAGGCCGCCGTGGTGAACTTGGCGCGTGCATTGGCTCTTGACTTGGCGCCGTACGGGGTACGTGTCAATTCAGTTGCTCCGGGTGTGACGGACACGCCCATGCAGCGTCTGAATCCAGGATTTCGCGAATCGATGAGTGCCATAGTGCCGTTAGGCCGCGCGGGTACGCCAAGTGAAGTTGCGAACGTAGTGGCCTTTCTTCTTTCGGAAATGTCGGCCTATATCACGGGCGAAACTATCGTGGTGGACGGCGGCTTAACAGCGAGATATCGGTAGCGGTCGAACATCGAATTTAAGCGCCCGAGAAGGGCACCTTTTAGCCCTAAGGATGATGATGAACACAAGCACTGAAGCAACGAGGACTGCGCCCCATTCTGACGACTTTCAAATTGAAGCTCTGAGCCCTGTGATGGGTGCATCAATCCGCGGTTTGGACGTGTCTATTCCTCTTTCTGAAAAGATAGTCGAAAGGCTTAAGCAGCTGCTCCTGGACTACAAAGTCCTTTGCTTTCGCGAGCAGCATCTGTCGCTTGATGCGCAATTGGCTTTTACTCGGTGCTGGGGAACTCCGCTAGAACACACGATGGCGGACCAGCTCGCTGGAGTGCGTAACCACGTGCAGATTGCTACGAACGTCGGCCCGGATGGAAAGCCCAATGGAAAAAACCCTGTCGCTACGGCAATGCGGTGGCATACGGATAGGTCCTGGCGTCCGGACCCGGCCTTGGCAACGCTGCTATATGGTGTTGAGACTCCTCGAACGGGCGGAGAGACACGCTTCTGCAACACGTCCAAGGCTTACGAGGCTTTGTCTCCGGCCATGAAACTTCTGATTGATGGCTTACGTGTTGTCCACTCAGTGGCTTATTCGCGTCGTGCAGCTGGCGGACCTGAGGCCACGAAGTACGAATTGCACATCGGCCAGCCGACGCCGCATCCCTTGGTGCGACGGCATCCGGAGACCGGTGAAAAGGCCATCTTTCTTGGCAGCCATGCCTGGATGATCGAAGGAATGTCTGAGGAAGACAGTAGGACTATCATCGACGAGCTGATGGCGTTCACTACTCAAGACGCATTCGTATATCAGCATCCTTGGCGCCGCCACGATCTGGTCATTTGGGACAACCGTTGCACGTTGCATGCGGCCACGCCGTATGACACGGCGCGCGAGGTCCGCATTACCCATCGTACCGTCGTCCAGGGCGAACCCACCTTGCAGAGTGAGCAAGCGTGACGCAGATCGGCGGGTTCTATCTCGGGCCGCTCGATCGGGCGTTGCCCACACGATTCGGCCGGATCTACAGACCTGACGAGGCATGGCTTAGTCGTGCCGATTCGGAGCCGGTGCTGGATCCTGACTTGGCGATCGTCGATGCGCACCACCATCTCTGGGACCTCCCCGATTACACCTATTTGTTGCCGCAATTTTTAGCAGATGTGAACACAGGGCACCGCGTCGTTGGAACGGTCTTCAATGAATGCCATGCGATGTACCGGTTGGAGGGGCCGCCGCACCTGAAGTCGGTAGGCGAAGTGGAGTTTGCGAACGGCATGGCGGCAATGTGCGCGAGCGGCGTCTACGGACGGGCTCTTGTCAATGCAGGGATTGTGGGGTTCGCGGACTTGTTGAGCGACCGATTTGAAGAGGTCCTCGAGTTGCAGTGCAGGTACGGTGGCGGAAGGTTCAGGGGCGTGCGCTATGCAGGCAGTTGGGACAGCGACCCCAACATCGGGTCGAGTCATTCTGGTTCTGGGCCAGGGTTATATAAGCAACATCGGTTCCAGCGGGCTGTGAGGCGGCTGGGCCAACTAGGTCTGTCCTTTGACGCAGGCGTCTTACATACACAGCTAAATGACGTCGCTGAGTTGGCAGCAGCATGCCCCGACACCTCGATCGTGCTTTGTCATGTGGGCTCGCCAACCTGCTATGGACGATTCCGCAACCATGCTTCCGAAGTGTTTTCTAGCTGGAAGGATGGGATGAGCGTGCTGGCGCGACACGAGAACATATCGGTAAAGCTAGGCGGATTGATCATTCGTTTGCCTGCTTATGATTTTGGGCGGCATGACAGGCCATTAGATTCCACCTCCCTCGCTCGCCTCTGGCAGCCATACATGTCACATAGCGTTGACGTCTTCGGCCCCGGACGCTGCATGCTCGAGAGCAACTTTCCGGTGGACAAGATCGGCGTGGGATACCGCACGCTGTGGAACGCTTACAAGAGAGTGTTCTCCGATTACGAGCCATCCGAGAAGGAAGCTCTATTCAGTAAAACCGCTACTCGCGTGTATCGACTATCCCTCAACTGATTTGACTAGTACTTACATCGCACTCATATGAACGTTAGCACAGCCATTCTTTACACCGACGGCGATGGACGCGCTCGGTTCAGGCAACAAATTTTGGATATGCACGAGGGCTCTCCCGGCGTCCTGTTATCCGCGCCACTTCCTGCCGTGGAATTTCGCGTTCGATCAAGTCCCGTCGGCTTTCGAAGTGGCTTCCATTGCACGGTGACGCCACAGTGGGTTTTTGTCCTGCAAGGCGCTATGGAAGTTGGCTTGCAAGACGGAACGACGCGGGTCTTTAGCTGTGGGGAGTCTTTCTATGCCTTTGACCTCTTGCCTGAGGGCGTGGTTTTCGACGCGCGTTTGCACGGTCACAGCAGCCGCCAAATCGGGACCGAGCCGTTGATGACGTTGTTTGTTCCGGATGGTGGAGCCGCCGCACGACGTTGATGCGGCAGGTGAGCATTGGGGTCCAAGAAAGAAAACTCATGACACAAGTGGAACTGGACGATAAGTATGAGCTGGAGAGCGGCCGTATCTTTATCAGCGGAACACAGGCACTGGTAAGGTTGCCGATATCGCAGCGCATTCGTGATTCCCGGGCTGGACTTGACACGGCGGGGTATATCACTGGCTACCGCGGCTCACCGCTCGGCACGTTCGACGAGCAATTGGTTAAAGCTAAGAAGCATCTCGACACTCAAGGCATCGTATTCGTGCCTGGCGTGAATGAGGACCTGGCGGCAACCGCCGTATGGGGATCACAGCAGGCTGAGGCGACAGGGGAAGGCAAACACGATGGTGTGTTCTCACTGTGGTACGGCAAGGGCCCGGGCGTCGATCGGACCGGCGACGCATTCCGTCACGGAAATCTTGCAGGATCCTCTCAACACGGAGGCGTACTACTTCTCCTGGGCGATGACCATACCTGCGAGTCGTCGACGACCTGCCATCAGAGCGAGTTCGCGATGGTCGATGCCATGATTCCTGTCCTGAGCCCGGCAGGCGTCCAAGAAATTCTTGACTTCGGACTGTTCGGTTGGGCCCTGTCCCGTTTTAGCGGTTGCTGGGTGGCGATGAAGTGCGTCAAGGACACGGTTGAGGCAACGGCCTCCGTCGAGGTGGATATCGAGCGGGTTAAGCTGGTGGAACCAGATGATGTAAATCTTCCTTTGGATGGCGTCAACCTACGTCAGCCGGACACGCCCCACGCCCAAGAGGCGCGGCTGCATCGGCATAAACTCGACGCCGTCCGTGCGTTTGCGCGCGCTAACGGCCTCAACCGTACGGTGATCGACGGCGCAGGCGCTCGTTTCGGGATCGTCACGCACGGCAAGAGCTACCTGGATGTGCTGCAAGCTCTGGACGAATTGGAGCTCGATGATACGGCTGCTGCCGATTTGGGCATCCGTCTCTACAAGGTTGGTATGACCTGGCCGCTAGAGCCCGAAGGTGCTCTTAAGTTTGCGGCCAACCTAGATCGGATTCTCGTCGTCGAGGAGAAGCGCGGCCTTGTTGAGCAGCAGTTGAAGGAGCAGCTGTATGGGCTGCCCGATGCCCCCGTGATCATCGGCAAGCACGACGAGCACAAGAAAACACTCCTTCAGTCTGAGATGGCATTGGACCCGGGCCAGATCGCAATCGCGATCGGCGAGCGGTTGCTGCATATGCATCCGAACCGCCAACTTGACTCGCTGAGCAGGCGTGTCGTGGAGCTGCGCGCGTTGAAGGTACCTGGGGCAGCGGTCGATATCGTCTCAAGAAGTTTCTATTTTTGCAGCGGATGCCCTCATAGCTCCTCCACAGTGGTACCTGCGGGAAGCAAGGCTTACGCGGGTATTGGGTGCAGTTGGATGGCGCAGGTGATGGACCGTTCGACGATGGGATACACGCAGATGGGCGCAGAGGGCCTGTCGTGGGTTGGTGAGGCTCCATTCTCCAAGCGTAAACACGTTTTCCAAAACATCGGCGACGGGACTTACTTCCATTCAGGCTTGCTCGCCATTCGAGCCGCGGTGGCCGCCAAAACCAACATCACCTACAAGATCCTTTACAACGATGCTGTCGCCATGACAGGCGGGCAGCGTCATGACGGACCTCTGAGCGTTCCGACCATCGCGCACCAAGTGCATGCTGAAGGCGTGCGACGTATCGTGGTGGTAAGTGACGAACCGCAGAAGTACGACGGGTCGGCGGTGAATCTTCCGGGCGGCGCAACTGTGCATCATCGAGACGACATTAATGTCGTACAAAAGGAGTTGCGCGAGATTGAGGGAACTACGGTTCTGATCTATGACCAGACTTGCGCTGCTGAGAAACGTCGGCGGCGCAAGCGCGGCTCGATGCCGGACCCGGCCAAACGCATTCTCATCAACGATCTCGTCTGCGAGGGCTGCGGCGACTGTGGGGTGAAGTCGAACTGCATGTCGGTGCAGCCGCTGGAAACCGAGTTTGGACGCAAGCGCACGATTGATCAGTCTTCGTGTAACAAGGACTATTCGTGCGTGAAGGGCTTCTGCCCGAGCTTTGTTACAGTATTAGGCGGTCAGCTTCGTAAACCGGCGCCCATTCCCGAGTCTGTCGTATTCAAGGCGCTGCCGCAACCTGAGCGCCCCTCCTTGGATGGTCGTGTTTACAGCATTCTGATCTCCGGGATGGGTGGCACTGGCGTGGTTACGATCGGGGCGGTGCTAGGCATGGCTGCACATATCGAGGGAGCTGGTGTGGGGCTGCTCGATATGGCGGGCTTGGCACAGAAGGGTGGTTCGGTCTGGAGCCACGTTAGACTAGGAGCCTCGCCCCAAGCGATCAAGACGATTCGCATCGCCGCTGGCGGCGCGGATCTTATTCTTGGCTGCGACCTGGTCGTCGCAGGAAATGCCAAGACCTTGGCTGCTGCAACGGCTGGCCGTACTCGCGTCCTTGCCAACACCCACGAGGTCATGCCCGCGGAGTTCACGCGTAACGCGGACCTTGAATTTCCGAGTCGTCAACTGCAGGAAAATATCAACTCGGCGGTTGGGCCAAGTCAAGCCGAGTTCGTCGAAGTAGACCGTATCGCCACGGCGCTGATGGGTGATTCCATCGCTGCAAACATGTTCATGCTCGGATACGCGTATCAACGCGGGCTGATTCCCGTGTCGGCCGAAGCGATTAATCGAGCGATTGAGTTAAACGGTGCCGCGGTTTCCATGAACACCAATGCCTTTCTATGGGGCCGCCGAGCGGTCGTTGATCCTGCCGCGGTCGAACGCGCTGTTCGGGCTGCCGGAGCAAGTCGAAGTTCTCAGCTGTCGCCGGCACCTGTGGCGACTGTGGACGAGGCTATCGCGATGCGTCGTAACTTTCTTACTGATTATCAGAGCGTCGCCTACGCCGCGCGCTACACGGCGTTTGTCGAACAGGTGGCCGCTCTAGAGTCAAGGCTTTTCCCGGGGCGCCAGGAACTCACGAAAGCCGTGGCCAAATACTACTTCAAGTTGCTCGCCATCAAGGACGAGTACGAGGTCGCGCGGCTGCACGCTGGTGCTGGTTTCTTGAAGCAGGTCGCAGAGAAATTCGAAGGCGACTACAAAGTGGTGTTCAATCTCGCGCCTCCGCTGCTGGTCAAGCGGCGAACAGATACAGGCGAACCGGTCAAGTTGGAGATGGGCGGATGGATCGTTCCCGTGTTCCGCTTGCTCGCGAGAATGAAGTTCCTACGCGGCACTCGGTTTGACCCCTTCGGTCATACGGCGGAAAGACGGCTGGACCGAAGCGTGCTCGCCCGCTATGAGAAGACCGTCCAAGCGCTGCTGTCGGAACTGGGTAGCGTTCCAAACTCATCGCGCCATGCGATTGCAGTTCGGCTGGCATCCATTCCTGAAGGCATTCGAGGCTATGGCCACGTGCGGGAGAAAAGTATCAAGGCCGCGGCGGAGCACGAGGCGAACCTGCTTGACGCTTTGCGCCAGCGCGTGATTCCGCTCAAGCAGGCAGCGTAAGCCAGCGCCAAAGCAGATGGGGCCATCTATCAAACTTAATTTCGCTTTCCTTTCCGTGGATGCACACTCAACATGCATATAGCCTGCCTCGGTTTTGAGGCAGAGAAAACCTAAGAGACATTCGACATGAAGATTGTTAGATATGGACTTCCAGGCGAAGAGCGCCCGGGCCTGATCGACAGTGATGGTGCTATCCGCGACCTTTCCCTCCTTATTCCCGATATCGACTTCGGCTATACGCCAGATCTGTTGAAAATCGTATCGCAAACTGATTCCGGTTCATTGCCTATGGTGCCTGGATCGCCGCGCCTAGGTTGTCCGGTTGCCAAAATCGGCAAATTCATCGGCATTGGGCTGAACTACCGCGATCATGCGATTGAGGCCAAATTGGCGATACCCGACGAGCCAGCCGTCTTCATGAAGACTACGAGCTGTATCCAGGGCCCAAACGACCCAATCGTGCTTCCGCGTCATTCGGTGAAAACCGATTGGGAAGTCGAAGTGGGCGTGGTGATTGGCAAGAAGGCTAAGTATGTGGATGAAGTGACCGCCCTTGACTGTATAGCTGGTTACTGCGCAATAAACGATGTCAGTGAACGTTCATTCCAGTTTGAGCGAGGAATCACGATGGACAAAGGCAAGGGCTGCGACACCTTCGGTCCAATCGGTCCCTGGCTTGTGACGGCAGATGAGATTCCTGACCCCGCAAACTTGTCCATGTGGCTGGACGTAAACGGGAAGAGGATGCAATCGGGAAACACACGCGACATGATCTTCAGTATTGCCAAGATTGTCAGCTACTTGAGTGAGTTCATGTCGCTGCTGCCGGGCGACGTAATCGCAACGGGTACCCCCGCTGGCGTGGGATTCGGCATGCGGCCGCCTATGTATTTGAAGAGTGATGATGTGATTCACATTGGAGTTGAGGGCCTTGGTGAGCAGCGGCAGGTTGTGGTTGGCTGGCAGCCCTAGTAGTACTTCGCGGTCGTGGTGGGCCTGTGAATCAAAGGAGACAAAGCCTTATGCACCAGAAGCACTTTCGCGAGTTCAGTATCTTGCATCACCCGCAACGTATGCGTAGGGTGCTATTGAAGCTCATGAGCCTCGCCCTAACCTCGGGCTGGCGTGTTGCCTCGGCGCAGCAATGGAGTCCTGACCGGCCAATTCGAATCATTGTTCCGTTTGCAAACGCGGGCGTCGCGGACCTAGTGGCCCGCGTCGTCGCTGAAGAGCTCGGCAAGCGAATGAAGCAAGCTGTCGTTGTAGAGAACAAGCCAGGCGCTGGAGGAAACATCGGTACTCAGCAAGTGGCGACCGCTAAACCTGATGGTTATACGCTGGTCTTAGGACACGACGGCCCGCTTACGATCAACCCGCACATTTACGCGCGTCTTGGGTTTGACCCGTTGAAAGACTTTGAGCCGATCGGCAAGATCGGTGACGTACCGGTGCTTATCGTCGCAAACGTTGATCTTCAAGCGAACTCAATAGCCGAGTTGATTGCAATGTCGAAGCAAAGAAAGGGAGGCTTGGCCTACGGCAGCGCCGGAACAGGAAGCCCGCAGCATCTGCTCTTCGAACTTATCAATCAGCGCACTGGTTCGAAGTTTGTACACGTTCCATACAAGGGCGGTGCGCCGGCTTTGAGCGATCTGCTGGGCGGACACATTTCGATAAATGGCATGGCGCTAGCGGCAGCATTGGAGTCCGTGAAAGCCGGCCGCATCAAGGCACTGGCAGTGTCTGGTGCGCAGAGATCGCGCCTGCTTCCCAAGGTGCCAACTTTGGTCGAGAGCGGGTTAGACGTCACGGTCACTTCTTGGGAAGGACTGCTTGCCCCCGCCCGAACGCCTGCTTCTGTCGTGCAGACCCTTAATACGCACCTCAACGCGATTCTCGCTGAGCCGGAGGTCGTCCGTCAGCTCGACGTGCTGGGGCTGACCGTTTCCACTGGGTCACCGCAGAACCTGACAACCCAGATCTCGCGCGACTTAGATCGCTACGCGAGTGTTGTGAAAGCCGCGGGCATCCAGCCGCAATGACATCAACGAGACCAACCATGAAACTCTCTCCTTTTCACATTTCCGTCCCAGTCAGCGATCTCACCTCGGCAAGTCATTTCTATGGCGAGCTACTAGGGTGCAGCGAGGGACGTCGAACAGATGCGCGAATCGACTTTAACTTCTTTGGCCACCATCTCGTAGCACACCTAGAGCCCATGGATGCGGCTTACCAGACGCATGACATCGTATCGGGGGGGGTCAAGACGCCATGCCGCCACTTTGGCGTCGTGTTAACTGAAGAGGAATGGGATGGGCTCGCGGAAAAGCTACGTGGCGAAGCAAACTTTTATTTGGAACCACAAAGGTTTCATGCCGGACTAGTGAACGAGCAAAAATGTATGCTTATCCATGATAATTGCGGAAACGTCGTTGAATTCAAGGCAGATCCCGTGAACGGACTGTTTGCTAAGCCGACATCATCCTGATGTCGGGACTGTGTGGCGAACGAGCCTTGCGTCTGACGTTGATTGGACTTCGCTGATGGAAATACGCCAACTCCGCTATTTTGTTGCGATCGTCGAATGTGGCAGTCTTAGCCGCGCGGCAGCAGTATTGCACGTAGTGCAATCGGCTCTCAGTCAACAAATGTCGCAGTTGGAGGAGGATTTGGGGACCACCCTGCTGCTACGCAGTGTGCGTGGCGTCCAAGTTACAGAGGCAGGCTCGGTTTTTTTTCTTCACGCGCAAGCTATTTTGAAACAAGTTGAAAATGCCAGACATGCGTTGCCTGGAACCGATAGTGCCGTCCGCGGCACCGTCGCCGTAGGAATGCCGAATGGAACGGCCATCGTTATGGCTAGCAAGTTTCTAACAAACTTCGTAGCCCGATTTCCTCACATTCAAGTAACGATCGTCGAGGCTCCAAGCCAGCAACTGACCGAAATGGTGGCTGCGGGGAAACTCGATTTTTCCTTTCTTTATCATACGAATCCGTTGCACGGCTTCGAGACCGAAAGCTTGCTGTCAGAGCCACTTTGCTTACTTAGCCAGATGCCGCCCGTGAAAAGCGGGTGTATTAGAAGTTCATCGGCGACGGTAAAGATGGAGAGTGTCGAGCTAAGTGAGCTGGCACAGATGCCACTTATTCTGCCTGGGAGGGCGAACGCGACGCGCACTCTACTGGAAGCGGCCTGCAGAAAGTCTGATGCTACTCTCTCTATCGTGGCTGAGGTGACATCACTCAACACGCTGCTAGCATGCGTAAAGGCTGGGCTCGGCGGTGCGGTGCTAACGGCTGCCAATGTTGCAAAGCTCGCGGATATGCCGGTGCAATGTTGTACGGTTCGGGTCATCGAGCCTCGGGTCGAGCGTTTCACGATCATGGCCCGTTCTCGTGACTACCCGTTTACTCAGGCTGCTGACGCGGCATACGCTTCAGCGCGAGAGACAGCGATAGAGATGGTGGTTTTTGGAGACTGGCCGGGAGGTAGAGTCGCTACGCAGTCCAAAGGCTAAATGCAGTATGCCTTTGTGGCTCCGTTAGATACAGTTTTGATCTGCATTGAAGAAATCTAGACACGTTGAGCGTCTGTCTTTCGGTGATTTGGCCCCGGCAAAGGGGGCGCAGGAGAAATCGTGAGACGGAGTCGTTTTTCGGTGGAGCAGATCGTGGCGGTGCTCAAGCAGGTCGAACTCGGCATGGCAGTGGCAGACGCGTGCCGCAAGTTGGGGGTCAGCGAGCAGACCTTCTATCTCTGGAAGAAGCAGTACGGCAGCCTCGAGCCCGACCAGGCACGCGAGCTCAAGCAGCTGCAGGAAGAGAACGCGAGGCTCAAGAAGCTCGTGGCGGACCTGAGCCTGGACAAAGCGATTCTTCAGGATATCGCCGCAAAAAAATGGTCCGGCCCGCGCTGAGGGTGCAGGCCCTGGACTATGTCCGGGGCCATTACGGCATCAGTCTGCGTCGGGCCTGCCAGCTGGTTCAGGTGTCGCGAAGCACGCCCTACTATGAACGCCGCAAGGACTCGCGGCCGGAGTTGCGACGACGCATGCGGGAACTGGCGAACACGCGCGTGCGCTGGGGCTACCGGCGGCTGCACGTGCTGCTGTGTCGCGAGGGCTGGCAGCTCCGGCGAAGCCAGTGCTACCGCATCTACGACGAGGAGTAACTGCAGCTGCGCTCCAAGTTGCCCAAGAAGCGCAAGATGGTCGTACAGCGCCGACAGCGCACCTTGCCCAGCGCGCCAGGCCGAGCTTGGTCAATGGACTTCGTGGCCGAGGAATTCAGCCATAGCGGCAAGTTCCGCATCCTGACCGTGGTCGATGTGTTCACGCGCGAGGCTTTGGCGGTACCTGCGGGGCATCGGCTCAAGGGCGAGCACGTGGTCGAGGTGCTCAATCGGCTGGCTCGTCACCACGGTGCCCCCAAAGCCATCTTCGTGGACAACGGCAGCGAGTTCACGGGACGGCTGATGGACGTGTGGGCGTACCACCATGGCGTGCGGCTGGACTTCAGCAGGCCAGGCAAGCCCACGGACAACAGCTTCGTCGAGACCTTCAACGGCTCGCTGCGGGACGAGTGCTTGAACGTGAACTGGTTCGCCTCGCTGGTCGAGGAGCAGGGACTTCTAGAGGCCTGGCGCCAGGACTACAACGAGAGTCGTCCTCACAGTACTCTCAATGACCTGACACCGGCCGAATATGCCCGTAGGTTCAAGGAGATGGGGCCTGCCTAGTGGCCCCAAGACTAGCCTGGACTAACACTTCGGGTGGCTCGAAGGATCCAAGCGGATCACCCGGGGAGCTTGGACCTAAAAACTTCAGAGGCTATAGTGGGACCTTTGCCACGGCCTACAGATGGTTCCAACCCACTTCGAAATGGAGCGTCGGCTTCGAAACGCCGGCGTTGCAGTTCGTCCGTATCCAACGCTGGACAAGGACCTGTCGTCTTCTGAGCCGGCCTTGGCGGACCGGCTCCTTATCGCAGCGGGCACGACATGGGAGAACGAGATCGAGCGGCTTTTCGCGATCCAACTGCAGGCGGAAGAACTCAGCAACTACTCGAGCTTCGGCCAGACCTTTGACGAGATCTGCGCGGTGCAAGGCATCGGCGTGGCCCTCCAGATCCTCAATGAGGACGTGCCACATCGCTACACAGCCGTCTATCGACTTGCGGAGGGCAGGATGATCAACATCGGGCTGGTCGACAAGCTTCGTGAGCCTCGACCAGAATTCCTGTCGGAGGTGCCCATCGGTTCAAGCTTCTGCCAGTACGTCTTGCGCGACGGTTCTTTCTTCACAGGCGACTCCGGCCTTGACAAGCGTTTGAATGGGCACCCATATCAAGGTGTCATGGTCTCCTATTGCGGCATTCCTGTCTTCGACAACGAAGGAAAGGCGGTGGGAACGGCTTGCCACTTCGATGTGATTCGCCATGAAATCGCTGAAGAAAGCATCGGGCGCTTAAGGGCAGCAGCCCGCATTCTGTCGAACTACTTTTCCTCTGGAACGCGGGCTCGTTGAAATACGGAGATTTCGACCTACGCGAGAATCTTCCGCCGCGAAAATCGCCTAACCCCGAAGCCTGTCGCCAGCATCTGGCGTCTGGACGGGGATGGCGCGTGCAAGCGCGCACGAGCGTGCGGCAACAGTTCCAGCCGGTCTTTCTGCGCCAAGGGCCCGTGCGGATTTCCTTGTCCGGCGCTTAGCGGGCTGCTGACATACCGTCACCGTAGTGGCTGATGTCAGTGCAAGCTCGTGTGGTAGCAAAACAATCGCTTCCGCGCGTCTAGTCCACTGAATCATTGAAATCGGATGTGTATGCTTTATCTTGAAAGGCATGCGCAGGATGAAGTTGACGGCCGACGAGCGCGGCGACCTGGAAGCAGTGATTCGCAAGCGCAGTGGCAGCGCGGCGTTGGCGCGGCGCGCGCGTTGCGTGCTGCTGTGGGCCGACGGTGAACGTCGTGTAGACATCCGGGCCAAGCTGGCCTGCAACGACGCCTTCGTGACGCGATGGACGAAGGCGTTTGAATTTCAAGGTCTCGCCGGGCTGGTGTCGCTGCATCCGGGCCGCGCGCCTGTACGGCCGATAGCCGAGCTGGAAGCGCGGGTGCTCAACAAGACGCTCAAGCACAAGCCGAAGGATGGCTCCACGCACTGGAGCAGCCGCAAGCTCGCGGCCGAACTGGGTGACGTGTCGTTCTCTGCCGTGCAGCGCATCTGGCGCAAGCACGGACTGCAGCCGCATCGGCTGGAGCGGCACCTGGTTTCCAACGACCCCGACTTCGAGACAAAGGCTGCGGACGTGATCGGCCTGTACCTGAACCCGCCGGCGCACGCCGCCGTGTTCTGCGTGGACGAGAAGACGGCGATCCAGGCGCTGGATCGCAAGGACCGCATGCTGCCGCTGGCACCCGGTCGTGCCGAGAGTCACGGGTTCGAGTACAAGCGAAACGGCACCCTCAGCCTGTTCGCTGCCCTGAACACCGCCACCGGCGAGGTCCTCGGTATGACCGCCCCGCGCCATACCAGCGAGCAGTTCGTCAGCTTCCTCGGCGACGTTGTCAACACGCAGCCGCAGGGCAGCGAGATCCACGTCATCTGCGACAACGTCAGCAGCCACAAGACCGAGCTGGTCGAGGCCTTCCAGGCTGGACACGAGAACGTTCGGATCCACTACACGCCCACCTACTCGTCGTGGCTCAACCAGGTCGAGAACTGGTTCTCGCGCATCCAGCGCGACGTCATCAGTCGCGGCATCTTCACCTCGCTCAAGGACGTGGACAAGAAGCTCATGCGATACATCCGTCAGCACAACAAGGACCCAAAGCCGATCAAGTGGAAGTACGACAATCCCCAGCGCCCACACCACCAATTCTTCTGATTCAGTGGACTAGTATCTCAGCGGCATGCTGCTATAGGCCTCATGTCATCTAGCTTGCGAACGGCGTCGACACGCTGCCATTTGTGATGCTCAAGCCCGCACCGGCGAAGGAGACGCGATCCACGGGCCAGAGGAGGGCAACGAGATTGCCGACGACTGTGCGGCGAGGCCCGTTACTCTTCAGAGGTCGGGCTTGAGGCCACCCCGCTTCCAGAAGTGCTTCCCTTTATCAAGCAATTCCAGTCGACTTTGGGTGAATCCTCGGCTCTTATCGCGGAAGATCTTGGACTGTTGTCTGTGTGAGAGGGTCTGCCCTTACGTCGCAACTCGTGTTCGCAAGCCTCGCCGGTCACGCTCGTGCAAGACTGGCAAATATCGCAAATGAGTCGACCGCACGCGCAACTTTGCACCTTGCCGTAAACCAGCGGCCAGTTGCCGCACTCCACCAAATTCGGCAGTCGGCCACCGCAGTGGGCTAGCAGCGTGCGGCGCATCCCATCAGGAAAGTTCGCCGAAAGGACGCCATTGGACAGCAGCGTGAATCGCGACATGCCAACGAAACGTTGCGGCGGCAAATGGCGATCTAGCAAAGCCAAAGATTTCAGCAGTTGATCCAATGTGGCAGCGGGATCAACGATGCCTAGCGCCGCCCCTGCTGTCTTAGAAGTACTATTGGAGAATACATGTAGAGGGCTAAAAAGCTCGAGAATGCGCGTTGCATCGGAAGGATGTCCTGCCAAGCGGTAGCGCAGCCATGCATGCAAAATAAACAGGTAGAGCCATGCCAGGCGCGGCACTGATGCTTTTTCGCGCTTGCGCTCGGTCGGCGTTTGCCAGCAACGATGCAAGGTTTCGAGAAATTCCCTTTGCTGTGGGTCCAGATGCTTTACTAGATCTATAGGTAGTTCGACTCCCAGAAGCACCAAAAAGACGGGGGGCAAACTTGAAATTTTACGCAGCGTCAACTGGCTACAGTCGTTTCGTCGCAAGATTTCTGCAATTTTTTCTAGACGAGCGTTGCGTCGCTCGTAATGGAAAGCTGGATAGTCCCATGTCCAAACTGGCAACTCCGCTAAGCGTCCTGGACGCGGCATACGGATTTCGCTGATCTGCTCAAACTCCCTCATCAACCGCAGAATTTCAGAAGCATTGCTTACTCCCAGGACTACCATGGCGCTCTCGCTTGTCACACTGCCAGCCTTAACTCGCAATAGACCTTGATGGTCGTAGGCGGAAAATGGGCTGCTGACAGCCATTAAGGTAACCGCTTGCCCCTTGATATCTGCCTTGAACGACTTGACCTTCCACCGGCCGGAACGCAACCCGCCGTTGGGTGTTCGGCGGCAATTCTTCACGTCCACACCGTACTTGCCGTCCAACTCTAAGTCCATCAACTGCCATTCGCGTGTTGATTGCTCAAGTTGCGTGATAGCCACGTCTCGAGTGGCTCTTTCAAAACGCGCAAAGTACAACATGGCGCAACGCTCGGCAGCGCGTGCGCTGAGCATTTGGGCACCATAGCGGTGGAGCATCGCTTCGCTGCCCTCTTTGGGGACCCAGAGGGACGCTAGTGCAAGGTCGTGCGCATCCAGCGCATCCAGGATCTCTTGGGCAACAAAATTTATTTTTTGCCGATCGGTAATTCCGTCCGCTGCGATCCCGTCGAGCTCGGCGATAAGTTCAGGATAGCGGCGTGCAACCAATACATCGACGACGGACGGAGGCGCAGAGCGCAGGGCGGACCAGTCATCCCATCCGGCTAACCAGGGCAGTCGAGGATTGACTGCGGCGCTAGCAACAACTTTCCAGAGCGTAGGATCGGTTTCGTCGCGATCCAGGGCACGGCATGCCCATTGCAACAATTCCTCGCTCGGAGCGCGCTCGAGATGGTCGGCAAGCCAAGCAACGAGTTGGGAGCGTTCCGCATGCAACGAGGACCAGAGCGTACCAATCTCGCCGGCACTGGGTGCCCCGGGTAGACTATGCGCACTGGTGCGCAACATACGCCACGCTAATTTCGGAGAATGCTGTACGCGGTGCCTGTAGACGTCGAGTCTGACCTCAGGCGAAACGTGGTCCAATGGTAGGTCAAAATCCAG
Organism: Variovorax paradoxus; assembly: GCA_016806145.1. Lineage (NCBI taxonomy): Bacteria > Pseudomonadati > Pseudomonadota > Betaproteobacteria > Burkholderiales > Comamonadaceae > Variovorax > Variovorax paradoxus. Next base: position 279,070 of record CP063168.1, read on the forward strand.
TGCAGGCTCGTTCCAAATGAACGCGGACAGCTGAGATATTCGCGGCCTTAAATTTTCGCTTGGGAAGCCTTTTTCGCGCATCACCAAGAGGAGCGGCAACAATGCCCGTTGCAGTATCAGTTGCTCATGGCTCATAGAGTCCGGACTATCGATTTTCCCGAAGGATCGTGCTAGCGCGGATGTAATGAAATTACGGGCGATCGCGATGCGTTCTTTACCATATCGACCCTGGCTTGCTACATAACTCCATAATAGCTCGGATACATGGGGTGCGGACAAGTCCAGATGTCGTGCGGCAACGGCAGAGCGTCTGCCGTCTGGCTTGGTGATGATCACTAGCTCGAGCAACGCGGCGTCCAAAGGAAGCCCCTGAGCCACGAGCTCCGAAACCCGGGACTCGTTAAGGAATATCTCATTGTCGCTTCGGCCAACCAGTGACTGTGCAAAAGCAAAGCCTTTTGCGTGTCGGCTTTTCAATATAGCAATTTCTAATGAATTGCGGGTGTCGTGGTGAAAGACGGGCGGATTCATCTATCGGGATCAACAGGCTATCACGGAAAAGCAATCATCTTTTGCTAGCTGGGGAGTAGTCGATGCTAGTACTCCGGCGATGTGTGTAGGCAGACTTTAAGTCAGTTTATGTTTTTGGTTGGACTTCCGGGGTGAGGAGATACATCGCTAAATTCGCTTGTCCGATCTCCTCCGGCGTGCCCGGTTTCGACCAGAGGCCGAGGGGTGCTCTACACTAGACGAGCTCGCAACTCCATCGAATTCAGCGAGCCAAAGGAGGGTGGCGAAATCGCCGTCGACTAGGCGGCAAGCCGCCGGCGGCGAGACTACCGTGTGCGATGCCAGATCAGGTCGTGTGTGGCCCAAGCAGATTCGAGACGCTGTTCTACGCGTGTTCTTGATCTAGCAGTTCAGTGCGACCCAGAAGAGTTCCGTGGCTCAGCAATGCCCCTGGGGCAACTACCGAATTCGCACCTAGCCGCGAATAATCGCCAACGAGCGCTCCGAACTTGTTTGCATCAACGGTAACAAGATTGGCGCCGATCCGAACTCGGATTCCAGCTTGGGGGCGCTCATTGCGGTAGTTGCAGATGAGGGCGCCAGCTTCAACGTTCACGCGCTCGCCCAGAATGGAATCTCCAACGAAGTTGAAATGAGCGAGTTTCGACGAAGCAAAAATGAAGGATGATTTCACCTCGCACCCTGGACCAATGACGCAGTCCTCGTCTAGCCAGCAGCCGCCGCGCAGGTAGGCCCCTGATGCAATGAAACTGCGTGGACCAATCACCAACGGGCCTTTGAGCACTGCGTTGCGCTCGACGATTGCGGTTCGGTGGATCAAAACGTTGTCGATGACGTCGAAATCATCGTTTGCCGTTTCCATGATCAGTTCGCTTACCACGGTTTCGGAACGAGTCGTCAGTTCCCAAGGCGGCCTGTTGGCCCAGGCTCTGAGTGGACAACTGGTTATCCGCCGCACGTAGTCTTGTAGTGAAGGCATAAAAGTCATTCTGAGACTTTACATTGATCTCTTTGCGTTCTTGAGTTGTTTGCCCAGCGCGCCTTCAACTGTGAGGCCGGCAGCATCCGCGTACAAGCCCTTCGAAACTCTCGAAATTTTGCAACCTGCTGACCGCGTGGTCGCTATCCATTCGCCACTTGCTGCGAACCCAAAGTAGGTCCTGGCGTCGACGAAGCTGGAGCATCGGCGCCGGTGACTCGTCTTCCTGAAGTACCTGCCCTGCAGTATTTTGACTTCGCTTTTTTTCGCCTCCATCAGTGACTGCAGGCGCGCTCGCACTCGCGGATTCGCTGCACGAGCAGCGGATGCGCGCAAGTCCCCGGCGCTCGAAATCCGCTCCTGCCGGCGCAGGGGCTACGGCCTACGAAGTCCGGCAGCAGCTCAGCCGAGGACCATGCCTACAACGTAATGTTCGTCGGCACCGGCACCGGTGCCGGTGCCTGAACGATCATCTCGCAGCAGCGGGACGCCCTCTCGTCGCTCAGGTGGAGCTCCAGAGTGAAAGCGCAGGCTGGTAGTTCAGCTCTCGACCAAGTCCTCGTCGATGCGCTGGATCGGTTGCCTGCAGCCATGGATCGCGTTCGTCGATTCGTGCCGGGCCCATCGCAAGCGTAGCAAGAGTGGTGGCAGCAGGGCGCCCTTGGACGTATCCTTCAAGCCTTCTTCGTCCCTCGGGGCTGTCTGGCGAACGCGCGGTGCGCATAGGACGCTAGGATCGCTCTCATTCAGGAAGCTGGGATGCTTCTGTATTTGCCTGAGGGCCCCATGAGTTCTGAACCTGTCGCCCGGCCGCGCAGCGGTCCCCGCAATCCCGTGCGAAAGCACGCCCAGGAGCGTTTCGACGCGTTGCTTGACGCGACGGAGCAGTTGCTGGCTCACAATCAGAACGAAGAGATCAGCCTGGCGCAGATTGCCGACATCGCTGGCGTGCCACTGGCCTCGGTGTATCACTTCTTCCCCAACCGAAACGCGGCCTTCGTCGCCCTGGCCCAGCGCTTCCATGCCGAGCTGTGGCGCCTGGCCGCGCAGCCGCATGACCCGATGCCAGAGACCTGGCAGGAAATGGTCGAGCGCAACCAGCGACGCTCGTCCTCCTACTTGAATGCACACCCGGCTGCCCTGCGCCTGTTCATGGGAGCGGGCGTGAGCGTGCAGGTACGCAACCTCGACATGCACGGCAACACGGTGCTCACGCGCATGCGGGTGGACCAGTTCGTGCGCTACTTCGAGACGCCCCGCATCCCTGATTTCGAGAAACGCCTGGCCGTTGCGCTTGCGATTTCCGATGGCGTCTGGGCGCTGTCGTACAGCGCCCACGGGCGCATCACCGACGAGTACATCACCGAGTCGGTGCGTGCGGCCGTTGTCTACCTGCGCTGTTTCATGCCCGAGGTGCTGGAGCCTCGACGTTGAGACGCCGGGGCCCCGGGGCCTCGGTCCGGGCATGCGGGTTTTCCGCGTTCTTATTCGAATAATCTTTTAATAGTATTCGTCTTGGCATTGTCCTTGCGTCAGTGCTGGTTCTGCTCGCGTGTCGTTCATGCGTGAGCGAAATAGGTGCAGCTTTTCCGCTGCAGTGCACCATCCTGACGTGAGCCTCCTTAGCCCCAAATTTTGTTGAAGTCGAATTTTCTATCAATTAATATCGACTAGGACGGCGCGCCAACTGGCGTGTCGCAGCGAAGACATCGACATCAACCCCATCAAAGGACGGCTTCCATGTGGACGAATACCCAGGACAAGGCGCTTCAAGCGCGTGCGCAGCGCGTCATGCCAGGCGGCATGTACGGCCATGAATCCACGCGGCTGCTGCCGGCGGACTTTCCCCAGTTCTTCCAGCGCGCGCAGGGCACGCGGCTCTGGGACGTGGACGGCAACGAGTACATCGACTACATGTGTGCCTTCGGCCCCAACCTGTTGGGCTACGGTCACGAGGCGGTCGAGGCAGCCGCACGTGCGCAGGCGCAGCGCGGCGACACGATGACGGGCCCAAGTGACGCGATGGTGCGCCTGGCCGAGCTGTTCGTCGACACAGTGAGCCATGCGGACTGGGCGATGTTCTGCAAGAACGGCACCGACGCGACGGCCATGGCGCTGGTGTGCGCGCGAGCTCATCGCCAGCGCCGCAAGGTGCTTCTGGCTCAAGGCGCCTACCACGGCGCGGCGCCGTGGTGCATGCCGCAGGCCGCGGGAAGCACGCCCGAAGATCGCGCGCACATCATCCCGTTCCGCTACAACGATCTGGACAGCCTGGCGGCGGCTGTCGAACTCGCCGGCGACGATCTTGCAGGCATCTTCGCCACGCCATTTCGTCACGAAGCCTTCAGCGACCAATACCTGCCGGGCGCTGACTATGCGCGTGCCGTGCGGCGGGTGTGCGACGAACGCGATGCGCTGCTGGTTGTGGACGACGTGCGCGCGGGCTTTCGCATGGCGCGTGACTGCAGTTGGTCCGCGCTCGGCGTGCAGCCTGACCTAAGCACATGGGGCAAATGCATCGCCAACGGCCATCCGATCTCGGCCATGCTGGGTTCGGAGAAAGCGCGCGACGCGGCCAAAAGCATCTACGTGACAGGCTCCTTCTGGTTCTCTGCCGTTCCAATGGAAGCGGCGATTGCCACACTGCAACTGGTCCGCGACACCGACTACCTCGAACGCATCATGCACACGGGTCAGCTGCTGCGTGATGGGCTGCAAGCGCAAGCTGCCAGCCACGGTTTCGCGTTGCGTCAGACCGGCCCCGTGCAGATGCCCCAGATCTTTTTCGAGGACGACGCCGATATGCGCGTTGGGTATGCATGGACCGCGGCTGCCGTACGCCGCGGGGTTTATCTGCATCCATACCACAACATGTTCATCAATGCGGCGCTCACGCCCGAGGACGTAGCCCGCACGCTCGAGCGTACCGACGACGCCTTTGCCGAGTTGCGCCACAGCCGTGCCGCGCTGCCGCCGCAAAACGATGCGCGCGTGATGGAGCGCCTGCGTCGCGCCGCGCTCGCAACCGAGCCTGCCTGAGACCCGCTTTTCTCAAAGACCTTCGACCCATCCCTCATCGCTCCTGGAGATTCGCATGAAACGCAGAGATGTCCTCAAGGCCGGCGCCGCCGGTGCATTGATGCCGGGCTTCGCCATCGGCCAACAGGCCAAGGTGATCAAGTTCGTCCCGCAGGCAGACCTCGCGCTGCTCGACCCGGTGCAGACCACGGGCTTGGTCACGCGCAATCACGCGATGATGGTGTTCGACACGCTCTACGGCATGGACAACCAGTTCCAGCCGCAGCCGCAGATGGTTGCCGGGCATCAGGTCGGCGATGACGGCAAGACCTGGACGCTCACGCTGCGCGACAAGCTCGCGTTCCATGACGGCACTCCAGTGCTCGCACGCGATGCGGTTGCCAGCATCGAGCGCTGGGCCAAGGTCGACGTGCTGGGGCAGCTGATGCGAGCGCAACTCGACGAGCTCAGCGCGCCGAGCGACAAGACCCTGCGTTTTCGCTTCAAGAAGCCGTTTCCCTTGCTACCGCTCGCACTGAGCAAGACCAGCGGCATGTGTCCGATCATGCCGGCGCGTTTGGCCGCCACCGAGCCGTCAGTGCAGGTGACGGAGATGATGGGCAGCGGGCCCTTTCGCTTCGTGCCCGGCGAACGGGTGCCGGGGTCGCGCGTGGTGTATCAGAAGTTCGCGGGCTACGTCCCTCGTGAGGGCGCACCAGCCTTCACCTCGGGCGCCAAGATCGCCTATGTCGATCGCGTGGAGTGGCACACCATCCCCGACGCCGCCACGGCCGCTGCAGCGTTGCAGTCCGGAGAGGTGGATTGGTGGGAGCAGCCCATCCCGGACCTGATCCCGGTGTTGCGTGGCCACAAGGACATCAACGTGCAGGTCCACGACAAGGCCGGCTCGATGGCGATGATTCGCTTCAATCAGCTCAACGCGCCCTTCGACAAACCCGCGGTACGCCGCGCGCTGCTTGCGGGCATCACGCAGTCGGACTACATGATGGCCGCGATGGGCGAGGACAAGCTGCGCTGGCGCGACAACGTGGGCTTCTTCCTGCCGGGCACGCCCTACGCCAACGACGGTGGCATGGCATCCCTCACGAGCGCGAGGAGCCTCGAAAAGGTCAAGAAGGACCTTGCCGCAGCAGGTTACAAGGGCGAGAAAGTGGTGATGCTGGTGCCGACCGACTTCGCGGTGCTCAACGCGATGAGCGAAGTGGCGGGTGATTACTTCAAGCGCGTGGGCATCAACCTCGACTACCAGTCGCTCGACTGGGGCACGGTGCTGCAGCGCCTGGCCTCCAAGCAGCCGATCGACAAGGGCGGCTGGAACCTGTTTTGTAACTTCGTGCCGGGCATCATCACTACCAGCCCGCCGTTGCACACCTACATGCGCGGCGTCGGGGCCAAGGGCACATTCGGCTGGCCCGAAAGCGCCAAGCACGAGGCGCTGCTCGATGCTTTCTTCGGTGCCGCCGCACTCCCGGAGCAGCAGCGCTTGGCCCGCGAGATGCAGCTACAGGCCTTCCAGGATGTGCCCTACATCCCGACGGGACTGATGCTGCAGCCGGCCGCGTACCGCAAGAGCCTGAGCGGCATGCTTGACGGCTCGCCGCTGTTCCACAACATCAAGAAGGCCTGATCCGCGGCGATCGCGATCCTCCTTCGCCATCACGAAAGCGGCCCGTCCATGCTCACCACAGACGCATCCCAGGCGCGTTACCTCATCGATCCCACGCGGCTCGACCTGGCACGCGAGTTCCGTCGCATGCCCCGCGGCCATTACAGCCTGGAGCTGCAGCAGGTGCTCTACCGGATGCGCTGGTCCGGAGTGGGGCAGCGACACGTGCTGCTCATGTTGGAGCCGGGTCGACGCTGGATGCTGGCGCAACTGCCGGAGCGGCGCGGCGAGCCGCTGAAGACCTTCCCTGAACAGGTGTTCACGAGCATCGCGGATGCGGAGTGGACGGTGTTTTGCCTGCGCTGGGAATTGCTCACCGGCGAATCGATCTCGAACCTGAACCTCGACTGAGGCCCCCATGCTGAATACCGTTGCCGTCATCGGATATGCCGCGCCGATCGAAGTCGCCCGCGGCTCGACTGTCGAATTCAAGCTCAGCAGCGCCACGCTCACCTCGGCGCGCGCACAAATTGTGAAGATCCGCTGCGGCGATCCCGATCCATCGGGACCCGGCGTGCAGCTGATTGCGATGCCTTCGCCGCTGGACGGTGAGGTCGCGCTCACCCATCAACCAATCCATGCCGGCTCCTGTGGATTGGTCGACGATGCACCGGTGCTGCGCGCACTGGGCTCTTTCAGCATCGGCTGCTGGGTCTGGCCGACCTTGCTCGATGCTGGCGCGCAGACCGTGGTGGCGCGTTGGCGCGAGGACACGCAGGAGGGCTGGCGCCTGGGCCTCGATGCGCAGGGCCGCGCGAGCTTCGCCGTCGCAGTCGCGGGCCACACTTGCTCGGCGACCGCTTCTCGCGCGCTGCTTGAACGGGAGTGGGCGTTCATCGGAGCAAGCTATGACGCGACCAGCGGCCAGTTGGAGGTGTTCCAGCACAGTCTCGATGTTCTTGGTGGGCGAGATCGCAGTGCCTCGGACAAAGGCTCGGCGCCGCGCCACGCCGCCTGGCCCGCTGGCTTGCCGCTGAGCTTTGCGGCGCACCTGTGCGATGACGGCACGCAGCATCTGGCGGCAGCGCATTTCAATGGAAAGATTGACCGTCCACGGCTGCATGCCGGCGTGCATTCTCTCGAGGCCCTGCGCGCCAGCGCCGCCGCGCTGCGGCCCGCGCGCGGTGACGCCGACCTCGTCGCGGCATGGGACTTCTCGGAGAGCATCGGCAGCGACCGCATCGTAGACCGTGGTCCTCATGGCTTGCATGGCAAGCTGCGCAACGCGCCCACGCGCGCCGTGACCGGTGCCAATTGGAGCGCACGCACACCGCACTGGACCGAGGCGACCGAGGAGTACGGGGCCATCCATTTCCACAACGACGATATCGACGATTGCCGTTGGAATACCAATCTGTCCCTGGACATTCCGACGGACTGGCCCAGCGGCTTCTACTCCCTGCGGCTGAGCGCCACAGACACCGACGGCCAGCCGGCCGAGAGTCACGTGCCATTCTTCATCGGCGCGCAGCCCGGGCAGGCGCGCGCGCGCCTGGCCTTCGTGGCTTCGACTGCCACCTTCCTTGCCTATTCGAACAGCGCGATCCGTCTCGACCTGCAGCCCACCGAAGCGATGCTCGAACAATTGCTTGTACTGGGCCCTGACGACGCCTACCTGCAGGAGCACCGGGAGCTCGGACTGTCGACCTACGACACACATTCCGACGGCAGCGGTTGGTGCTATGCCAGCGCCGCGCGGCCGATCCTGAACATGCGTCCCCATGGCGGTGGCTACTACCAGATGGACACCCGCGTGATCGACTGGCTCGACAGTACGGGCATTTCTTACGACGTCATCACCGACTCGGACATTCACCGTCACGGTGCGCAGTTGCTTGCGGACTATGGCTGCGTCCTCACCGGCTGCCATCCGGAGTACTACACACAGCAGATGCTCGATGCTTTCGAGACTTATCAGGCCGGCGGCGGCCGGCACGTCTATCTCGGCGGGAACGGCTTCTACTGGCGCACGGCCTTCCATCCGACGAAGCCCGGTCGCATCGAGATCCGCCGCGGGCTCACTGGCACGCGCACCTGGGAGGGCGAGCCTGGCGAGAACGGTCTGTCGAGCACCGGCGAACCCAGCGGCCTGTGGCGCAGCAACGGACGTCCGCCGCAGCGCCTGGTGGGCGTGGGCTTCGATGCCCAGGTGTTCGACCGCGGCTGCGCCTACAGGAGGCTACCCGACAGCCTCGATCCGCGCGTTGCCTTCATCTTCGAGGGCGTGGGCGAGCAGGAGGTCATCGGCGACTTCGGCCTGCGCGGTGGCGCCGGCGGCCATGAGATCGACCGCGTCGACACGCGCCTGGGCTCGCCACCGCACCTTCTGCGCGTGGCCACGGCCGACGACTTCGGCTCGGGCGGGCTGGCCACGCCCGAGGAGTTCGGCGTGAGCCACCGCGGTCTGGGTGGCGATCAGAACAACCAGATCCGTGCCGATATGACTTTCTTCCCGACCGCGCGCGGCGGTGCTGTATTCACCACCGGGTCCATTGCCTGGGGCATGGCACTTGCGCACCGGGGGTACGACAACAACGTGAGCCGCATCACCGCCAACGTGCTGCGCCGGTTCATCGACCCGGCACCGTTCACGGGCTTCGGCTCCAGCGACGAGGAGGCGTACTGATGTTTGCGTCAATGCACGGCCGCACGGCCATCGTCACCGGAGCTAGCAGAGGCATCGGCCGCGGCATCGCGGCTCGTTTTGCCGCGGCTGGCATGCGGGTGCTCGTGGTGGCACGGCGGCTGGAAGACGCGCAGCGCACCGCGCAGGAGATCGGTGGCACGGCCTCGGGCTTTGCCGCCGACATCACCGACCCCAAGGCCACACGCGCCATGGCCGCGGAAGCTCTCGCGCGCTACGGAGCCATTGACGTGCTGTGCGCCAACGCCGGCATCTTTCCGCGCGCTCGCATCGACGAGATGACGGCGGACGGCTTCGACGCGATGACCAGCGTCAATCTCAAGGGCACCTTTCTATCGGTGCAGGCGTGCCTCGACGCGATGAAGGCGCGGCACGACGGCCGCATCGTCATCGTCGGCTCGATCACCGGCACGACCGGGGGCTATCCAGGCTATGCGCACTACGCAGCCAGCAAGGCTGGCCAACTCGGCTTCATGCGTTGTGCTGCGATCGAGCTCGCGCCCTGGGGAATCACGGTGAATGCGGTTCTGCCCGGCAATGTGCGCACTGAGGAGCAACCTGCGCACAAGAGTGATTATCAGCGCAAGAAGCTCGTGATGAGCCCGCTTGGCCGCCTCGCGGGGGTGGAGGACATCGCCAACGGCGCGCTGTTCCTGGCGAGCCGTGAGGCAGGCGCGATCACCGGGCAGACGCTGATCGTCGACGCAGGGCAGTCGCTGCCCGAGTCGCCTTCGGCGATCGAAGAAGCTATGGCCGCGGCCACGAGGGACTGAGCGCCATGTTCGCTTACATCCTTCGCCGCGCAGGAACCACGCTGCCCGTGATGGCCATGGTTGCTTTCTTCATCTTCAGTCTGCTGTACCTGGCACCGGGCGACCCGGCCGCCATGATCGCGGGTGACCAGGCCACTCCCGAGGACCTCGCGCGAATTCGGGAGAGCCTCGGCCTGTCGCGTCCCTTCCTCGCGCAGTTCGCCGACTGGTCGTGGCGCGTGCTGCACTTCGATCTCGGCAAGTCGATTTTCACCGGCACGCCGGTGACCGCGCTGATCGGCCAGCGCATGGAGGCCACCGTCTCGTTGCTCGTGATGACGCTGGTCACTGCCGTGCTGATCGCGGTCCCGTTGGGCGTGATCGCCGCCTGGAAGGCAGGCAGCCTGTTCGATCGAGCCATCATGGCTTTCGCCGTATTCGGCTTCTCGGTCCCCGTGTTCGCCGTCGGCTACATGCTGGCCTGGGTGTTCGCGCTGCAGATGCAGTGGCTGCCGGTGCAGGGCTACGTGCCGCTATCAGAAGGTGCATGGCCCTGGCTGCAGCGGCTGTTGCTGCCGGCCTTGACGATGAGCTTCGGCTATGTTGCGCTGATCGCACGCATCACCCGGACCACCATGCTGGAGGTACTGCAGCAAGACTACGTGCGTACCGCGCGGGCCAAGGGACTCGCGAGCCGTGGCGTACTGTTCGTGCATGCGCTGAAAAATGCCTCGGTGCCGATCGTCACCGTTATCGGGCTGGGCATTGCCATGTTGATCGGCGGTGCGGTGGTTACCGAAAGCGTCTTCGCCATTCCGGGCATTGGTCGGCTCACGGTGGACGCCATCCTGCGACGCGACTACCCCGTCATCCAGGGGGTGGTACTGATGTTCAGCTTTGTCTACATGCTAATCAACCTGTTGATCGACGTCTCGTACACCTTGCTAGATCCGAGGATCCGGTATTGAACTCCCTTCACATTCCCATGGAAGTGCGCGCGATGCCCGTGCCTGCGTCCGAGGCCGCTACGCAGCCCGAACTGCTGCCGCCGGTAAAGGTGCGTCGCGGCTGGATTGGCTTCGTCCGCCGCCATCCCACGATCGCCATCGGCGGGGGCCTGCTGTTGGTCCTAGTGCTGATCGGACTCTTTGCCCCCTGGCTCGGCACTGTGGACCCGAGCTCGATCGCGCCGGCGCGGCGCACGCGTGCACCGTCTGCCGAATTTTGGTTCGGCACCGACATGCTCGGTCGCGACGTCTACTCGCGTGTGCTTCTGGGTGCACGGGTTTCGCTTGTCGTGGGGTTTTCGGTGGCCTGCATTGCCACCGCGATCGGGCTCGCGATCGGTCTGCTTTCGGGTTTCGTGCGCTGGGCTGACGGTCCGGTCATGCGCGCAATGGATGCGCTCATGTCGATTCCCCCGATTCTTTTGGCCATCGCGCTGATGGCGCTCACGCGTGGCAGCATCGGCAATGTGATCATCGCCATCACCATCGCGGAAATCCCGCGCGTGGCGCGGCTGGTGCGCGGCGTGGTGCTCTCACTGCGCGAGCAGGCTTACGTGGACGCGGCCATCACTACAGGTACGCCTACGCTGCGAATCATCCGACGCCACATCCTGCCCAACACGATCGCGCCAATGATGGTGCAAGCCACCTACATCTGCGCCAGCGCGATGATCATCGAGGCCATGTTGTCGTTCATCGGCGCAGGCATTCCACCCTCGACGCCCTCGTGGGGCAACATCATGGCCGAGGGCAGGGCACTGTGGCAGGTGAAGCCTTACATCGTCTTCATCCCGGCCGTGTTCCTGTCGGCCACGGTGCTGGCCATCAATTTGCTGGGCGACGGGTTGCGCGATGCGCTGGACCCGCGCGTGGCCAAGGGGATCTGAGATGGCACTGCTTGAAGTCGAGAACCTGCGCGTGCACTTTCGTACGCCCGACGGCATCAACCGCGCCGTCGATGGTCTGTCGTTTCATCTGAACGAAGGAGAGACGCTGGCGATCGTGGGCGAGTCGGGATGCGGCAAGTCCGTCACCTCGATGTCATTGCTGCGCCTGTTGCCTGAGCCACCAGCCAAGATCGCGGGGCGCATCCGTTTCCAGCAGCGCGACCTGTTGGCGCTCGACGACGCCGCGCTGCGCGCGGTGCGCGGCAACGAGATCTCCATGATTTTCCAGGAGCCGATGACGAGCCTGAACCCGGTGCTGACGGTGGGCTTCCAGATTGCCGAGACGTTGCGCCTGCATCAGAAGCTCGACAAGCGCGCGGCCGCCAGGCGTGCCGTCGAGATGCTGCAGCTGGTGGGAATTCCGGCCCCCGAGCGCCGTCTGCACGAGTATCCGCACCAGTTGTCAGGCGGGATGCGGCAGCGCGTGATGATCGCGATGGCGCTCGCCTGCAATCCGAAGCTGCTGATTGCCGATGAGCCGACAACCGCACTGGACGTCACCATTCAGGCGCAGATCCTGGATCTGATGGCCGAGCTCAAGCATCGTACCGGCGCGGCCATCGTGCTGATCACGCACGATCTTGGTGTGGTCGCCGACGTGGCCGAGCGCGTGATGGTGATGTATGCCGGCCGCAAGGTCGAGGAGGCGCCGGTCGCGGAGTTGCTCGCGCGCCCACGGCATCCCTACACGCGCGGCCTGCTCGCGGCGATTCCGCGGCCTGGAGCGTCGCAGCATGGCCAGCGTTCGCGGCTGGCCGAGATTCCGGGCATGGTTCCGAGTCTGGAGCAGCGCATCGACGGCTGCCTGTTTGCTGGCCGCTGTGCCCAGGCGACCGAGCTGTGCCATCGGGCGATGCCCGCGCTCGAAGCCAAGTCCAGCGGCCATTTCGCGGCCTGCCATCACGCGCCCGCCGAGACGAATCCCATGGAGCTTGTCGCATGAGCCATCTGCTCGAAGTCAAGGACTTGAAGAAGCACTTTCCGCTCAAGCGCAGCTGGCTTGGTCAGGCGACGGGGAAGGTGCATGCGGTGGATGGCGTCTCGTTCCATGTGGAGCGTGGCGAGACCCTGTCGCTGGTGGGTGAGTCGGGATGCGGGAAATCGACCGTCGGTCGATCGGTGCTGCGCCTGTTCGACCTCACCGCAGGCGAAGTGCGACTGGACGGACAGCGCATCGACAACCTGTCCGCACGGCAATTGCGGCCGATGCGGCAGAAGTTGCAAGTTGTGTTCCAAGACCCGTTCGCCAGCCTCAACCCGCGCATGACCGTCGCGCAGGTGCTGGCCGAGCCCATCGAAAACTTCGAGCCTCACCTGTCTGAGCAAGCGCAACGCGTCCGCGTGGAGCGATTGCTGGACCTCGTGCGGCTGCCGCGCGATGCCGCGCGCCGCTATCCTCATGAATTCTCGGGCGGCCAGCGCCAGCGCATCTGCATCGCGCGCGCATTGGCTTCGAATCCCCAGCTCATGATCTGCGATGAAGCGGTCTCGGCGCTCGATGTGTCAGTGAAGGCGCAGATCGTCAACCTGCTGCAGGACTTGCAGGCCGAGCTCGGCTTGGCGCTGCTGTTCATCAGCCACGACCTGGGTATCGTCGAACACATGACGCACCGCGTGGCAGTGATGTACCTCGGCCGTATCGTTGAGCAAGGCACTGCGCGCGATCTGTTCGCCGCGCCTCGCCATCCTTACACACAGGCATTGCTGTCGGCTGCGCCTGGTCAGGCCAAGGGCCATCGGCGCATCGTGCTCAAGGGTGACGTGCCGAGCCCGGTGAACCCGCCTGCTGGCTGCCATTTCCATACCCGCTGCCGTCATGCATTCGACCGCTGTCGCAGCGAAGCGCCAGTGCTGGAGGACAAGGGTGGTGGGCACCAGGCAGCGTGTCATCTCCAGAACCTCCCTGATTGAAGATCCACCTCGCGAGAGCCCCACGAGAGCAATAGAGACAACCCCCGCCACTTTCCCCATGATCGTCCAAACCTCTCCCGATTCCGACAACTCTTCCACGGCTGCCGCACAAGTCGCTGAGTGGCTCGAAGCCCTGGCCGACACACTATCCCAGCAAAAGCTGGAGGCGTTGGATGGCTTGTTCGAGCCCGACTGCTTCTGGCGCGACTTCCTTGCGTTCACCTGGAACATCAAGACGGTCGAGGGCGTGGCTTCGGTACGAGAGATGCTCTCGCATGTGCTACCGCGGATGGACGGCTCGATCGCCTGGGCGCTTGATCGCGCAAGTGTGCAGTGCGAAGGCAAGGTCGTGAGTGCATGGTTCCGTTTCGAGACTGCAGTGGGACGAGGCCA